>JAFUNA010000016.1 GCA_017473165.1 Clostridia bacterium | reverse complement strand
CGGTCTTTTTGTTATGCCCGTTTTGCCTGTTTACAGCAGGTTTCATATGCATTATATCATATTTTTCTGCTCTGAACAGTTATTTCTGCAATATTTTTTATTTTTTTGTGTTTTTGGTTGCGTTTAGTTTTTCATTCAAGCGGTCTTTTTTTATCGTGTCAAGACTTTTTGCATTGCATTTTTGCAATATTACATATCTGCACGCAACTTATTTTGATGTTCTGCAAGATTTCAACTTTGGTCTGCACTTCTCCGCTAAAATGAAATTCGGACAGTGCGCATCCAAAGAAAGGAGGTCTGAAAATGTCAAGAGAATTGACCGACAAAGAGAAACAGAGAATCAAAAAACTTGTGGTCGGTAGCTGTGCCAACTACAGAAAAGATTACGGCTGTCTGCCGCTTGATTGCGATTGCTATATGTTCACAAAACATTTTGCAAACGACAAAATCTGCCGATACTTCCGTGATTCCGTTTTACCGCTTGACCCAGAACTCGAAGCAGTTTTCTTCGATAAGCATTTAAAAAGCTGTAAACATTGCGGAAAGAAATTCGAATATAACGGCAGAAAAGCTTATTGTTCCGAGTCTTGCAGAAAAGAGGCTCAGAGAATTATGAACGCAGCGAGAGTCCGTAAACACAGAGAAAAGAAAGAAGGCGAAAGATGACGAAACCGCAATACGGAATACTGAGATTTGCAAAATACAAGGGTCCCGAAATCGGCAGGATTGAAGCACATAACGAGCGCACAAAAGAAAATTATGCAAGCAATCCCGACATTGATACCGAGCGAAGCAAATACAATTTCCATCTTGTGAAGCCGAATGGCAAATACCGTGCGGAAGCCGAAAAACAGATTGCAGAGGTCGGTTGCAGAACAAGAACGGATAGTGTAAGAGTTGTTGAAACACTTATAACAGCAAGTCCCGAATTTTTCAAGGATAAGAAAAAACCACAGGTCAAAGAATATTTTGAACACGCCCTGAAATTCATTCTGAAATACATTCCGCAAGAGAGAATTTTATCGGCGGTAATTCACGTTGATGAAAAGACACCGCATATTCATCTGTCGTTTGTTCCGATAACGGAAGATGGCAGACTGAGTGCGAAAGACATAGTCGGCAACAGAAAAAAGCTGACCTGGTGGCAGGATGAATTCTGGAAACACATGGTGAAGAAATACCCCGATATGGAACGGGGCGAAAGTGCGAGCGAAACGGGCAGAGAACATATTCCGCCTAGGCTTTTCAAGGAAGCAATACATCTCAACCGCATGAAGGATCAGATTATGCAGATTCTCGCGGACACAAATGTGCTCAATAAAAAGACAAAAACAGAAGAGCTTGAAGCTCTTCTTAAAAAATATATCCCTAGTGTTGAGCAGATGAAGACAAAGCTGAAAAAATATGACACAGCGTATAAGACACTAAAGACAGAGATAACAGAGCTTGAGAAAAAGCTTGATGACAGTAAAGAGAGCACCCTCAAAAAACTTGAAATTTCCCGCAAACTTCAGGAGTACGAAGAACTCAAAAAGACAGTCGAAAACATACCGCCCGAAATTCTTGGTGCGTATAAAAATAGAGGCAAAATCTCAACGCAGATTCACGAATAACAACTTCCGCTCAATTTGGACGGAAGTTAAAAAACTTACTTCTACGCAAATTGCATAGAGGTTAACAACGTCAACTTCAGCCCAGATTGGGCCGAAGTTAAAACTACAAACTCAACTTGTGCTCAAGTTGAGTACAAGTTAAAAATAAATCTGTCCAAGTTGGACAGGTTTTCCGAACAAACTCAACTTGTGACCAAGTTGGACACAAGTTCCGAAAACAACTTATGCCCAACTTGGGCAGAAGTTGAAAAATCAACCGCAAGGAGCAAATCGACATCCTTGCAAGAAAGGAGTTTTATGAATAATATTAAACTGTACAAACATTTCACCGTTTATTTTAGAGAATCGAAATGCGGGGTGATTTGTTGAAGCAGATCGACAGTCACTTTGCAGAAATGAAGCTTATTGAAATCCTCTATGAACGAGGTCTTATAAACAAACCCACATTTGAAAATATTAAGAAATCGGAGGCAAAAAAAGATGAGAAATGAAAACGTTGCAAGAATCGGAAATCCCTATGATTATCTTGACCGTAACAGACCGAGAAAAATGGTCTTTTACGGCAGGGTTTCAACAGAACACGAAGCACAGCTTGATGCTTTGAAAAATCAGATGCAGTGGTATGATGATCAAGCAAAATATCACCCGAACTGGACCGTTGTTGACCGCTATATTGATGAGGGCATAACGGGTACGCAGGCGAAAAAGAGACCTGCATTTCTTCAGATGATTGAAGATGCAAAGCTCGGAAAATTCGACCTTATCGTTACAAGAGAAGTTTGCCGATTCGCAAGAAACACGGTTGACACGCTTGTTACAACGAGAGAACTGAAAAACATCGGCGTTGAGGTTTATTTTGTTGAGGACAACATATGGACTATGGACGGTGACGGTGAACTCCGTCTGACAATCATGGCAACACTTGCCCAGGAAGAAAGCCGAAAGGTTTCGGAACGAGTGAGAGCGGGTCAGCAGATAAGCCGTGAAAACGGAACGCTTTACGGATGCGGTAACATTCTCGGTTATGACAGAGTCGGTGACACTTACGTTATAAATCCTGAGCAGGCGGAAACGGTCAGACTGATTTATGAGCTTTATCTCAAAGGCGAAATGGGTTCAATGAAAATTGCAAACGAGCTGACAAGACTCGGCAGGCTAAATGCTTCGGGCAAGGTTAAGTGGACCGCTGATAATGTTCTGAGAATACTTGCAAATCAGACTTATATGGGCGTTATGGCATACGGTAAATCATACACAAACAATTATCTCGACCAAAAACGCTTCAAGAATTTTGATTCGTCAACCTATATGTGTGTCGAGGGCAATTTTGAACCGATAATCAGCAAAGAGGATTGGGAAGCGGTTCAGAAACTCAAAAGCAAGCGTACAACTCGGTCGCTTCAAACAGCAATACAGACAAGGAAAAGTAACCACAAACACGGGCGTCAGCTCAGTAGCGATGTATGGGCAAGAAAGCTCCGATGTTCCTGCGGTTCATCATTCCGCAAAAATATATGGCACAAAAATAAAAATTCCCCCGATGCCTACGGATATCAGTGCTACAACATACGAAACAACGGCTCTGCGAAGAAAAGGCGTGAAGCGGGCGAAGACGATACAGGTTACTGTGATCAGCCGATGATTGCGGGATGGAAGTTCGAAGTAATGGGTCACAAAATTATGGAAGCCATCTGGAAAGAACGCAAATCCATCATTGAAAACATCTGTGAAATCATAAAGAAGAATTTTGAAACCGAGAAGAAAGCTGAAGTCAATCTCTCTCTTCTGAAATCGGCAATTGAACGACTGAAGAAAAAGAAAGAAACTCTGTTTGATATGAGAACGGAGGGTGAAATCACAAAAGAGGAATTCGTTCAGCAGAAAGATAAACTTGACCGTGAAATTCTTGATCTTGAAACGGAATACTACGAAAAAAGCAAACTTGCCGAAGAATCAAAAGCAGACGAACCTTGCTGGGATAAAATCATAGCGGCGCTTAATGAAATGATTGATTTTTCAAAACCCGAGCTAGACCGAGAGGTTTATGAGAAATTCGTTTCAAGGATTGTTCCCGACGGCAAAAACAAATTCAGGTGGTATCTGAACCTTCGTGATGATGAAGATTATGAGGTCGATGCCGAGGTTGAAGGAAGAAAGAACAGAGCGGTTGTAACATTCGATGAAGTTGCTGATAACCTACCGGGCTACGGCTCGGTGATATCAATAAATGAACTCAGGAAGACGCAAACACCTGACCGGATCAGGACTCTACACAGGCAGCTATCAAGGGTTAATGGAAAAAGATGCTTTGAAGATTGCCGAGCTCATAATTACGCTTGATGATGCAAAGAAATTTCTCTATGCAAAATCAACTAAACACAGAGTTCATAACTGGCAAGACATCAAAGTAAACCTTTATATTTAAAACAAACTCCTCATCGAGCAATCGGTGAGGAGTTTTTGCGATTTGTGAGAAAATTAATTCCTGCATATAAATAGCACGAGCAGGCCAACGGTCTGCTCGTAATTATTAGCTTTCCTTATATTTATCCATTTCAATCAAAATACGATATATCTGTTCTTGTTCTTCCTGCGTTTTGGCTGATAGGAATTCATAACATTCCAAAGGAATATTTCTGCCCGTTTTATCAGATGTATCAAGCTTTTCGAAAAGTTTTGATAGAGGAACATTTAATGCGGATGAGATTTTTTCAATACTTTCAATCGTCGCATTTTTCTCACCTCGTTCAATTTGACCGATATATGTCGGGTGACAGCCCGAAAGTTCAGCGAGTTTTTCTTGGCTGAAGCCAAGCTGATTTCGATAATTGCGTATTCTTTGTCCTACTGATTTTGCAATTTCACTCATATTTTCTACCAATCCTTAATCAATCTGCAATTATAGTCTATAAATATTCAAATAATTATTCCACAGACTATTGATATTGTTTACAATTGATGATATACTATAAGCACAGATATGCTAAATATAGTATTAATAGTATTTAAAATGAACTTACAAATGGTTTTAATCTTAAATGACCGCTATACACATACAATAAAATTATATGGGCTGCGCGTTTGTATTAACGCCCCGCTCGGATGCTCCTTAAGTGGAGATGGTTTTGATAGCGAGGTCATTAAGATAGCCCGACGAACATTAAAGTCCGTCGGGCATTTTTTATTAGGGTGAGATTATGAAAGAACAAACCGTAACCTTCTTCGGTCACAGAGATGCCCCAAAAGAAATAGAGCCAACCTTACGGTCGGCTCTAATAGATTTGATTGAAAATAAAAATGCAACAGTGTTTTATGTCGGTAACCACGGCAATTTTGATACTATGGTGCGCCGTCGGCTTGAGGATTTGTCAAAGACATACCCGATAAAATATTACGTTGTCCTTGCCTATATGCCAAGCAAAAATGATGAGCCTGACGAACAAACAATTCTACCCGAAGGAATAGAAACCGTTCCTCGCCGTTTCGCAATCAACTACCGCAATAAATGGATGCTCACCAAATCCGACATCGTCGTAACCTATGTTACCCGCTACTTCGGTGGTGCGTGTGAATTTAAGCGAATAGCAGAGAAACAAAATAAGATTATAATATGTATAAAACATTAAAACAAACTTATTTGTGGGTGGTGAGAGTGTCCGAAGAATTTTTTGTTACGGACTTCAATTCCCTTGTAAGCAAAATTTGGGTTATTCCGTGGTTGTTTCGACAAACAGGAATTACATCTCATCCACTGTAAACGGTCCCCATTCCCCTCGAGGGGAAGGCTTATAAAGGCTTCTCCTTGAGGGGAAGCTGTCACGAAGTGACTGATGAGGTGTAATGAATTTTTCTGTTCATCCCACTCTTAAATCGAAATTCATCTTATCCGTTTGTGAGTGATTTTTCTGCAATTTCAATATCGCAGTTTTCATTTCCGTTTACATACTCACCGTTTCGGTAAAAGGGCTCGGAATTGATGTTTACAACAGCATTCTCGGGCACATATAAAACTGCCTTCATTTCCTGCGGGAGAGTGAGGTCAACAATATAATTTCCGTCGGATTTTTCGTAATTCAGAGTAATCAGTCCCTTTACGCTCGGAACGGTGCAGCTTATGCTGTCGGAGAGAGCGTATTGAGGGTCGATTTTAACTTTTTCGTAGCCCGCTTCAAGGGGAGCAATGCCCGCAAAATGCTTGCTCATTACAACAAGCGGTCCGCCGCTCCATGCGTGATTTTTTGTGCCCTGCCAGGAGTTCCAGAATTCCCAGAGAGTGGAGTAATCCTCACACATCATATCCTCATATCTGTCCTTGATTCTGTCCTTTGCGGCGTCATATTTTCCCATCTTGCAAAGGGCTTCAAGAACATAATATTCCATATACGGGCTTGAATTTTTTGTTGTTGTGAGTACATTTGCAATGGTTTCGTACTGCTCTTTTTCCGCAAGTCCCGACAAAACCGCAAGAGCATTGGCTCTGTCATCGGGTTTTCCCGCATCCTCGCTTTTGAAGCCCTCTTCTGTCCAAAGAGCCTTGTAGCCCTTTGCAATTGTTTCTTTTCTTTGAGCGATAAACGCTTTGTCCTCGTCTTTTCCGAGAATATCCGCCATTTTCTCCGCAGCGGAAAGGGCATGGTAAACCCAGGCGTTTTCAATGGCTGTCATGTCTTCCTTGTCGCCCCAGTCTGCCCAATCCCATGAGCCGCCCCGATGAACAACAAGATTATTTTCGCCGATTTCCCAAAGCTTAAGGTAGTCAAGGGAAGGCTCATAAACCTTTTCAATAAACGACTTGTCGCCTGTATATTCATAGTAGGTGAGGAAGCCTGCGATTCCCGCAAGCTGCTGAACGGGAAGCTCAAAATAGTCGCCGTTTATGGGCACAACCGTCTGGAGCACATTTGTGTCGTCAACATGAGAAAGCATCGCCTCCACGCCCTTCTGATAAAGCAGAAGCGAATTGCTGTCCATGGAGTACATTGTCATAATCATTTCGTTTGTGACGTCGCCCCACCATTGAGCTCTTTCTCTGTCGGGGCAGTCCATAAAATTGTCACGCATGGTAACATAGAGAGTACGCAGGGATTTTTGCCACAGGGAATTAAGAAATTCGTCGTCACATCTGAAGTCACCGCAGAAAGAGCTGTCATATCCCGTTTCACGGTACATCAAAGAAACAACCTTAACGCCTCTCGGTATTTTATAGGTGATGTGTTCTCCGTTGAACCAGCCCAAAGCCTCAAATTCCTGCTCACCCTTTTTGGTTACGTAGGTGGTTGAAACCGCACCGATTAATGTGTTTTCGGTTGTTATTCGAATTTTTTTGCCTTTGGGTGCTATGATTTTAAGATAGGGAGTAAGCTGTGCGTTATAGGGAATATCCACGGTGATTTTTTCGCCGAAAAGCTTTTTTACGGTATAATTTTCATAATCCTTTGAATTTTCGTAGTTTTTAAGACCGTAGTCCTTCAAAAAAGGAATTCCTCTCGGATAAAGACTGCCGTAAACACCCTCACCGCCAATGGCATATTCGGTTGCGTCTTCCCATGATGAAGTGTCATAGGCTTCGCTTGTCCAGTCGCCGAGTTCCTTTCTTGCATCAAAATAAATACTGTATTCGGGGAGTCTGTAGTTGGGCGGATAAAGAGGGCTGTCAACGTAAGCCGTGTTTCTTTTCACCTTCCAGCTTTTATCGGAAATTATGGAAATATCCTCATTTTCTGCCTCGAAAAGGAAGCCGCCCTGACCGCTGCTGCAATAGGAATAGCTTGTTTCGTTATCCCAGAACCACACCAGAGCACAAATTGAGTTTTCGCCCTTTTTGAGATAGGGAGCAATGTCTGTGCTGTCATAATAGCCGCTGTTTTTCTGCGGACCGCGCTTTACGCTTCCCTCAAAAACAACGGTTTCTCCGTTTATGTAAAGCCAATATTTTGAGTCGGCGGATATGCAGGCGATAAGCTCTTCGGGAAGCTTATCGAGATATACTTTTTTATTAAAGCACATCCAGACGTTTTTCTCTGTCAGATTTTCCTTGTCCCAAATCCATTTTGCTTTCCAGTCGGCTTTCTCCTCGGTGGAAATCACGCTGTATTCGGGAATGCTGTCGGGTATTTTGTAGTCATTTGTGTACGGTATCATTGTTGAATCACCCCAAGAAAAAATTGATGAAATAAAAGCTGCCGCTATTGCAAGATAAGAAACAATAGTCTGCAAAATATTCATGGAAACCTCCTTGATGTTATTTGATGTATTAAAAAGTATACTTTAATTAACAAGCAAACCGCTACAAACTAAATTGCAGAGTGCAAAATGCAAAGTTAAGGGTCTGCGACGCAATTATATTCGGCTTTGTAGGGGTCGGTGCAATTATATACGGGACGTCGAGGACGCCGTCCCCTACGGCTGAAATGAATTTTCAGAGTAGGGGCGATTCACGAATCGCCCGCAAAACTCTGCTGAAGTTATCGGGAAACCACACAGGGTTTCCCCTACGCAGTTATTGTTGTTTGCGTTTTACAATCGGTCATAGGCGAAGCCTATCCGACACTTTGCACTTACCACTTTGAACTTTGCACTTAAAAATATTTGTTAAGCTTGTTTTATTACAAGCTGATTATACCACCGGAGCAAAGAAAAAAGCAACAGTTTGGGCGGCACTTCATAAAGAAATTCCTTATGATGTGCCTACCTTCGGCTGTTGCTTTTTGTTTTGAGTTTACTGCGACAGATATATTTTGCCGAATATCATTCCGTTATATAAATATGCTCCGCAAATGCCGCACCGTCAGAGTCAACTGATATCACCGTTCCGCCGGTAAGACCGTCGGTATAATAAGCACCGTAGCCTGTTTTGAGCGTATAGTTGAGTCTGATGCCTTCGTAATAAATCTGGAAATTGTTTACATGGTCGTGACCTGCAAAAATATTTTTTGTGCTGCCAAGCTCCTTGCAGACGTTAAAGAAACCGTTGTTAACGGGTGGGCAGCAAACATCTTCGCCGCGTACACCGATTGCATCGGGTGCAAGCTCGGGAGCAAGAGTTCCTGTTTCGTTGCTGCCGTAGGCTTTTACCCATGCGTCTTTGTATTCGCAAACGGGAATATGGATGAAAACGGAGCTTTCAACGTTTTTGCCCGAAATTTCGGAAATTCCGTTAACAGCCCACTTGTACCACTCAATCTGGTTATTCCAAAGATGGTCATAACCGCCTATAGTTGAGCCGTCATCAAGAATGTAATCGGCACCGTTATGGGTATCGAGCATATAAAGGGTATGGATGATTTTTCCGTTTTCGGTAATGTTTATGATGTAGTTGCCGTAGCCCATGTTTTCGGGACCGAACTCAAAAAGGCAGTTTTTGGCCTTGAAGAGAAGATAAGCCGCCCAGAATTCATTTATGAGGCACTGACCGTCGTGGTTGCCCATAACGGGTGACCAGGGGATGCCGTAAGAGTCAATCTGATTGATAAGCTTGATATATGCAATCGTGCCCCATGCGTTGTCGCCTGTCAGAGTAATGAGGTCGGGCTTGGTTTCTTCAACAAGCTTGTCAATCATCTCTTCGGTTTTAACGCCCTGCTCTTCATAAACCAAATCGTCTTTGAGCTGAACATCGGCAAGATTGAGGATAATGAAATCCTCGTCGGGATTTTTTTCGATTTCAGCACAGTAATCTGCCGTGAATTTATCCGTTGCCGACCACTCGGAAAAGAAGTTGCCTTCACCCAAATTAACAACAAGTGCGGTTACGGGCGTAAGAATCTGAAACAGCGAAAGGAAAAAGGCTAAAACAAGTTTTACAGTTGCCATATTGCACCTCTGAACACCTTATATTTTTTATTCATTATAAATCCAAATCCCGAAACTGTCAACACGGATGATTTAATCAGCAGCAAGCCGTGAGATTTTTTCTTAAAACCCTCTTGACTCTGACGCTGCGTTATGGTTTATAATCATATCAGAGGTGATGAGAATGCACATAAAAGAGTTTGCGAAGCTGACGGGTGTCAGCGTGAGGACACTTCATTATTACGATGAAATCGGGCTGTTGAAGCCTGCGTTTGTTGACGGTCAAAACGGATACAGGGATTATGATGAAAAATCGCTGGAGCGAATGGTTGAAATTCTGTTTTACCGTGAGCTTGATTTCCCGCTGAAAAGCATACTCAAAATTCTGTCATCACCCGATTATGATAAAACGGCGGCAATCCGCAGGCAGAAGGAGCTGCTGACACTCAAAAAGGAGCGATTGGAAAGGCTCATTTCCGCCCTTGACGAAGCCGAAAAAGGAGAGATACCGATGAATACATTTAAAAATAATGAATACGAAGCCGCACGCAAGCAGTATGCCGACGAGGCAAAACAGCGTTGGGGCGGCACGGATGCCTATAAAGAATATGAGCAGAAAACCGCAGGTATTTCCGCAGATAAACGGAATGACGCAAATGAAGGCTTGAACGCAGTTCTTGCCGAGTTTGCAGCGATTAAAGACGGGGCAGCTCCCGAAAGCAAAGCCGCACAGTCGCTTGTCAGAAAACTGCAAGAGTATATAACCGAAAATTTCTACACCTGCACAAATGAAATTCTTGCAGGCTTGGGTCAGATGTATGTTGCCGATGAACGTTTCAAGGCGAACATCGATAAAAACGGCATCGGCACGGCTGAATTCATATCGGAAGCAATTGAAGTTTTTTGCAGGTGATGCTGAAGTCGGAGTGTACTTTTTGCTTCAAATGTGTTAAAATTGATTTATCAGTCCACAAGGCGGGGGAGATGCTTTATGAAAATAACCAGACAGGGTGATGCTCGGATTGTTATGAGCAACTTCGGCAGTCGGCATAATTATTTTGCATGGCCGACGGCGGCGAGATTGCAGAACGGAAAAATTGCCGTTGCTGCATCGGGCTTCAGATGCAGACACGTCTGCCCGTTCGGCAAAACCGTGATTTCCTACAGCGAGGATAACGGCGAAACCTACACCGCACCCGCTCCTGTTATTGACACCATTCTTGACGACAGGGACGGCGGAATTCTGCCGTTCGGTGAGAGCGGAGTAATCGTCACATCATTTAACAATACAACAGAATTTCAAAGGGAAAATTCGGAGCTTACCGCCTATGATGCGGCTTATCTTGACACGGTAACGCCCGAGGAAGAGGAAGCTACTCTGGGGGTCAACTTCCGCATCAGCAACGATTGCGGCGTCACGTTCGGAAAAATCTTCAAAAGCCCCGTTTCATCTCCTCACGGACCCGTTGAGCTGCCCGACGGCACTCTGCTGTGGGTCGGAAGTACATATAACCCCAAGGATGCACAAACGCCCGACACAGACTGTGTTGAGGCTCACAAAATCAATCCCGACGGCACAACGGAATTTGTAGGACGGATTGAGAATGTGAAAATCGACGGTGCGGAGCCTATTTGCTGCGAGCCCTACGCCGTTGTGCTTGATGACGGAACAATTCTTGTGCATATCCGTGTTGAAACCGCCGATGACAGCATATTCACATTATATCAGTCGGAATCCTGTGACAACGGAAAAACCTGGACAAAGCCGAGGCAGCTTCTTCCGCTTTCGGGCGGTGCACCGTCGCATATTTTAAAGCATTCTTCGGGAATGCTGGTCTGTACCTACGGCTACCGAAATCCCCCTTACGGAATCAGAGCGATGTTCAGTGGCGATGCGGGCAAAACCTGGGATTGCGGCTATGAAATTTATCTGAGCGACGTAAACGACACCGATATCGGCTATCCCTCATCTGTTGAGCTTGATGACGGAAGCATTCTGACGGTGTTTTATGCACTTCACGGAGAAGGCGGACCCGCAGTTATCATGCAGCAGAAATGGAAATTTGAAAAAGACTGACTCTGAAAGGAACGAACGGCATTGTCGGAAACAAAGAGTAAATCACTTTCCAAAAAGGATATATTTATTTTCGTGCTTATGGGCTGCACGGCGGTGCTCATAACCGCTGCGGGAGCTTATTATCATCAGAGCTTTCTGCGGATTCTGCCGCTGTATATTTCGTTGGTAATCGGTATGCTCCAATCCCGTGTTAACCGATATGCAAGCCTTATCGGCAGCATGAATTCGCTGCTTTACGGAGCGGTTTATGTTTATTACAAGCTCTACGGCTCGGCTTTTTCCGCAATTCTTTTTTCTTTCCCGATTCAGCTTTTAACCTTTATCCGCTGGAACAAAAACAAATGGGAGCATTCAACGGTGCTGAAAAAGCTGAACAAGAAGCAGCGGCTGCTGATTTGTGCGGGATATGTTGCTGCATTGGCTGCAATGTGGATTGTGCTGCCGCTTATCGGCTCGCAATATGTTTTTCTTGACAGCGTAACAAACCTGCTGGGAATTATTATCTATTTTCTGACGATGTTTGCCTTTGTTGAGTACACGTTTCTGATGATAGTCAACGGCGTAATCGGCATAGCTCTCTACATAACAATGCTCGGGGAAACGCCCGAAATGACAACCTATCTGATTTATTCGGTCTATTCTTTCATATGCATTGTTTTTGCCTTTTTCGAGGCAAGAAAGCTTTATGACCGTCAGCAATAACACAAAACAACACCCTCTGTCATAACGGCAGAGGGCTTTTTGCATTATTCTGTTATCCCGTATGCCTCAACGAGTGCGTAATATTCCGCTTCCGAAATTGCGGCAACGGAGCCGTGGCGGGGTTTCAGATGGTCAAGGGAATAGGTTGAACGCTGAACTCGTCTGAAATTCTCGAAATCCCTTGTCATCTGACCGAAAAACGTGCCCTGACTGTATTCATCCATAATCATCATGTAAGCATCCGTGCCCGTTATGCGGTACATGGAGCTTCCTTCAACTCCCCACCAGTTGAGGGAGCAGATTGTGTAATCCGTGTTGTAGGGGCCCGTCAGATTTTTCGATTTTACATAGGCGATTTTCTGGGTCAAATCCTCTTTGAAATAAAGATAGTAGTAACCGTCTTTTTCGTTATATATTATGTCGCCGTCGATGCATTGAATGCTGCGTGTTCCGCCCGTTTCGGGGTCAGGCTCATTCCATCTGCCGAAAAGCACCTTCGGCTCGGTTTCAAAGGTTTTGAAGTCCTTTGTGTAGGCGTAATAATGCCCCGCAACATCGTTTTCGGCGGTTGAATTTGCCCAGTAGACCATATACATTCCGATGTTTTCGTCCCATATTGCCTGTGGTGCCCACGCACGGGTTGTTGTTTCAAAGCCCTCAAACTGACGGATATCGATAACGGTTTCGTCTGTCCAGTTTATGAGGTCATAGGATTTCCAGGTGATTAATGCGTGGTTTGAGGTCCAGCCTTCGAGTGCGTTCATATCCGTTGCAAGGATGAAATAGCAGTCCTTGCCGTTTTCATCCTTGCCGCCCAGAATATAAGGGTCACGCACACAGCCCGTACCCTTTGTCTGCTTTATAATCGGTTTGTTATCGTTGAGAGCCTCAAAGTTATAGCCGTCTGTGCTGACTGCAAGGTGAATTGTCTGCTCGTCAACCTCGTTGCCGACGAAATAGCAGAAAACATAGGCTCCCTCGGTGCTGACGGCGGGGTAGGCATAATCGTTGAAAACATAGTTGAAAAGAAAATAGGGAATCATTATTATTGCCGTCAGAAAACGGGTGAAGGATAAGAAAGTCATAAAAATCTCCTTATTTATTGGGGGTTTTGCTCATTCTGAAAACAAGCTCGCCGCCGTTCATGAGCTGTGAATGGGTGAGATAGAGTCCGTCAAGCTTTTCGCCGTTGAGAGTGACATTTTCAACATAGATATTCTTGTCGCTCTGATTTTCGGCGGTGATTTTGAGGGTTTTGCCGTTTGAAAGAGTTATTTCGGCACCGTCAACGCAGGGTGAGCCAATCCAGTATTTATCCGTGCCTGCAAGGGGATAGAAGCCCATTGAGGAGAAAACATACCACGCACTTATCGTGCCGCCGTCGTCATTGCCGTCAAGACCGTTGATGTCGGTGCTGAAACGGTTATCGAGTGTCCAGCGTACCCATTTCTGCGTAAGGTCGGGTCTGCCTGCGTTTGCAAAGAGATAGGGTGTGTGGATATCGTGCTGATTGCCTATCCAGAAGCCGTGACCGGGGTCGATTGCGGCTCTTGTGAGGGAGGCATCCTTCATGAAATCGTCAAGCTCCTTAACGAAATATTCGTTGTCGCCGAAAAGCTCGAGCATACCGTCAATATCGTGCAGAGCGTTCCATCTCCATTGTCTTGCACTGCCCTCGCTGTAGCAGTCGGCAAACTTCTTAATCATAACCGCATCGTAAAAAGCGGTGATGTAGGGGCTGAAATTCCAGACGAAGGAGCCGTCGGAGTTTCTTGCCTGGAAATACTTTGTTTCGGGGTTGAAAACGTTTTTATAATACATGGATTTTTCGCCGTATTTTTCTGCATCCTCGGTTTTGCCCAGAGCCTCGGCAAGGGCTGCAATTGCACCGTCCTGCCATGCGTATTCTATTGTGCGGCTGACGGACTCATCATTGGGAGCAAGGTCCTGCGGAATATAGCCGTATTCGTTATACAGTTCAACATAGTTTCTGCCGCTCTTTTTCACGGGATTGTCAGAGGTGTTCTTCATGAATTCATAGGCTGCATCAACGTCAAAATCTCTGATGCCCTTGAGGTAGCTTTCCGCAACAACAATGCTTGCGGAATCGCCGAACATTGAGCCTGCATAGCCCGCACCCTGCGGCCAGCGGGGGAGTGCACCGACACCCGAGGAGGCTGCCATGTCAACAAGGCTGTTGAGGCAGTCGGTCTGGATTTCCTCTGCGATGAGGGTATAGAGCGGATGCGTTGTGCGGCAGGTGTCCCAGATGGACATATCCGTGCGGTAGGTGAAGCCCTCGGCAACGCTGACTTCCTTTGCAAAGTTGAGGTATTCACCGTTAACGTCGGTGAAATTTGTGGGCATAATCATTGCGTGATAGAGTGCGGTGTAGAAGTTTGTTTTTATTTCATCGCTGCCGCTGATTTTGATTGTTGAAAGTCTTTCTTCCCATTCGGCAACCGCATTTTTTCTGACATCGTCAAATGAAAGACCGTCAGTTTCGGCTTTGAGGTTGAGAAGTGCGTTTTCTTCGCTGACATAGCTTATGCCGACCTTCATTTCAACGCTCCCGTTTTCGAGCTTGCCGAAGTTGAGGTCAATTCCGCAGTCGGTTTCGCCGCCCGAAATCTCATAAGAAACAACGGGTTTGTCGGTTACTGCCGCAAAGTAAACGGGAAGTCCGTCATATCTGTCGGAAAATGCACCGTGCAGCTCGCTGCTGCCGAAGATAACGCCGCTTTCTTCGTCAACACGCACCTTGCCTTTATAGGTTGTGCGGTTTTGCGTGGCGGCGGAAACATCAATAAACAAACGGGCATCGCCGTCACCGTTGAAGGTGTAGCGGTGTACGCCTGTGTGAGTGTCGGCGGTCATTTCTGCAAGGCAGCCGACAGAGGGAAGATAAACGGAATAATAGCCTGCGGAAGCGGTTTCATTTTTGTGGAAATAGGGCATGATTGCGGGCTCGTTTTTGCCTACGGCGGGGATAACACGGAATGTGCCGTAATCCTCTGCACCCGTGCCCGAAAGGCGGTAATGGCTGAAGCCGATTATGTGCCCCTGCTCGTAATAATAACCCGATGTGTTGGTTTTGACGATATAAGCTCCGCCCACAAAGCAGGTGTCGGGGCCAAGACGCACCGCACCGAAGGGTACGGTTGCAGCAGGGCTTAACATTCCGCAGGTCCAGGGAGTGCCGCCCGTGCCGATGAAGGGGTCAACATATTTTGTGTATTCGCCAACGGAAACCTCGGGCATATCAACGCTTTTCATTGAAACACCGCCGAGAGTGCCCGTGATGAGAGTTTCAAACGCAACAAAAACCGAAACAAAAATTCTGATTATCTTCCACATATGGTTTCCTCCGCTCTTTAAATATATTTTAATAATAGAATATAACAGAGAAAAAGTCAAGAAAGACAAAAGAAGCATCCGCCGGCGAATTGCAAACGGATGCTTCAAGTGAGGAAATGAATGAAATTATCTTTTTTGAGATGCCTCTTTTTATGCCGCCTAAAGCTTTAAGCGGCATAAAAAGAATGACAAGGAAGAAAATGAGAAAAAGTCAAGGGCGTTTCCTTTTTGAGATTGAATTGCCGATTATGTAAACAACGGGAAAAACAATTCCCGCAATCGGCCAGATAATCCATGTTGTGCTCCAGCTTCCGCTGACAAGACTCCAGCCAAGGTATATTGCCGTTGCACAGAGCCAGTAAACGGCAGAAAGACTTCCGCAGCGTGTATCTTTACCGTTTCTGTTTTCGGAAAATTCGCCGTCCTTGAGCAATCTGTGCATGCTGCGGCTTCGAACCGTTCCGATGATAAAAAGCATAACCGCAATTCCGATAATAACAAGGGTTATGCAAACGGAAACACACACGAAAAATCCGTTGCCGAAAAAGGCGGCGATGAGAATGGGAGTAGGTGAAATTACGCAAAGGCAGGTTGCGATTATATTTGTTGCAACGCCAAAGGGAGTAAACTGACGGTCTTTTTCTTTTATCATGCCCGCAACTCCGTATTCGGTTTCGAAATCACCCGATAAATAGCTGAAGGCGGCACTTTTGAAGCCGCAGTATGAAAAAATTCCGATTGCAGCCGCAACTGCAACAAGAAGAATAATAATGCCCATCAGTATTGAAAAACCCATGGGAACATTATAGAAGAAAGGCGAAGCGGAGAGAACAATCAGTGCACAGGGCGAAACGATGCAAAGAAAAACGCCCAACGCAATGAGCACAGACGCTTTTTTTCTGTGTTCAATGTAATCCGCAGCCTCTGACATTGTAACTCTTTTAATTCCCGAGGCGGCGTTATTATGGGTGAATTCTTCGTTTTCGATTTCATCCTTGAGAAGGTAATCGAGGGTTACTCCGAAAAGCTCGCCGAGAAGCAAAATCTTTTCGAGCTCGGGAATGGTTTGTGCACTTTCCCATTTTGAAACAGCCTGTCTTGAAACATTAACCTTTTCGGCAAGCTCCTCCTGTGACCAGCCGTTCTTTTTGCGGAGTCTGATTATTTTGTCAGCCAAAATCATTTCTGTCACCCCGTTGAAATTATTCGGAAGATTTCTTAACGTTCCGTTGGTTTTATTTTAGTCGGTTTTGGCGGTTTACTGCCACCAACCTGCGGATTGCAATGTGTCAACCCACGGTTGCATGGACGGATTTTAATACATTTTATCATGTTTTTGTACAATTAACAACAAAAATCCCGCACACCGGAGTGTGCGGGAAATAAAGCTCTGATTATTGAAGCTCCTTGATAAGCTCGGAGAAGATTGTGTAAATCTTTGAGCCTCTGAACAAATTCCAGAGAGTATCAAGAAGGCTGGGCTCTTCTTCAACAAATTCAAGGGGAGCAGAGCCGTCGTCAATGATGAATGCCTGGCTCAGGCAAAGACCGCCGTCACCGAAGATTTCAACTCTGACATAGTCATATTTTTCTGCATTCTCGATTGTATCGAGGTCGAGAGTGAAGTCAAAGCTTGCATTCTTGCCGTCTGCAACGTCATATTCCTTGATGATGTCGCCGTTGGCAATCCACTGAATTCTGTTGGTTTCCTTTACGGAAGCATTAATCTTGTGACCGTCAACGGTGAGCGAGGTGAACATGGGGATGGGCTTGTCGGTGTTTGCAACGTTGATTTCTGCCTTGGGACCGATTTTGTCGTTGGCACGGAGTATTCTTGTAACGCAGAAGAACGCACCGTTCTGCATTGTTGCCTTGATGTTTTCAACGTTGTTTTCCTTCATCATGAAGATGCTGTAGGATGTGTCAACAGTGCCTGTGTGGTGAGCGTCGGTGTTGCTGAAGCCGATAACGTTTTTGCCGTAGGGGAGGCAATATTCAAGCAGGTTATCCCAGAGAATTCTGTCGTAGCCTGTTGTGCCGTTTCTTTCGTTGAGGATTTCTGTACCGATACAGCTGTTATACTTAAGCATGAGATCGCCGAAGAACTTAACGCTTTCGGGATCATTGACGACATCGGGATTTGAGTTTGAGCCAAGCCAGTCACCGGGGTGATTGATGTGTGAAAGACCGCCGTTTTCGTGGATATATTTTATTGCCTGCTCATATCCGAGCTCGTTTTCCGCACCGGGGAAACCGTTGCCCTTATCGGGTTCAAGGAAGAAACCGTTAACGTGGTTCTTTGTGAGTGAAAGGTTGTTGAATTCGTTTGCACCGAGAACGGGAACCATCTTTTTGCCTCTGTTGAGGTATGTGCCGTTCTTGATTGCTTCGTATTCCTCGGTTGTGAGGTGCTCATAGGGGTTGTCGATGAGAAGCTGGTAGGTATAGAGGAGCTGGAGTGCGGGAGCCTTGTCCCAGTCAACGCCTGTTATGCCGTGGTCGGAGATTGCAAGGAAGTCATAGTCCTGCTTATATGCCTCTTTGACCATAACGGGAAGAGTGTCGTCAGCATCGCTGTAGGTTGTGTGTGAATGGAGTGAGCCCTTGTATGCTCCCCATGCATTTTTGCCTTCCCAGATAACATCTTTGTAGGGAGAAACGATGGTGTAGCTGCCTGCTGCGGATGCACCGATGCACATTGCACCGAGCTGCATTATAATGAGCATGCTCAAAACAACGCAGAAAATTTTCTTGAATGATTTCATGTTTTTTTCCTCCGAAAATTAAAGTATATATGTATTTAAACAAATTTTTGAGCCATTGTCAATAGATACGGAAGCTCATTTTCAAAAAAATATGTTGATTATTACTAAATTGTATGGTAAAATAACACATATACACAGAAAAGAAAGGAAAATTTTAATGATAGGTTTAGGAAAATGGGCTTGCACCGTTAACACAATGTTTTTTTCGGGTGAAGTAAAAATAAAGGTATTTGACGATAACGGAAAATACGGCTTTGAGTTTGATATGCCCGAAATAAAAGTTCCTGATATCGACATCAAAAGCATTGAAGAGGATGACGACACAATCTATGCCGTTGCACAGACAAGTCTGCTTCCCGGCAAGGATGTTGAGCTGACAATCACCTTCGACGGCGATACCTTTGACGGCTTCCTCAAGATACCCTTCCTCGGAAAGGTAAAATTCAAGGACGGTCACAGAATCGAGGAATAATTATGCTTTTTTGCCGACGGCTGTACTGCTGTCGGCTTAAATTATTTAATCAAGGAGAGATAAACATGAAAAAAATCATCGCACTTTTGCTCAGCTTTATTCTTGTTTTTCAGTTGAGCGTTGTTTCCTTTGCTGCGTTTGATGCACCCAAGCTTTCGCAGACGGAATGGGATAAGCTTTATAATTCCCTCAAGGATGACAACACCCTGCCCATGCTCTGCGTCGGTGCAGACGAAACTGAAGTCAGACTTGTATGGCACGCCGAAAAGGATGCCGCAAAGCCCGAGGTCAAAATCGGCAAGGGCGAGGCAATGAAAAACGTTAAAACCTTCAAGGGCGAAACAACCGAAGCCGAAAACGAGGAGCAGGTTGTATGCCGTGTAACAGTCAGCGGTCTTGAAGAAAACACAACCTATTACTATCAGTGGCACACAGGTGAAAAGTGGAGCGAAAAATGCAAATATGAAACCAAATCCTTCACGAGCCACAAGGCAATCGTTATCGGTGATATCCAGATTGGCGGACAGACCGACGAATCAACAAAGCAGTCGGAGGACGGTCTGACATGGAACAACGTGCTTGCGGAAGCTCTTGAAGAAAATTCCGATGCAAGCTACCTTGTTTCACCCGGCGACAACACTTCAACCGGCAAGGGTGCGGGCGAATGGCAGACGCTTCTCATGCCCAAGGGAGTCAGAAGCCTTCCCATGGCTCTTGCAATCGGCAACCACGACAAAAAGGGCATGATGTATAACTATTACACCAGTATGCCCAACGAATATTTCGGTAAATATTTTGAGGGTCTTGACCGTGATTTCTGGTTCCGTCACGGCGATGTGCTTTATCTTGTTTTCGATGCCTGCTCGGCAAGTGCAGCCGACCACATGGCAATGGCGAAGGAAGCCGTTGAGAAAAATCCCGATGCAAAGTGGAGAATCGGCGTTATGCACCAGGCTCTTTTCGGACCCGGCTACAGCATTCTTGACCCCGAAACAACAATTCTTCTCAATGCGGTTTTCACTCCGATTTTTGACACATATGACGTTGACCTTGTTCTGACGGGACACAGCCATCTTCAGGGACGATCGCACTTCATGGTTGAAAGCTCGGTTGTGGGACTTGCAAAGAGCGGCGAAACCTATAAAAACCCCAACGGAATTATTTATCTCAATACCAATGCAATCTGCGACCAGGGCAGCTTTGACCTTGAATTCCCCCATACCGCCTACAGCTTTTTCGAAAACGACGTTACAACATATACAACTCTCGAATTCGAGGGCGACACAATGAAGATTGAAACCAAGAGGGGAGATAACAGCGAGCTTCTCGACAGCATCACCATCGAAAAGACCCGCAAGCAGCATGACCAGACTCCTCTTAAGTGGCTCCAGAGAGCACTTTACAAGGTGGTTGAGCTGCTCGGACTCATCTATCTCAAGGGCGACAACATCACCGTTGCCATCAGAGGCGGACATTTTTAATTCGGAATTCGCAATTCGTAATGCGTAATTAAGGGGCAGCTTCGGCTGCCCCTTATATATTTTTATTTGAAATTTTTCTCGGGATGTCTGCCCGTGAAGGCACATTTCACCCTTCCGTTTTCTGCCTCGGAGCAAAGCAAAACAGTATAAAGCTCCTTTTCGTATAAATAGCTTCCTTCGGGCTCAAAGTCAAGTTCATGAAACAGACCCGTGTGGTCTGAACGGACTTTTGTCCAGTTATTGATAAACAGTGTTTCAATTTCATTTTCGGGAACCGTGAAATAAACAACCACAGACGGGTCACGGAAAGCTCTCTCAAAATAACCCGAAACGAATTCGGCGGATTCGGGAATGTTCAGCTCGTATTGCTCCGAAAGTAAAGTAACAAGCTTTTCGGAAAATCCCGATTCAATCGTCAGCGGACCGCTTGCCGTGCAGGAAGTCAGCGATAATGCGAGAATTAACGAAACCAAAATACAAACAGCTTTTTTCATAACATTTCCTCCTGCTTACTTTATACCCCCGATTTGTTAACTCAACATGAATTTTTCATGAATTATGAAAACTCCCGTTTTGCGAGAGTTAACTCTCTTGCAAAGTGGTGGAATTCTCCCGCATTTCGGGATATAATGCAGATGTCAGCTGATGAAATAAAAAACGAGGTGAATAAAATGAACTTTAATTTCGGTAACAATCTGAAAAGATTAAGACTTGCAAAAAACTATACACAGGAGCAGGCGGCAGAAAAGCTTAATGTTTCTTCAAAGGCAATTTCACGCTGGGAATGCGGCAATGCGATGCCGGATGTAATGTTGCTTCCCGAAATTGCAAGGCTCTATTGCGTAACCGTTGACGAGCTTTACAAAGAAAAATCAATCGCATATGAAAACTACGCGCATAAGCTCATGTCCGTTTACGAATCTACCCACAATCAGAAGGATTTCATTGAAGCGGACAGGGAATTTACGGAGCTTATCCGCAGCGGAAATTACACCATGAACGATGTATGCATCTATGCAATTCTCTATCAGTTTCATATGCAGTATTGCAGGGACAAAGCTCTGGAGCTTTTCAAAAAGGGTCTTGACATGGGTGAGGACAATGACCCCCACACCTACCACTGGATTGAGCGTCAGAGAATGGCACTGCTTTCGGGCATAGGTGAAGATGACAAAAATATAGAGGACTGCAAAAATGCATTTGACGCCAATCCCGACAATGTTTACAGCCACATAAACCTGCTTTTTGCATATTTTCTTGCAGATGAAAATGAGAAAGCACTTAAAATTTTTGAAAAAGCAGAGAAGAAATTCGGCGATTCTGCAATTCTTTATGTTCACGGCGGCGATATCTACAGAAGGCTCAAAATATATGACAAGGCTTTCAAATGCTGGGACAGAGCGAATGAACTCGATCTTAACTTCACCGCTGCATATCACTCAAAGGCAAGCTGCTTTGAAGAACTCGGCGACTATGAAAACGCATATAAAACATGGTGCGAAACCCTTGAGTGGTATGAGTCGAGAGGCTATGAAATCGAAGCGGAAGAACCTCGCAGACGTGCCGAAGAATGCAAAAATAAGCTTACAGACAGATGAATGTATTAAAAAAAGACACCAAAGGGTGTCTTTTCTGGTGGACTCGAAGGGGATCGAACCCTCGACCTCTCGGATGCGAACCGAACGCTCTCCCGGCTGAGCTACGAGCCCGTGCTTTTTGAAAATTATATATCTTTTCGGGGTTTGTGTCAATCTTTATGAAAAAATTCTGTGCAATTTACTGCAAAGTTTTCAACAAATTTGTGCAAATCCGCCTAATTATCTGTATTCCCTTGCTTTGTGTGTTACATTTATGATATAATTGTAAAGATTAAATGCTTTCGGGCAGGAAAGAAAAGGTAACTTAATGAGAAAAAAGCTTCTTCTGATTATTAATCCCCGTTCGGGTATTAACAAAATCAATGATGACCTTATGGACGCAACCGCCGTTTTCGGTGCTCACGGCTACGACATAACAATCATGCACACCTCAAAAACAGGCGATGCAACGGATTTTGCCCGTGAACACGGCTCTGACTATGACATTGTTGTCTGCAGGGGCGGTGACGGTACCTTCTGCGAAATGATGAACGGCATAATGACTCTTGAAAAGCAGCCCAGAATCGGCTATCTTCCCGCAGGCACAACAAACGAAATCGCAAACACCCTCGGTCTGCCCGCAAGACAGTCCGCAAAAGCTGCACAGCTTATCGTCAAAGAAGAAGCTCTGCCCTATGACCTCGGCATCTTCAACGGAAGATATTTTACATATGTTGCATCCTTCGGTGCTCTGACCGAATGCTCCTATGCAACCCCCCAGAGCCTTAAAAACAAAATCGGCAGATTTGCTTATTTTTATGAGGCGGCAAAGGAAATCAAGGACATTCATTCAATTCCCATCCGCTGCGTTGTTGACGGAGAGGTTTTTGAGGATGAATTTATTTTCGGCGCAATTTCCAATTCCTACACCGTCGGCAAGGTAATACATCTCAATCAGGAAAAGGTCTGCCTCAATGACGGAAAATTTGAGGTTATTCTTGCCAAGAATCCCGGCACGGTCAAGGGCTGGGCAGAGCTTGCGGCAAGCGTACTCAAAAAGGATTTTGACGAAAGATATGTAAAGTTTGTTTCGGGCTCTCACATTGAACTCAAAACACTTGACGGCTCGCCGCTCCCCTGGACTCTTGACGGCGAATACGGCGGCGACGACAGCGAGGTTGTGATTGACGTTCACAAGCACGCTTTTAATATGTTCAGACCGCCCATGCTTCATGAAATGGAAAGTGAAACCGTTGAAAAATAACAGAATTGTTTATATGGACGTGCTGCGTATTTTTGCGGTTTTCAGCATGATGCTGCTCCATGTTGCGGGCAGCCTGTGGTCAAAAACCGATGTTGCAACCGCCGACTGGCAGGCGTTCAATATCTATGACAGCTTTGCCCGTTTCTGCGTGCCTGTTTTCATTATGCTTTCGGGAGCGATGTTCCTTGATAATTCCCGTGAGTTTTCAATGAAAAAGGTGCTCAAAAAGAATGTTCTGCGGCTTGCCTGTGCGTTCGTTTTCTGGTCGCTCATCTATTCGGTTGTGATGATGTGCGTAACAAAGAACTACACATTTGAATACTGGATTGAAAGCTTTCTCTGCGGCAGATATCATCTTTGGTTTGTGCCTGCGATTATCGGGCTTTATCTTGTAACTCCGTTTTTGAGAAGGATAACCGCCGATAAAAAGCTGACGGAATATTTTCTGCTTCTGTGGCTCATATTCTGCAGCGTTTTCGGCTTGCTCAAGCGTATACCTGCCGTTGCGGACATAGCTAACGGAGTATCGTCGGATTTTCAGATGTATTTTGTAACGGGCTATACGGGATATTTTGTTCTGGGCTATTATCTTTGCAGTAAAGAGCTGTCCCCGAAGTCAAGAAAAATCATCTACGCTCTCGGTATTCTCGGATTTCTGATAACCGCAGTCGTAACCTCGGTATGGTCACGCAGCAAGGGTACTCCGATTAAATCGCTCTACAACAACTTCATGCCCAATGTGCTGCTGCAGTCGGTTGCCGTTATGACCTTTTTTAGATACGAGGTTTCAAGGATAAGATGGAGTGAAAAGCAGCTGAAAATCATAACCAAAATTTCGGCATTGAGCTTCGGAATGTATCTTTTCCATGATTTGATAAACATTCTTTTTGCACAAATCGGCTTCACAACTCTGACTTATAACGCATTTCTTTCCGTGCCCTGCAACACGCTGATTATCTTTGCAATAAGCCTTGCGGTGACATACGGAATCAGCAAAATCCCTTATATTAACAGATACATTATATAATATATGCGGGTCGGTGATTACATCGACCCTTTTTTAATTGTTAAAATAAATAGCCTGCTCCGTAATCAGCGGATACGAAACAGGCTTGTCGCCGTTGAGGTTTTCCTTGTGCATATCGACGGCGGAAATTCTGCTGTTGCCGCAGGTTTTGTAATAATAAATCCCCTTGTCGGCGTTGCAGCAGCATGAATAAACCGTTTCTGTCAGCTTTCCGTCAAAACGCACGCAGCCCTTCGGCACTTCAACCGAGCCGAGAATTCTGAAGAAATGCCCGATGTTTTCGCCTTCGGATTTACCCGAAACGGAGTTTTTCTTAACGAATGCCGCACGCACAAACCTCGATGCCGATGACCAGTCACCGGGCAGACCGATTGCACCCATGCCGTGGCTGCGGAAGGAGGGGGGAGTGTCGGATTCGGGCTCGGATGAAGAAAGATTTGAATAGTTTGAAAGATTTTTGATATGAAAATCAAAGGTGGGGTTGTTTGTGAGAATTCCCACGGGGTTTTCATGAATTTTCAGCCCGTCGGCAATTGATTCAACCGTAACCGCACCGCTTTTGTCGGCAATAATCCAATGCAGAGGCGAAAGGGGGAGCTTATCGCTGAAATTGATGTTTGCAAGATTGATTTTTGAAAGAAGCCTGCGTGCCTGCTTAAGATTTTCGCATTGACCCAGAATCCAAGGGATGAATTCAAACGGCGTAATGTTATCCATGCCGTGCACGGGCGGAAAATAAACCGCATTGTCGGGAAAATTCAGCCCCGCCATGCAGAGTCCTTTTTCGTTGACCGCCTCATAATACAGCGGATAATCTTCCTCAACAAAAGCCGTGCCGACCATTGCAAAATGACTTTTCAGCCCGTTGCACATTCGGAATTCGAAGGGAAAATTTCTCGGAGTTACCGTGACGGTTTCACTGTAGGAATATTCAAGGTCAAGATTTCGTCCGAAATAAAAATCGGTTGAGTGATATGTTGCGGCGGTGCACATAAAAATTCTCCTTTATAATATCATACAGTTAATTATATCCCGTTGATTTGCAAAATTTCATCGGAATAAAATGTATTTTGTGTAAATAATATGTGTATGGCAGAAATTTCGTTTGTAAAAAATCAAAAAATCTATTGACAGAAACAAAATGTTGTGATAACATATTAAAGCAATTTACGGAGAGATACCGAAGTGGTCATAACGGAACGGTCTTGAAAACCGTCGTACTCTTACGGGTACCGTGGGTTCGAATCCCACTCTCTCCGCCATTTTAAAACTTAATTTAATTTAAATATAAGTTACCAATGGAGAAGTACTCAAGTTGGTGACGAGGCGCCCCTGCTAAGGGCGTAGGTCGGGTAACCGGCGCGGGAGTTCGAGTCTCCCCTTCTCCGCCAAACAAAGACAGTCCGCAAAAGCGGGCTGTTTTTTGTTTTACAGAAAAGCAATACCGAACGACCGCGACGTGAAAAGAAACAGACAGCAAAGCCGTATGTTAAGCACACATCAGTTCATTAGAAATTAAATAATAAAGAATATTGAATAGATAATAAATAATAGTCTTAGTGTAGGGGCGGATATTATCCGCCCGAAAAACAAGCCCAAAACAAATAAAAGATCAAAAAACAAAATCAACGTACGGTACGACCTGTGTGTCGTCCCGCAAATCCGCACAAACTGTAAACAGAGAGTAGGGCGGGGGCTTGCTCCCGCCGCAAAAAGGTAAAAACAAATAAAAATCCAAATTCTTAAACGGAATAAACAGCCGAAACCCGTTGACACACAAGGGAATTGAGGGTCGGGCATTAGCGAAACACACGGAGCGGTTGAGAACAACATCGAAAAAAGTTTAAAAAAGGTGTTGACAAATCGGGATGGATTTGGTATATTAGTCGAGCGCTCTGGACAACAGACAGCGCAACGCACCTTGAAAATTAAACAACGATTGATAAAAATAACCCTTGAAGATTAATTTGAGTATGTACTTCAAGT
>JAFUNA010000015.1 GCA_017473165.1 Clostridia bacterium | reverse complement strand
GCAAAGGGACCGGTTACAGACGTTCTCCTTCCCGTCGTTGCACTTGACGATGCCGTTGGTCTGGTGGTTTTCGCAATCTCCTTCGGTATTGCAAGATCGATGGGCACGGCAGGAGTTAGCCCTCTTGTTATTATCCTTGAGCCTCTGATTGAAATTGTTCTCTCGCTCTTGCTCGGCTTTGTAATGGGTCTGCTCTTTACTCTCTGCGAAAAGTATTTCCATTCTCGCTCCAAGCGCATGGCAGTTTCTGTCACCTTCGTTATGATGACCGTGGCAATCTCAAGCTTAAAGTTTGAAGTTGGCGGTATCCATATAGCCTTTTCTTCCTTGCTCGCCTGCATGATGCTCGGAACGGTATTCTGCAACATCTGTGAGGTTTCCGAGGAGCTGATGGATAGAGCCGACAGATGGACGACTCCCGTGCTGATCTTATTTTTCGTCATCAGCGGTGCGGAGCTTGACCTTTCGGTATTCGCGCAGTGGACAGTCGTTGTCGTTGGTATCGTTTACATTTTCGCTCGTTCTCTTGGAAAATATTACGGAGCAAATATCAGTGCAAGAATGACAAAATCCGATCCCAACATCATCAAATATCTTGGTATCACCTTGCTTCCGCAGGCAGGTGTTGCGCTCGGTATGGCGATCAAGGCTATCGAGCTTGGACCCGACGGTGCGATTGTCCGCAACATCACCCTGTTTGCCGTATTGATTTATGAGATCGTCGGTCCCTTCTTAACGAAAATTGCTCTTACAAAAGCCGGAGATATTAAAGAAGAAGGCCGCAGAAGCGCAAGAGAAGAGCATCTCGCAAAAAAAGTTCAAAAATAATTCCGATTTACCTGTTGACAAAGTAGGCAAATCGGAGTATAATAATGTACAACAACTTAATACTTGAAACCGTTGAAGCGGAGATAACGGCAATGATGCCTTTACAGAGAACCTGTGTTGCTGAGAGTCGGGTAAGAAACAAGTTGTCAAATGGACCGCTGAGGGTGCAGTCAAATGGGAAAAATCCCAAAGTATTCTGCAACGTGTTGGCACACGTCAGTTGCCGGGGATATGTTGGTATCCTGCTAAGCGCACGGGTCATACCGTGAATCAAGGTGGCACCGCGGATAGTGTCGTACTGTAAATGTACCTATTCGTCCTTGACAGAGTGTATATTTCTGTCAAGGGCGTTTTTGTTTTACATGAAAGCTCCTTTGACGGAAGATATAAGTCAAAGGAGCTTTTTCCTGTATTAAGGAGGTAAATAAAATGATGACAAAACGCTGGTGGCGCTCCGTGCGCCGAATATATGAAATCAAACAGAAAGAGATTGTAAACACAAAACCAGCCTAATACAAAACTTATTTACGGAGGAAACTACAATGAAATTTAACAATATTGATTTTGATACCTATTTTAAGAACTATCCCGACACCAACGGCTACTTTGGCAAATACGGTGGCTCCTATATCCCGCCCGAACTGCAGGTCGCCATGAATGAGATCAGCGAAGCATACCAGACCATCTGCAAGTCCCGCAAATTTATCGATGAGCTTCGCCGTATACGCAAGGAATTTCAAGGCAGACCGACACCAATCTCCCATCTTGCAAGGCTTTCGGATAAAATCGGCACAGGCGTTCAGCTCTATGTGAAGCGCGAGGATTTGAACCACACCGGCGCACACAAACTCAATCACTGTATGGGTGAAGTGCTGCTTGCAAAGTATATGGGAAAGAAAAAGGTCATTGCCGAAACTGGTGCGGGTCAGCACGGCGTTGCGCTCGCTACCGCCGCTGCATACTTTGGCTTGGAGTGCGACATTTATATGGGTGCTGTAGATATTAAAAAGCAGGCTCCCAATGTGGCAAGAATGAAGATCCTTGGTGCAAGAGTGGTCGAGGTTACAGATGGTCTGCAAACCTTGAAAGAAGCAGTAGACGCTGCCTTCGCCGCATATTGCAATGAGTATAAGGACGCTATCTACTGCATAGGTTCAGTCGTCGGCCCTCATCCGTTCCCGATGATGGTGAGAGACTTTCAGAGTGTTGTCGGTATCGAAGCAAGAGAACAGTTTCTTGATATGACCGGTGAGCTTCCCGATGCCGTGGTTGCCTGTGTGGGCGGCGGCTCAAACGCAATGGGACTTTTCTCAGGCTTTTTGAACGACCCCGTTGATATTTACGGTGTAGAGCCTCTCGGAAGAGGCATTAAAATGGGTGACCACGCCGCAAGTCTCACCTATGGTGAAGAAGGCATCATGCATGGCTTTAACAGCATTATGCTGAAGGATGAAAACGGTGATCCTGCTCCCGTGTATTCCGTGGCAAGCGGTTTGGATTATCCATCCTGCGGACCTGAGCACGCATTCCTGCACGACTTGGGCAGAGTAAAATATGATGTTGTTACTGACGACGAAACCATTGATGCATTCTTTGAGCTTTCCAGAATGGAGGGTATCATCCCGGCTATTGAAAGTTCCCATGCCGTTGCTTACGGTATGAAGCTTGCAAAGACAATGGGTAAGGGATCTGTGCTTATCAACCTCTCCGGCAGAGGCGATAAGGATATGGACTATATCATTGAAAAATATGGTATTAGATAGTGTAAGAAACAAATAATTTCAAAAGCCAAGATACAGTAATCGGTATCTTGGCTTTTTCTAAATATGCGTTTTAATCGCCTGTATACAGATATTATATCTCTTATTGTAGGATTATATATCTCGTTTAATGAGAGATGATATTTCTGTATAATATTATAAATAGACAAAATACAACAGGCAGTGAGCTTACACGGTGTTTTCACGCTTCCAAAGCCAACCTCAAAACCCACTTTGTTAACAGCCCTCAACTGGATGTCAAGTGCAAGGGAACGCTTGAGAAAGTCAGAAAAGAAAGCACTATCCATTGAAGAAAAAATGGAAGAAATCCGTATCGTTAACCGTGCAAAATGGTTGCTTATCAGCGAACTGAAAATGGACGAGCAAGGAGCTCATCGCTACATAGAAAAACAGGCAATGGACCGATGCATTTCAAAACGGATTGTTGCAGAAGAAATTATAAAAACATACTCATAACAGCAACAGCACGGCTTACAGTTTCTTGAAAGTCGTGCTGTTGCTATACAATATTCAAATGCCTGGCTGTTTTTATTTGTATATCAGTTCATCAAGTACAATTTCTTTTGCTTGTTGCTGAATGTTATTCATTCTCTGTACCCATTCAAGTTGATTTTCTTCTTTCAACTGCTCAGTAACACCCTCAGCCGCTTTCATTTGTTCAATGAGAGTATCAAACATATCACGAGCCTGCCTCTCAACTTCAGCACAGTGCTGATAAAGCTTACCTTGCATAAGCAGTGTGTTAAAGAATACATACTTATGCTTTTCAAGATATGTTTTATGCATAACACCCCACTTCCCAAGTGTGACTTTTGCTTCTTCGGGTGGTAAGATGAGGTTAGGAATTAAATAGTCACCAACACGGCGATATTGAATTCTGTTTGACATAATGACAGCCTCCTTATTTTTCACTTTTATCAATGATTTTCAATAACAGCTCGTCAACATCCTCGGTGGGCAAATTCTCCGCCAAGAGCATATTGCGAAACTCATTCATACCGTTGATAAGTAAGTTGCACTCAAAATCCGTAAACTTAATTTTTGTCTTTCTACCCATAAAAAATGACCTCCTGTTATTTGGTAGCTTTATTCTACCTTATAACAGGAGGTTAGTCGAATGTGTGGATATGTAATTTTATATCATATTAAAATGTTTTAATGCATCCGTTATGGCTTCTTCTTTTTCCTTCGGACATTTCGGCACTCGGTGTCCTTCTTTGCCCTTGTTATAATTCTCACGCTCAATAATACCACACTTTGCCTTAACCTGTGATATGTAAAGACTTGACACTTTAAGACCGTGTTTATCAAGCACATAATTCTTGATTTCCTGATATGTTGCTTTGGTTTCAGCTGCGGTTACATCAAGCTCTGAAAGGTCAAGCTTTATGTCGATATGTGTGTCCGGTCTGCGTTGGGACAAAAGAACAACCGTCTCTATATGGTTTGTATGCGGGAACATATCCACGGGGCAGATTTTTTTAACCTTATAGCCTTTTTTGGTGAGATACTGCAAATCTCTTGCTAAAGTTTCGGGATTGCAGGAAATATAAACAACCTTTTTCGGGTCTGCGATTGCAAGGGAGTCAATGAATTTTTTGCTGCTGCCCGAGCGGGGCGGGTCCATGAAAACAACGTCGAATTTCTCGCCCTCCGCCGCAAGTGCCTCCATAAAATCGCCCGCATCCGCACAGTAAAAGCGGGCATTTTTTTCGTTGTTCCGCTTTGCGTTTGCAATCGCATCCTTCACCGCATCGGGATTGAGCTCAACGCCGATAACATTGCCTGCGGTTTTTGCCGCAACAAGTCCGATTGTTCCTATTCCGCAATAAGCATCAAGCACCTTCGTGTTTTCGTCAAGCTCCGCAAGCTCCATCGCCTTGCCGTAAAGCTTTTCTGTCTGCACGGGGTTAATCTGATAAAACGACTTGGGCGAAATTCTGAAAATCCGTCCGCAAAGAGTGTCCTCGATATATCCGTTGCCGTAAAGCACCTCTTCCCTGTCACCGAGCACAAGATTTGTGTCCTTGGGGTTAATGTTGAGCACAACGGTTGTGATTTCGGGATGCTTTTCGAGAAGAGCGGCGGTGAATTTCTTTTTCATCGGGAAATATCCGCTTGCACCGACAAGCACAACCATAACCTCTCCGCTTGAAAATCCACGCTTCACAAGCACATGGCGGAGAAAACCCGTGCCCTTGTCCTCGTCATAAGTCCAGATTTTAAATTTGGGCAGCATATTGCGGATATCGACAATAATTTTATCGGCAATTTCATCCTCGGTCATGCAGCTGTCAACCATAACGATTCTGTGACTGCCCGACTGATAAACACCCGAAATAATCTTTCCGCTTTTTGTTCTGCCGAAAGCCGTCTGAACCTTGTTGCGGTAGTGATACGGGTTTTCCATACCGATTATTTTATCGACCTTTCCGAATTTTTTGAGAAGTATTTCACAGCGAGCCTGTTTCCACTTAAGCTGGCGTTCATAGCTCATATTCTGAAGCTGACATCCGCCGCATTTTTTGGCAAGCGGACAGGCATCGGGATTGGTTTTGATGTTGGAGGTATGTGACATTATAATTCCTCAATTCAGTTATTTTCAAACAGTTCCGTTGACAGATATCTCTCTCCGCCGTCGGGAAGAAGCACAACAATGTTTTTGCCTTTGTTTTCGGGGCGTGATGCAACAACCGTTGCCGCATGGAGTGCCGCACCCGATGAAATTCCGATAAGAATTCCCTCGGTTTTAACCGTCAGTCTTGCCGCTTCATAGGCTTCATCGGTTGTTACGGTTATGATTTCGTCATAAATTTCCGTGTCAAGAATTGACGGCACAAAGCCCGCACCGATGCCCTGCAGCCCGTGTACACCCGCTCTGCCTTCGGAAAGGAAGGGAGAATCCTTTGGCTCAACGGCAATGATTTTTACGTCGGGATTTTTCTCTTTGAGGTATTTTCCCGTGCCCGTAACCGTGCCGCCCGTGCCGACTCCCGCAACAAAAATATCAACCCCGCCGTCGGTATCGCTCCATATTTCGGGACCCGTTGTTTTATAATGGGCATTGCAGTTGTCGGGATTGTCAAACTGCGAGGGAATAAAGCTGTCGGGGATTTCGGCAGCAAGCTCCTTTGCCTTTGCAATTGCTCCCGTCATTCCTTTTGAGCCGTCGGTTAAAACAAGCTCCGCACCGTAGGCGGCAAGCAGCTTTCTTCGCTCAACGCTCATGGTTTCGGGCATGGTGATAATAACCTTAAGCCCCATCTGTGCCGCAACGGATGCAATTCCGATGCCCGTGTTGCCGCTGGTCGGCTCAATGATGACGGAGCTTTTGTTTATTCTTCCGTCTGCCATGGCGGCATAAAGCATCTCTTTGCCCACTCTGTCCTTCGCACTTCCTGCGGGATTGAGATATTCAAGCTTTGCAAGGATATTTCCCTGTGTGTCCGCAGCTTTTGAATAAGCCTCAAAACGCACAAGAGGTGTGTTGCCGATAAGCTCGGCTGCGTTATTATAAATCTTCATGATATCGCCTCATTTCATATGTTTGATTATAACAAGAGCAGCAAAAACCGTCAAGTCCGACGAAAATTAAAATGCTGACTTTTTTGTTAAATCTGCCCAAAATATCGCCTTTAAAATTTACACCCTTAATTTTTATTTTTTCTTGCATTAAAGTTTTAAATCATTATAATGAAAGTAAACAGTATATAATGCAAATTTATACACAAAGGAGATTATTGTTATGGCAGAAAAAGTTAAGATTGGTATAATCGGATGCGGCGGCATCGCAAACGGAAAGCACCTTCGTGCAATTTCAAGCGTTGATTTCCTTGAGCCCGTCGCTTTCTGCGATATTATTGAAGAAAGAGCAATCGAAACCGCTAAAAAATACGGCGGCGAAAACGCAAAAGTATACACAGATTATAAAGAGCTTCTCAAGGACGAAGAAATTGTTGCGGTTCACGTTTGTACGCCCAACAAATCCCACAGCTTCATCGCAATCGATGCAATGGAAGCAGGCAAGCACGTTCTCTGCGAAAAGCCCATGGCAAAAACATATGCAGAAGCAAAGGCTATGTATGAGGCTTCGGTAAGAACAGGCAAGGTTCTTTCAATCGGCTATCAGTCACGTTGGAGAAGCGATTCGCTCTATCTTAAGGAATGCTGCGAAAACGGCGAATTCGGTGAAATCTATTATGCAAGAGCTCTTGCACTTCGCAGACGTGCCGTTCCCACATGGGGCGTTTTCCTTAACGAAGAAGAACAGGGCGGCGGTCCGCTTATCGATATCGGAACTCATGCTCTCGACCTCACACTCTGGATGATGGATAACTACAAGCCCAAGATGGTTGTAGGCACAAAATACAAGAAGCTCGGCGACCAGAAGAGAACCGCAAACGCATGGGGCGACTGGGATCCCGAAAAATATACCGTTGAAGATTCGGCATTCGGCTTTGTTGTTATGGAAAACGGTGCAACCGTAAGCGTTGAATCCGCATGGGCACTCAACATTGCAGACCCCTGCGAAGCATCAACCCTTATCGCAGGCGTTAACGGCGGCGCTGATATGCTCGGCGACGACCTTCGCATCAACTATGTCAAGAACGGCAGACAGGTTATCGAAACTCCCAACTTCGACGCAGGCGGCGTCGCATTCTATGACGGTGCAAGCGACAGACCCGAAGAGCTTGAATGCAGAGCATTCTATGATGCAGTTCTCAACGGTGCAGAGCTTCGCACAAAGCCCGAGCAGGCAATGGTTGTAACCCAGATTCTTGAGGCTATCTATGAATCCGCAAACACTGGTAAGCCCGTATATATTAACAATGATTAAGGTGAAAATATGAAAATAGCAGTTCAGGTTTATTCGGTAAGAGAACATATAAACGATACCGAAACTCTCCTCAAGGCTCTTGAGGAAATCAAAAAAATCGGCTATGACGGCGTTGAATTCGCAGGATATTTCGGCACGGATGCCGCAACAATCAAAGCGAAGCTTGACGAGGTTGGTCTTGTTGCAGTCGGCGGTCACATCGGACTTGACGATTTCAAAGATGATAAGCTTGCCGAAACAATCGAATTCCAGCACACCCTCGGCGTTAAGGCAATCGGCGTCGGCGGTGCACCTCACGACACAATGGAGGAAGCCGAAAACACAGGCAAGGTGCTGGGCGATGCACAGAAATATGCCATGGAAAAATACGGCATGAAGGTTTATTATCACAACCATTGCGAGGAATTCAAGCCCCTTGAAAACGGACTTCTTCCCATCGATGTTATCGGCGGACTCTGCTCCCTCGAAATCGATACATACTGGAGCTTCCACGCAGGTGAGGATAACTACAAGCTCATCACCGAAAAGAAGGACAACATTGTTCATCTTCACGTCAAGGACGGCATCGACGGCAAGCCCAAGGCTCTCGGCGAGGGCAACTGCGACATTCCTGCGGTTGTTAAGGCTGCAAAGGATATCGGCATGGAATGGCTTATCGTTGAAAACGATGACCCCGTGCCCACAGGCTTTGAGGATATCGCAAGAAGCATCAAATATCTTAAGAGCATAATTTAAAGGAGAACACACAATGAAACTCGGCGTATTTACAACTCTTCTTTCAAATCTTTCGTTGGAAGAAGCACTCAAATATTTTAAATCTCTCGGCATTGAGATGGTTGAAATCGGCTGCGGCGGCTATCCCGGAAACGCTCACGCTGACCCCGAAATTCTTCTCAATGACGAGGCAAAGCTTGAAGAATTCAAGGCTCTCATAAAGAAATATGACGTTGAAATCAGCGCTCTTTCCTGCCACGGCAACCCCGTACACCCCAACAAGGAAATTGCCGCTGACTACGACAAAACAATCAGAAACACAATTCTTCTTGCCGAAAAACTCGGCTTGAGCCAGATTAACACCTTCTCGGGATGCCCCGGCGACTGCGAAACCGCAAAATATCCCAACTGGGTAACCTGCCCCTGGCCCAACGATTTCGGCGAAATTCTTGAATGGCAGTGGAACGAGGTTCTTATCCCCTACTGGAAAGACCTTGTTGCATTCGCAAAGGCTCACGGCGTCAACAAAATCGCTCTCGAGCTTCATCCCGGCTTCTGCGTTTATAACACAGAATCTCTCCTTCGTCTTCGTGAGGCGGTAGGTCCCGAAATCGGTGCCAACTTTGACCCCAGCCATCTTATCTGGCAGGGCATGGATCCCGTTGCGTGTATCCGCAAGCTCGGTGATGCAATCTTCCATTTCCACGCAAAGGATACAAAGATTGATAAATATAACACCGCTGTTAACGGCGTGCTCGACAACAAGCCCTACGGAGATGAAATCAACCGCTCATGGATTTTCCGTACAATCGGTTACGGCAACGATAACGCATATTGGAAAGAGATTATATCAAATCTCCGCATGGTCGGATATGATTACGCAATCAGCATTGAGCACGAGGATTCACTCATGAGCCAGAATGAAGGTCTTTCAAAGGCTGTTTCGTTCCTCAAAAATATCATTCTCACCGAATCCACAGGCGAAATGTGGTGGGTGTGAGTTTCGCAATGCGAAACAGTGATATTCATGCTTCGCATGAGTGATATATTGCTTTGCAATGTGATATTTTCGGCTTTGCCGAAAGTGAAATATTCCTTGCGGAATGTTTTGGACGGGTTTCACCCGTACCCAGTTTATTTAAGGAAGCGATACCATGATTAACAACAAATTCGGTTTTGCCGTTATCGGCTACGGCGGAATGGGCGGCTGGCACGCAAGAAAAATCAAGGATGAAATGGGCGAATATGCCGAACTTGTAGGCGTTTTCGACATCAATCCCGAAAGAGGAAAGGTTGCCGCCGAAAAGGGAATTCATTTCTTTTCTTCAAGAGAAGAGCTTCTTTCCGACGAACGCATTGACCTTGTAACAATCGCTACGCCCAACGATGTTCACAAGGAAATTGCAATCGACGCCATGCGTCACGGCAAAAACGTTATCAGCGAAAAGCCTGTCACCCTCTGCACGGCTGACCTTGAAGAAATGATTGCCTGTGCAAACGAAACCGGTAAGCTTTTCACCGTTCACCAGAACAGACGCTGGGACGAGGACTATCTTACAATGAAAAAGCTCCTCGACGATAACACTCTCGGCAACGTTTTCAGAATTGAGTCCCGTGTTCAGGGCTCAAGAGGTGTTCCCGGTGACTGGCGTAATCAGCCGCAGCACGGAGGCGGAATGGTTTTTGACTGGGGTATTCACCTGCTTGACCAGGCTCTTATGATGACCCTGCCCAGAAAGCTGAAATCCGTTTATGCGGAGCTCACCAACGTCACAAACGAAAACTGCGACGACGGCTTCCGCACCACTCTCATTTTTGATGACGGTCTTTCGTTCTATGTTGAGGTTACTACAAGCAACTTCATTGAGCTGCCCCTTTGGTATATGCTCGGTGAAAACGGCTCGGCAGTTATAACCGACTGGGACTGCAACGGCAAAACCGTTATGGTTTCCGACTGGGAAAACAGAGATGCAGTTCCCATTGTTGCGGGTGCGGGCATAACAAAAACCATGGCACCCAGAACCGACGACACAATTCAGACCTATCCCCTGCCCGTTCAGAAAGCTGACTGGGGCGAATACTATAAAAACATTTTCGCTCACCTCAGAGGTGAAGAAGATGCAATCGTAACCCACAATCAGCAGAGAAGACTCATGCGTCTTGTTGAGGCAATTTTTGAGTCGGGCAAAACCAACAAGGTTGTTGAATTCAAGGACATAATATAATGTAAAATAAAAACAAGCCGGCGGAATTTGCTTCCGTCGGCATTATTTTTGGCATGAAAAAGCCCCGTACATTTCTGTACGGGGTCAATGTTCAAGTTAATTAAGCGAGCTCGTTAACGCCCCAGTGGATACCGTCTTCAGCATAACCGAAGATTGTACCGAATACATCGTTGTAGGGGATATCAGCAAGAAGTCCGAAGAGACCGCCGATAATCTTTTCATAGAGATCAGTTTCCTGAAGGAACTTCATGATCTTATGTACGGGAATACCGCAGTATTTAGCCTTGCATTCTTCAACGTGTGCGTTAAAAGCATTGTTTGTTACTACGATAGCACCGCAGTAATCGCATTCGCCTTCGAATTCAAGGCAAACGCCGATGTGGATAGCAAGCTCTTCGTCAGTTGCGAAATCAGCGCCGCAATCATAGGGGCAGTTACGGAAATAACCGTCGCAGTTAGTGAGATGCTTGTTGTACTCTGCTTCGTCTGTGTAAACTTCTTCACAGTAGGGGCATTTGTTGGTTGATGCAAATGCAATTGTTGCTGTTGAAAGAACGCAAACAAGTGCAAGCACGATTGATAAGAATTTTTTCATTATTCTTATCTCCTTTCATTTTTTCTTGTTGCATTTCTGCAATCTAAAGTCATTAGAATTCTATCATATTGGCCAAGCTTTGTCAATGATTTTGTCAACATTTATTAACAGTTTATTTAAAAATAACAAAACATTAACAATATCTAGTCTATGATGTTTTTAATCACCTTGAGTCTTGAAAATTCCTCACGCTCTTTTTCGTCAAGGGCGGTTGTTATTTCCTTAACCTGCATTTCAAATCTGGGAATAATAATATTTTTGAGTGCATTCGCCCTTTTCTGGGCTTTTTTTATACCCGTTGCAAGGCGGTAAATGCTGTTTTCCGTTTCGGCAAGCTCCGCCGTCAGCACCTTGACCTCATTAAAAAGCCTGTATGCCTCGTCAAGCTGTGCGGTTGTGCGCTTGAAGCCGAAGTGGTTATCGATTCTGACCGCATCAAGTCTGACACTCGGAATTTCAACGCCCATAACACTCCGTGACGAAATTGAAAGTCCGTTTTCAACGGGAACAAACTCCGCAAATTCATCAACAACGCCAAGCCCCATGTTAGCCTTTTCAAGAGCCTCATAGGCACGGCTGAAGCTGACATTTATTCTTTCACGAATATCCTTTGCACTGTCAATCATGCTCATCGTTTCACGGATAAGAATGTTACGCTTGCGGTCAAGCAGCTCATAGCCGACCTTGGCAAGCTCCAGGGATTTTTTGATTTTCATAAGATTGCCCTTTGTGGGCGAAACCTTGGCGGACATGAACTCACCTCTTTTATATTCCTTCGGAATGTGATAAAACTTTTATTGAGCATTAATTAAGGGTCTGTAATATTTCTCAATAAGCTCGCTGCTGACACGGTCAAGCTCGCTTTCGGGAAGCAGGGTTAAAATCTCCCAGCCCAAATCAAGAGTTTCCTCAATTGTGCGGTTTTCGTTTGCACCCTGATTTACAAAACGGTTTTCAAACGCCTTGCCGAATTCAAGATATTTCTTGTCAATTTCCGAAAGCTCATCCTCACCGATAACCGATGCAAGCGAAACAGCGTCCTGCACCTTTGCATAGGCAGAGAAAAGCTGGTTTGCAAGGGATGAATGGTCCTCTCTCGTGTAGCCCTCGCCGATGCCGTCTTTCATAAGACGTGAAAGGCTGGGCAAAACGCTGACAGGCGGATAAATTCCGACGCTGTCAAGGGCACGGTCAAGCACAATCTGACCCTCGGTGATGTAGCCCGTAAGGTCGGGCACGGGGTGGGTTATATCGTCATTGGGCATGGTGAGAATGGGAATCTGCGTAACAGAGCCCTCCTTGCCCTTAATCATGCCCGCTCTTTCATAGAGCGATGCAAGGTCGGAATAAAGATATCCGGGATAGCCCTTTCTGCCGGGAATTTCGCCCTTTGACGAGCTGAATTCACGCAGAGCCTCGCAGTAGGATGACATATCCGTCATAACAACAAGAATGTGCATCCCCTTTTCAAACGCAAGATATTCCGCCGCAGTCAGAGCACATCGGGGTGTGATTGTTCTTTCTATAATCGGGTCATCGGAAAGATTTAAGAACATTACAACCTTTGAAAGCACGCCCGATTCCTCAAACGAACGCCTGAAATAATCCGCAACGTCGTTTTTTACGCCCATTGCCGCAAAAACAACGGCAAAATTGTTGCTTGTTGCACCCGTTATTTTAGCCTGACGGACAATCTGCACCGCAAGCTCGTTATGCTTCATGCCGTAGCCCGAAAAAATGGGTAGCTTCTGACCCCTGATAAGAGTTGAAAGGGCATCGATTGATGAAATGCCCGTTGAAATGAAGTTTCTGGGGTAAACTCTTGAAACGGGGTTGATTGACGAGCCGTTGATATCCGCCGAAACCTCGGGATAAATTTCGCCGAAGCCGTCAATTGGTCTGCCCGCACCGTCAAAAACTCTGCCCAGAATTTCTTCGGAGAGCTTCAGTTCCATGGGTCTGCCCGTGGGCACGGTGCCCGTATTTTTCAGCGAAAGCCCCTTCGTGCCCTCAAAAACCTGAACAACAACCCTTTCGCCCTCAATCTGGATTATTCTGCCCTTACGCTTGCCTTCACCGGCAACGTTGAACTCAACAACCTCCTCGTAGCCGGGATTCTTCACCCCGTCAAGCACTACAAGAGAGCCTTCTATCTGGTTTAAACCGATATATTCTTTAATCATAAGTTTTCCTCTTATTTAGCCATAATCGTGCTGATGACCGAATCAATCTCCGCCATATAATCATCAAACATTTCGGGCTTATCGTTTGGAATATCATATTTCATCTTGATTAGCTTTTCGAGAATGCCCGATTTTGAGATTTCCGCAACGGGCTTGCCTACGGCAACAAGCGACTTGCCCTTTTCATAAAGATGAAGAATTGTTTTCATCATAAGGAACTGCTTTGCAAGGGGTACATAGGTGTCATCCTTATGGTAGGCATTCTGCTGAAGAAAGCCTACTCGGATAACCCTTGCAACGTCTATAACCAGTCTCTGGTCATCCGGCAAAACATCCGCACCGATAAGCTTAACAATTTCCATGAGCTTGCTTTCCTCGTGAAGAAGCGAAAGCAGCTGTCTGCGGTATTCCATGAAATACTGATTAACATTTGTGTTGTAATAGCCCGCAAGGTCGCCGTCATATTCGCTGTAGCTGTCTGTCCAGTTGATTGCGGGATAATGTCTTGCATAAGCAAGAGCTTTATCAAGTGCCCAGAAAACTCTGGTGAAACGCTTTGTGTTCTGCGTTACAGGCTCCGAGAAATCCGAGCCCTGCGGAGAAACGGCACCGATAACGGTTATCGAGCCTTCGCCGCCGCCAAGGGAAATTGCTCTGCCCGCTCTTTCATAGAAAGCCGCAAGCCTTGAGGGCAGATATGCGGGGAAGCCCTCCTCGGCGGGCATTTCTTCAAGTCTGCCCGAAATTTCACGCAGAGCCTCTGCCCATCTTGAGGTTGAGTCCGCCATCATCGCAACAGCATAGCCCATGTCACGGTAATATTCCGCAAGGGTGATGCCCGTATAAATCGAAGCCTCTCTTGCCGCAACGGGCATATTGGAGGTGTTTGCGATAAGAACGGTTCTGTCGGTCAGCTTTCTGCCCGTTCTGGGGTCAATAAGCTCGCCGAATTCATCAAGAACCTGGGTCATTTCGTTGCCTCTTTCGCCGCAGCCGACATAAACAATGATGTCCGCATCGCACCATTTTGCAAGCTGATGCTGGGTCATGGTTTTGCCTGTGCCGAAGCCGCCGGGAATAGCCGCTGTTCCGCCCTTTGCAATGGGCATAAGAGTATCGATAACCCTCTGACCCGTGATGAGGGGAACTGTGCAGGGCAAACGCTTTTTTATGGGTCGGGGAGTTCTTATGGGCCACCTCTGGCAAAGAGTAAGCTCATGAACTCTGCCGTTTTTATCTGTTATTTCAATTATTTTTGTGTTGACGGTGTATTTGCCATCGGGTGCGGCAAAGGTGACCTTGCCGCTCAAATCGGGAGGCACCATCACTTTATGAACGATTGACGGTGTTTCGGGGCAGGTTGCGTAAATCTGTCCGCCGCAAAGCTCATCGCCGACCTTGACCGTAACGGTAACATCCCAAAGGGTTTCGCCGTCAATGCCGTCAGCAGAGCAGCCCCTTGCTATGAATGCACCGCTTTTTTCGGCGATTTCACGCAGAGGACGCTGAATTCCGTCATAAATATTTTTGATTATACCGGGTCCGAGAGTTACGGACATTGCGCTGCCCGTACCTTCAACCGGCTCGCCGGGGGTAAGTCCCGTTGTTACCTCATAGACCTGAATTGTGGTGAATTTTTCGTCAATTCCGATAACCTCGCCCACAAGTCTTTCGTTGCCGACATACACCATTTCCTGCATGGAAAAATCCTTTGTATCCGCAACCGTGACAACGGGTCCGTTTATTCCGAAAACCTTATTGTTTGGCATAATTTTTACCTCATACTGATATAAAGACCCGAATTTTCCTCAAACCACTTCTTGCAGCCCTCAAGACGGCTGTCAAGCGTATCGTCAACAAGCATGGTTACAATTGAATTGATGCCCTTGATTCCGCCTATTCTGATTGAAGAATCCTCCGAAACCGTAACGTTAAAGCAATCCTTGCAGATTTCTTTGCCGATTCCGATATCCTCGGGTCTGAAAAGCAGGGTTATGTTTCCCTCTCCGAGAAAATCAACAATTCTGTCAACGCTCTTTTTGAGAAACTCCCCGTATTCGGGTGATGCGGTGAATTCGTTGAGCTTTTCGGCAACCGCGGAACGGATTCTCAAAGAAATTTCGTTTCTGCGTCCGAAAACCTCTTTTCTGCATTCAGCCGCACTTTCGGAAATTCTTTTGCCCGCCTCAAGTCTTATTTCCGCAGTTCTTGCTCTGAAATAATCCTCTGCGGTTTTCTTTGCCTTTGCTTCAATCAAAGCTCTTTCCGCATCAAGAATTTCCTGTGTTTCCGCACCGACTCTTGACCTTTTTTCAGCCGCAGCGTCGGTAATGGAATTTATAAAGCTGTTGATTTTGCTTTGCTGAATCATCTTCTCACCGCCTTAAATTTTTATGCCTATAGCCTCACGGACATATCGCATGATGTTATCGTCAACCTGTGAACGCTTTGAGCGGGGAATAGTTACGATAAGGGGTCTGCTTTTTGTGAGCTTAACGGAATCAATAAGCTCCGCACAGCTTTCCGCAAGACGCTCGGTTACAAGCACAATGCCGATTTCTTCATCGTCAATGCACTTGCCGATTTCCTTTTCAGCCTCCGCCGCACTGCTCACAAACACGCCTTCAATTCCCGCAAGCCGCATTCCCGTGAGTGCGTCGTGGCTGTCGCTTACCAACTTGTATTTCATATTACTGGAGTGTGGGAAGAATCATAAGGAAGGCGATAATGAAGCCGTAAATCGCAACAGCCTCGCCCAAAGCAACGAAAATCATTGCCTTACCGAATGATTTGGGGTCTTCCGCAACCGCACCGATAGCTGCGGGTGCACCCGATGCAAGAGCAATACCCGCACCGATTGCCGCAAGACCGATTGCAAGAGCAGCACCGATAAAGCTTAAGCCCTGTGCAATGCCGCCGTCTGCCTGTGTTTCTTCTTCAGCAACTTCAACCGCTGCTTCTGCGGCGGGAGCACCGTCTTCAGCCGCATAGGCAACGCCCATGCAGGAAAAAGCAACCGTAAGAGCTACGCCAAGCACAAGAAGCTGACGGCCGAATGCCTTTTTGCCGCTTTTTGTTTTATCCATGCAGCGGATTGATGCCCAAACAGAGACAACAAGGGCAAGTATGGGAAGTATAACGCAAAGAGCAATTGTAATTGATGACATAATAATTCTCCTTTATATTTTAGTCTCCGATTTTAATCGGTGTGAACGGAATGCCCGCACCGTCATAAAATCTGCTGAATATTTCGTAAAAGTTAAGTCGCAAAACCTGAATGCCTACAAGCAATCCTTCAAGGGCGATAACAAAGATGTTGCCGAAAATCATAATGATAACCGCCGCAACACCGCCGCCCGTTATGCCCGCAAGTGCCGCAAAGGTTGACATCATACAGGCGTGGATAAGCACGAATGCACCGACACGCAGGAAGCTTAAGGTATTCGACATATAGCTGAGAATAACCTCGAAAAGCTCAAAGAAATTTTCAATGATGAAATCGGAAACGCTTTCGATTTTCGGCTTCTTTCCCGTAACAAGCTCCCCGAGAGGATGCTTGAGGAAAATGAGAATAACGGGAACAAGAATGCCGCCGATTGCAAGAGCCTTTGTGCTGATTCCCAGACCCATGAACATATTGACAAGCAGAAGAATCAGCGAAGCATAAAGAACGATGCCTGCAATTCCGTTGTGCCCGAAAATTGCGGAGCTCATATCCCGCTTCTTGATGCTCGAAACAACGTTGAAAAGCATTGAAACAACGATTATTCCGACGCCGAGAACGATTGAAACAATAATGAACATCAGCGCCGAATCCATTATTTCAATCGGCTTTTCTTCAAATCCCAGAGCATGGAACATTGGGTTGAGAAGCTCCTCATTTCCGAAAACGCTGCCGAACACCGTGCCGAATATCGCCGCACTTATTCCGCAGGGAACAAGGATTTTGCCGAGCCTCATGTTCATGAACTTATACATAAACCAGCCCACGATTGAAAGCACGATGCCCTGTCCGAGGTCGGCAAACATTATGCCGTAAAGCAGGGTGTAAACAACCGCAACCAGTCCCGTCGGGTCAACCTCGTTATATGACGGCACGCCGTAGATTTCGGTATAGAACTGATATGCTCTTGTGAGGAAGGAGCTTTTGATTTTGGTTGGCGGAGTCAGTTTTTTGAATTCCTTGGGGTCAGCCGCCTCAACCTCAACGCCCTCAATCTCTTTGAGTTTGCCGACAATTGCCTTTTCCTCTTTTTTCGGCACCCAGCCGCCAAGGAAAAAGCTGCCGTGATATTTCGCCGCAAACTTTCTTACCTCAAAGCTGTCATGAAGAGTTTTGATTTTTGAATAGTAGAGGTCAAAAAGCTCCGTGTGCTCCTTGAAATAGATATCGTCGCTTTCGTCGACTGCACGCTTGTTTTCTTCAAGCTCTTCAAGCTCTTTTTTGAGGCGGGCAAGATTTGATGCGGGAGTGCCGCCTCCGAAGCCTCTTATCCACATTCTCTCAAAGAAAAGCGATGCGTAAACTCTGTCAGCCTCCGCAGCCTTGTCAATGGGAGTAACATACATTCCCCAGTAGCCCACATCGTCGCTGGAATCGGGATAAAAAATGGAGCTTATGTCTTTGTTATATTTTTTCAGCTTTTCGAAGCCCTCAAAAGGAAGTCTGCCGAAACGCACACGGATGTAATCGCAGTTTACCGCATCCTCAAGGTTAATATCCAGATGCTCAAAGTGAGAAAGCTGCTCGATAACACGCTTCGTTTCCTCGATTTTCGTATTTACAACCGAATCGTGGGTTTTGATGCTTTTTATGGTGTCATAAAGCTCGTCCACTCTGCGGTTAGCCTCGTCGATATCAACCGATGAGCAGTCCTCAATGAATTTCGGCTCTCGCTCAAAGCTTTCAAAAATCTCACGGATTTTCATAAGCCTGAATGAATAGGGATTTTCTTCGCTGATATAGGAAAAGCCTTCGGAATCGCCGATTAACGCCGACGCATTTTCGGGCTGAAAGCTTCCGCTGTCAACGCAGACCTTAATCGCCTTGTCAAGGTCGTCGTAGTTGCCGAATATACTCAACAGCCTCATTTTTTCAACAGCCATTCTCTCACTCTCCTTTCTCTGTTATAATCAGATTTCCGAGAATATCTTCTTTGGGAATTTTATAGGTTATTCCCTCAATTATTTTCGTTATATTTTCGCATTCGGTTTCAAGAAACCGCAGATAAGCCGAAAGCACAACTGCGGGGTCGGCAGAAAAATGAATCTGCCTTATCTCGTTTTCCATAACCGATTTTTTCTGAAAGAGCTCAACATCCTCTATCCCGAAACGCTCAACCCTTGACTTATATCTCGTTTTTTTGAATATCGCCATGAATTCATCGGCATTCGCCGCTTCAATAAGCTGCTCAAACGCCGCAGAAGAAAGCAGATAGCGGTATCCCACAAGGTTTGTGCTGATATAGCTTGCGGACAAATTGTAGTATTTTTTTGCCCTGTAAATCATATCAAGGTCGGAAAGCTCGATTCTCATAAGAATTCCCGCCGAAAGAATTTTTGCCGTTTCCGCCGAGAATGATTTTTCGATTTCGGAAAACACCATTTTGTATTTTATCTTTCCGAGGGTAGCTTCGATAAGAGAAATGTCAAATTCATCGCCCTCATTCTTCGGTAAAACGGGCACAAGCTTTGAATATCTCGTTTTTGAAAGATATCTCGAAAGCTCCCTGACATCTCTGATTTGAAAAAGCTTTGAGAAGTCAATTTTTGTTCCCGTGTTCGATTTTTGAGGAGTTTTCAGAATCATTTTTTCGGGCGTGCCGAATGAAAGATTGACAATATAGTCAAGAATAAGCTCCGTTTCACGGTCGAGCATCATATATTTGAGTATGGGATAGCCAACCGTTTTTTCAAAGCCGCAAAGACGGCTTGCCTCGGTTTCAAAGGCTGCCTGCAATGAATGCTCCAGCTTCAGCCTGTGAAGATTGGGGTCCGAAGCAAGCTTTTCAAAATGCTCGGCATAGCCGCTGCGGGATTTCATGAAGCTTACAACCTCTTTGATATTCTGTGCCCCCGCAAGAGCTTCGTAATCTTCTCTTTTAAGGCGGCAGCCGTATTTGGCTCTCACCCTTGTCATAACGGAATTGGAAGCCTTTGATTCCATCCGGCTGCCCTCCCTTCTTTAATTAATTGTCGCTTATTGTCCGTTTGAATATTTCCTCAATCCAGAAATCGCCGTTTTCCTCCGCCTTTTTTTCAAGCTCCGCAATGTTTTTTGCGGCTGCGTTTTGCAAAGCGTTTATTTCTTTTTCGGCTTTTTCGTTTTCCTTTATTTGAAGCGACTCCAACGCCCTGTCGGCACGGAGCATATATTTTTTGTCGATTTCGACCCTCTCCTGCTCAAGCCCCTTCCGCTTTGCCTCTCTTTCATCAAGAGCAGCGGAAATAACAGCTCTCTGCTGTGCGTCAAAATCTATCAGATGCTTGATAACCGAGCCTAAATTATCGCCTTCCTCGGCAAGCACGGTCTTTTTTTCTTCCATAAACGCACCTTCCTTCTTTTCTCTTATTCTATTCCTATTTATTATTAAAAGCAAGTAAAAATATAGACAATTTTGTATAAGATTTGGAATAATTAATTTCAATTCTGCACATAAAATCCACGGCGGCTTTGGTCAAGCCGCCCTACGGTTTGCAGAATAACGCAGAAATTGTCAGTAAATAAAAAAACAAGGATTGACGAAACATCAATCCTTGCATTTTTAATAATGTTAGTTGTATTTCTGTCAGATTGTTGAGAAATGCTGACGATCCGTCACATTTATCACAATCAGAATTTATCTTGCGTAGTCGCCGACCTTCATCATATAGTCGCCGATCTGTGCGCCGAATTCGGGTGCACCGTCCATGATAAGCTTGCTTTCCTTTGTGAATTCAAGCATATCAGCTGTGCCCATAAGAATTCCGAGTGCGCTGTCAAGGCAGTCAAATCTCATGGTGAAGAAGGGAAGAGCACGCTTGTAAACGCCTCTGCCTGCCTTTGACTTACCTGCCTTTATGCGGATATAAGCCGAAATTTCGGGATATCCGTCAACCGCCCAGGCATAAACTCTGTCGGGGCTTGAAAGAGTCCACTTGTGGATTTCTTCGTGACCATGCTTGTTGAGTGTGCTGATGCCCGTTGAAAGAAGATAGAAATAGCATTTAACAAGCAATTTCTTTGTTTCTTCGTCTGCGGGAGCTTCGGTTGCGGTGAGCAGGGATGACATTTTGAGAAGTGTCATCATGAATGCCGCAAAAACTGCGGGCTTCTTTGTTATGCCCTTCATTGCGGGAAGCGTTGAAGGACCGATTTTTCCTTTGAAGAATGCGTTCATGGTTTCAATGCTCTTGAATTCAAGTTCAATGTGAGCATTGTCAGTTACCTTATCCGTATGGCACTCCCATTCGCCGCAGTTAACAACAAAATGAGTTGAAAACTTGCCTTCGGGAGCGTCGGGGTCTTTGGCACTTACCTGAATAACCGCATGAGCGTGCTCAAATTTCTTTGCAAGCTTGGGGTCATCGGAAGCGATTGTTTTGATAAGGGGAAGAACCGCACAAAGGAAAATTTTATTGGTTAAAATATCTTCTCTCGAAGCCATAATAATCATTCCTTTCGGTTAGTTTTTAGATTTGAGATTATTTTCGCTTTCGCAGTGAGGGAAGTGTATCAGTATACACGACCGAACGAGAAAGTGAAAAGAACTCAAATTAAACTTCGTCGTCCCAGTCGTCGTCGAGCTCGAAGTCCTTACCCATAACCTCACGAACAGCGGCAATAATACCGTTCTGGTCGATGCCGAGGCTGGACATGATGTCCTCGTGAAGACCGATGGGTGCAAACTTGTCGGGGATACCGAGCTGCTTGAACGCACAGCCCTTACCTGCTTCAACGATAACTTCTGCTACTGCGGAACCAAGGCCGCCGATAACATTGTGGTCTTCAGCGGTGATAATGCGGCGTGTATCCATAACAGCCTTAACAATAGCCTCTCTGTCGATGGGCTTGATTGTGTGCATATTGAGAACTCTTACCTTAAGACCGTCGTTGGTTTCAAGGAACTTTGCAGCCTGATATGCCTGGAATACGCATGAACCGCAGGCAATGATTGTTATGTCGGAGCCTTCGTTGATTGTAACAGCCTTACCAACCTCAAAGCCGTAGTCTGTTGAATCATAAAGAACACGGTCAAAGCCTCTGTTGATACGGATGTAGTAGGGTCCGAAATTATCGTATGCAGCATGAACTGCGTTGTAGGTTTCAAGACCGTCAGCAGGGCAGATAACTGTGAGGTTGGGGATTGAACGTGCAACTGCCATGTCGCAGATTGCGTGGTGAGTTGAACCTGCCTGACCGAAGGATGTACCTGCGTGGGTAGCAATGATTTTTGCGTTAACGTTCTGATAGCAGATGTCTGTGTGGAGCTGGTCGGCACTTCTTAATGAAGCGAAAACCGAGAAGGTTGAAAGGAAGGGAACAAGTCCCGCTCTTGCCATACCTGCTGCCATACCGAACATATTCTGTTCTGCAATACCTACGTTGAAGTATCTGTCGGGGAATTTTTCGCCGAACATACCGATTTTTGTTGATTTGCCAAGGTCAGCTGTAAGAGCAACAACCTCGGGATGCTTTTCGCCAAGCTCGCAGAGAGCCTTACCGTAAATTTCAGCGGTTGAGAACGCTGTTGATTCGGTTGCTGTATAGGTTAATCCGCCTGCCATAATCAGATGCCCTCCTTTTCTGCGCGAGCAACGCGTTTTGCATAGTATTTTTCAAGACTTGCCTTTGCAAGCTCATATTTTTCTTCGTTAAGTGCGCCGTAATGCCACTTATAGTCGTCTTCCATGTAATCAACGCCGCAGCCCTTGATGGTGTCGGCGATAATCATAACGGGAGCACCCTTGTTTTCAAGAGCAAAGTCGATTGCATCGGCAAGCTCGTTGAAGTTATGGCCGTCAACTTCCTTAACGATGAAGCCGAATGAACGCCACTTGTCTGCAAGGGGTTCAAGCTTCATAACATCCTCTGTTCTGCCGTCGATCATGCACTTGTTGCGGTCAACGAAGGAAATGAGGTTATCTGCCTTGAAATGAGCTGCAGCCATGCCTGCTTCCCAGTTTGAACCTTCGTCGCATTCGCCGTCGCCGAGGATACAGAAGGTTTTGTAGTCCTTGCCGAGAACCTTTGCTGCAAGAGCTGTTCCGAGAGCGATTGAAAGACCGTGACCGAGTGAACCTGTTGAAGCATCAACGCCCTTAACCTTGTTTGAGTCAAGGTGGATACCCATTGTTGAGTTTGAAAGGTTGAAGGTCTTGAGCTTTTCTTTATCGTCGAAACCAACATGGCAAACAAGGCTTGCAAGAGCAACGCCTGCATGACCCTTGCTGAGGATGAAGCGATCTCTGTCTTCCCACTGGGGATTTGCAACGTCGTATTTCATGTACTTGTAGTAGAGAATGGTGAGCATATCCATAACGCTCATGCCGCCGCCGATGTGAGCACTGCCTGCCCAATAGGTTGTGTCAAGGCAGAGCTTGCGGAGTTCGTGAGCCTGCTTTTCAAGCTCAAGCCATTCCTGTTTGGTTAATGCCATTGGAAATTCCTCCTTTAAAATTATGTATAATTAACCGAGTTCGGGATGATTCTTGCGAACTGCCTTGAAAGCATCCTCCGCAACCTCGATTGTGTGCTTGATATCCTCGTCGGAAAGTGATGCGTTGATGAAGTGGTTGTGGTGGTTGGTCATATAGACGCCTCTCTTGACAACCTCTGCAATCCATTCCTGATGAAGCATAAGGGAATCGTCATCCTTAAGCATGAGATAGAAAAGTGCGGGCTCGCCTGTAACGCTAAGGTTAAAGCCGTTGTTTGCAGCGGCAGCCTTAAGACCGTCGGTGAGCATTGTGCCCTTTTCGAGGCAGAACTTGGGAAAGTCGATTTCCTTCATCTTGTTGATACAAGCGATTGCAGCCGCAAAGGGAACTGCACTCATCCAATAGCTGCCTGTATAGGAAAGACCGCTGATTGAGCTCTTGAGCCAATCCTTACCGCAGAGTGCGGAAACGTTCCAGCCGTTTGCAAGTGCTTTACAGAAGCAGATAAGGTCAGCTTCAAAGCCGTAGTGATGGTCGGAGCCTGCAAGGTCAAGTCTGAAGCCGCAGCGAACGTCGTCTACGATAAGAACGATACCCTTGTCGGTGCAGAGCTTGCGTACCTTCTGCCAATAGCCTTCTGCGGGAAGAACGTTATCAACAAAGTTGCCGTGCATATAGGGAGTTGAAATGAAGGCTGCGATTTCACCTTCGTTTTCTTCAACGATTCTTTCAAGCTGCTCAAAATCGTTCCAATCAACATAAAGGTTGTTTGAAACATCCTCGGGAAGAACGCCGGGATAGTCAATCTTCTGGCACCAGGGAGCAACGCCGTGGTAGTAACCCTTAACGAAGATAATCTTCTTTCTGTGGGTTGCTGCTCTTGCGGTCATGATAGCTGCGGTTGTTGTGTCGCCGCCGTTCTTTGCAAAGAATGCCCAGTCTGCCGAAGCTACGGTATCAACCATAAGCTCTGCAAACTCGATAATCTTTGTTGAGGGAGCGGTAACGCAGTTTTCAATTTTCATCTGCTCCATAACAGCCTTGTCAACGTCGGGGTCATTGTAGCCGAGAACGTTGGGACCGTATGCACACATATAGTCTATGTATTTGTTGCCGTCAACATCCCAGAAATATGTACCCTGTGCTTTCTGGCTGAAAAGAGGGTAAGCGGAAACGGGGATGCAGCAGCCCTCTGCGGGGCCCTGATGACCGTAAAGACCCGAGGGAATTACCTTTGCGGCTCTCTGAAAGAGCTCGGCACTTTTAGCGTGTGTATTGATTTTCATACTCATTTCAGAAACCTCCTTATGCAAGATACAGAGCAACTCTGTCAAGAATTCTGTTAAGGTTATCGAGCATCGAAATCATGCCCTTCATGACGATATCGCCGCTGCCTACGCAGGCAATTGCGTTAACCTTGCCGTCAAACAAATCTCTTGCAAGCTTGATTGAGCTGAATTCCATGATTGCTCTGGGAGCATCGCTGGGCTTCTTGATTGCAAGAAGTCTGTGGTTTTTGACTCTTATCGTTGCGGCAGGTCCGTCCTTGATGCTGAAAGCGATTTCGCCGTCAACCATCTGCTGTGCGGAGAACTTGCCGATTTCGTCGTTGTTGCCAATCTGTGCGATTGCAACGGAAATTGTATACATCATAAGAGTTGTGCTGATTCTGAAGAAATCCTCGTCTTCAAGGTCAGCGGGCTCGGGACGCATATACTTGTTGAGAAGGTCGGTAAGCTTTGTGAAGTCTTTAAGAAGGAAGCTGATGTGGTGGAATCCCTTTGAGGGGATGGGAGTAGTTGTTCCGTCGATAAGACCGTTGAATTTTTCGCATGAGCTGAAGGGAAGCTTGACGTCGCACTTTGCACAGCCCTGTTCCATTCTGCACTTTCCGTTTTTGAAGGTGATTGTTGCGCTGGGGCCGCCCTTTACCTCAAAGCCGATTGAGATGGGCTTTTTGTTTGTGAGAATGCTGCCTGCTTCGGGAGCGAGCTCACAAAGGTTTTCGAGAGTACCCAGAACGCCGTAAAGATTGATATATGCCAGAGTTTTCTGATCAATCATTTTGGTTTCCTCCTTTGATTATAAAAATAGTCATTAATATATTAACAGATTAATTGTCAATTGTCAACAAATTCCGATAAGAGAATTTAACAATTTGATGTGTGATTTTAACGATAAAAAAAGCGGTAACCGAAGTTACCGCAATTGTGCTAAAGCAAGAGCAAACAAAACTGTAAAAAGAATTATATTAAACAGATGTATCGATATTTTGAAAGCGTTGATTTTTTTAAGCCTTTTCTTTCTGAATTGCTTGAGAGCTTCGATATCTTCATCGGAAATAACGGATGTGCAGTATATCACAAATTTATACACATCTCTCGAAGACGACTTAAAACAATTGTGAAACTCCCTGTCAAACTGCGGGAAACGTTGTTTCATGAACAAGATATCCCAATCCCTTATTTTATCTGCACGACCTGTGTTCGGAAAATAATAATTCAGAACAACATACCGCAAATCGTCACGGGGCTTGACGTGCTTGAATTTCAGAACATTAAACGTGCTCATGTCTTCAAACATAAAGCCCTGCCTACGCATTTCGGTCAGATATTCGGCAAGCTTGTCGGGACGGTAAAACGCAAACGGAAAGAATTTTTTAATATAATTTTTATTTTTCATATCAGAAATTAACAACAAAATATTCTATCAGTTTTGCCGCATTTGCCGCAGCAACGGGTAAAAATTCGCCGTAATCCATGTGTGACGAGCCATCGGCACAGTCGGAAACCGCACGCACAACTCCGAAGGGCACACCGTTTGTATAGCACACCTGTGCGATGCTTGCACCCTCCATTTCGCAAACGATTGCACCGAAATTCTCGGTTATGAATTTCTTCTTTTCATCGCTTGCGATAAACTGGTCGCCCGATGCAATTATTCCCCTCATACCCTTAACGTTTTCAAGGGTTTCAATGCCTTGCGAAAGAACATTAATAACCTTTTCGTCGGCGGGGATGTTGACAATATTTATGCCCGAAATAAGTCCGATGGGATCGCCCAGCGGAGATGTATCCATATCGTGCTGAACAAGTTTTTCCGCAACGGCGATATCACCTATTGCAAGCTTTGTGCAAAGGCTGCCGCCAACACCCGTGTTGATGATGCAGTCGGGAGCATATTTCAGAATCATTGTCTGGGCACACATTGCCGCCGCAACCTTGCCGATTCCGCAAGCCGCAATAACAATTTCGCTGCCGTGAAGCACGCCTCTGACATAATCAACACCGCTGATTGTTTCAACGGTTTTGTTTTCCATAAGAGCCTTGATTGTTTCAACCTCAATGTGCATCGCACCGATAATTCCTACCATAATACCTCCGGAGTTTTTACTTGAAAAGATTAATGAGAAGTTCAATGGGAGCAAGCAGATACGACAAAATAATTGCCGGTAAAATCAATCCCATAAATTCACATCCTTTCTGATTTTATCACACAACAAGTAATTTTTCAACACAAAGTAAAATACTCGATTTATTCGGTTATTTCATAAGGAAATTCAGGTTCGAAATTCTTATAGATATCAATTGCTTCAAACGGTGATGCGATAATCCCTGCAACAGCCATCAGCAAAAGCACAGGTGCGGCAAGAGGAATAATCATCATAAACGGTCCTGCAAAAGGAATAAAGAAAAGAAACGGTGCCGCAGGTGAAAGAAGCAGCAATCCCATGCTTTCGAGCAAAAACATACCCGCATCTCCCAAACTTTCGAGAGCGGCATTTTTTCTCAATTTTTCGTATTCTTTCTGGGAAAGATATATAACCTCATACTCCTCGTTTTCAATAGCATCCTCGATTATTTCTCCGTCGATATCTTCATCCTCAATAACATCCTTAAAGCTGTCCGAATCAATAATATCTTTTATTACTTCATCCGGATTCAAAGGCTGGTCTTCTGTTACGATATCCTGCACAGGCTCTGTTTCTTCTGCCGCAAAAGCCGGAATTCCCAGTGTCATAACAATTGTGAATGTGAGTAAAACTGCAATAAATTTTTTCATGGTTTTTGTCCCCCTTTGTTTTGTTGACCCGATTATATCGCCATAAAAACCTACAGTCAACGGGTTTAATCACTTCTTAATCGTTATTATTCAAAGCTTAAATTTTCCTTTCGTTTTTCTTAATTTTTTTAAAATTTCCTTAATAAATTTGTCAATATATGCTCAAAAACTATTGCCAATTACCTATATATATGGTATTATTAGTTAAATAATTAGAATGGAGAAATATATGGATTACATAATAATTGCACTTCTTGCGGCGATTATAATTCTTCTTGTTGTACTGCTTGCAAGGCAGAATAAATTCAGCACCTCTGAAATTGAACATAAAATTGACGGGGTTAACGAAAAAACCTCGGAACTTTCCCGCTCTCTCGGTTCGGAATTTGAACGCAGCCGCCGTGAAATGCACTCCGAACAGCAGGCGATGCGTCTTGAAACCTCAAAAAATCTGGGCGATATGAGCGAAAAAATAGAAAAGCTCCGCATTGATAACACCGAGCATCACGGCAAAACAGAAAAGGCTCTTTCCGATTCTCTCAACACAATCCGTCTTAACAATATCGAGCAGAACGAAAAGCAGAGCCGTGCCCTAACCGAAGCCGTTGACAAAATGCGTGAAAGCAACGAAAAGAAGCTTGAGCAGATGCGTCTTACCGTTGACGAAAAGCTGAACGAAACTTTAACGCAGCGTCTTGACAGCTCCTTCAAAACCGTTTCCGACAGGCTCGAAAACGTTTATAAATCCCTCGGCGAAATGAAAGAGCTTTCAAGCGGAGTTACCGCAACAGTAACGGGTCTTAACCGTGTTCTGACAAACGTCAAGGCAAGAGGCACATGGGCTGAAGTTCAGCTCGGTGCAATACTTGACCAGACAATCCCCGGAATGTACGAAACAAACTTCGTGTGCGTTCCCGGCTCAAAGGACAGGGTCGAATTTGCCGTTCATATTCCGTCGAGCGACGGCGGCGAAATGACCTATCTCCCCATCGACTCAAAGTTCCCCATGGAGGATTATGTCCGTCTTTGCGATGCGGCGGATTCCGCAGACCCCGTTGCCCTCGAAGCCGCAAGAAAGGCTCTTGAAGCAAGAGTTCTCGGCGAAGCAAAAACAATCACCAAATACATAAACGTTCCGCTCACAACTCCGTTTGCAATCATGTATCTCGCAACCGAGGGGCTCTATGCGGAAATCACCTCATCCCGCTCGGGCATCGCCGAAAAAATCCAGAGCGAATTCAACGTTATGATTGCGGGTCCGTCAACCATAACCGCCCTGCTCAATTCCCTTTCACTCGGATTCAGAGCGGTTGCTATCAACGAAAAAGCCAATGAGGTCAGAGTTCTTCTTGCCGCCGCAAAGGTTCAGTACGATAAGTTCGGAACTGTTCTGCAAAAGGCAAGACAGAAAATCGACGAGGCAGGCAAATCCCTTGACGAAGCGGGCAAGCGTAACGAAATCATACGCAAAAAGCTTCGCAATGTTGAAGAAATCGACGGCATGAAAGCCGAAGAGATATTAAATTTGGAAGAAAATACCGATATATAAGGAGGACAAATCACTATGAAAGACCCCAGAGAAATTCTCGCCCAGATGACCCTTGAAGAAAAAGCCGCAATCTGCGACGGTGCCGATTTCTGGCACCTTAAGGGCATGGAAAAATACGGCTTCCCCTCAATCATGGTCTGCGACGGCCCTCACGGACTCCGCAAAAAAGACTACAGCAAGAAGGGCGACAGCCTTTCAAACAGCGTTCCCGCAATCAGCTATCCCACAGCCGCAACAACCGCAGCTTCATGGGATCCCGAGCTTCTTTATGAAATGGGCGTCGCTCTCGGCAAAAAGTGCCTTAAAGAAGAAGTCGGCGTGCTTCTCGGACCCGGCATCAACATGAAGCGTTCTCCTCTCTGCGGCAGAAACTTCGAATATTTTGCAGAAGACCCCATCCTTGCAGGCGAGCTTTCTGCAGGCTTTATCAACGGCGTTCAGTCAATGGGCGTCGGCACATCGCTCAAGCATTTCTGCGCAAACAGCCAGGAAACACGCAGAATGACCTGCGATTCCGTTGTTGACGAAAGAGCTCTGCGTGAAATTTACCTTACCGCATTTGAAATTGCGGTCAAAAAGGCAAAGCCCTGGACCGTAATGAATTCCTACAACAAAATCAACGGTGCTCACGGCTCCGAAAACAGACACACCCAGCTTGAAATTCTCCGCAACGAGTGGGGCTTTGACGGCGTTGTTGTCAGCGACTGGGGTGCAGTCAACGACAGAGTTCTCGGACTCAAGAACGGCAACGACCTTGAAATGCCCTCATCCTCGGGCTCTGGTACAAAGAAAATTGTTGACGCCGTCAGAAACGGCACACTTGACGAAGCCGTTCTCAACGAAAGAGCTCTCAATATGCTCAACCTCATAAAAAAGGCAGTTGACGGTTCAAAGGCAAACTATCCCTATAACGATGCCGATGACCAGGGCTTTGCAAGAAAGGTTGCCGCAAATTCAATGGTTCTTCTTAAGAACAACGGCATTCTTCCCCTCAAGAAAAACGGCAAGGTTGCAGTTATCGGCGAGCTTGCAAGAACTCCCAGATATCAGGGTGCAGGCTCATCACACATCAACCCCACAAAGCTTGACAACGCTCTTGAAGAGCTTCAGAAGGTCGGCTACAACGTAGAATTCGCACAGGGCTACGAGCTTTCCGCAAAGAAAGCAAAGAAAAATGCGGCTCTTGCAGCGGAGGCGGCACAGGTTGCTTCAAGATGCGAAACCGTTGTTCTCTTTATCGGTCTTACCGACGAATACGAAGCAGAGGGCTTTGACAGAACTCACATGAACCTTCCCGAGGCACACGACAACCTCGTTAAGGAAATTCTTAAAGTTAACAAGAACGTTATCGTTGTTCTTGCAGGCGGCTCACCCGTTGAAATGCCCTGGAACGATAACGTTGCCGCAATTCTCAACTCCTATCTCGGCGGTCAGGCAGGTGCAGGTGCCGTTGCCGATATCATCAGCGGTACAGTTAACCCCAGCGGTAAGCTCCCCGAAACATATCCCATGAGCTACTATGACACACCCGCAATCAACAACTTCCCCGGCAATCCCGCATCGGTTGAATACCGTGAGAGCATTTATATCGGCTACAGATATTATGAAAAGGCAGCAAAGAATGTCCGCTATCCCTTCGGCTTCGGTCTTTCCTACACAACCTTTGAATATTCCGACATAAAGCTTGACAAAACCTCAATGAAGGACACCGATACACTCAAGGTATCATTCACCGTCAAGAACACAGGCGATGTTTCGGGCTATGAAATTGCACAGCTCTATGTTGCCGACAAGGAAAGTACAATCTACAGACCCGTCAAAGAGCTCAAGGGCTTCAAGAAAATCTGGCTCAATCCCGGCGAGGCAAAGGAAATCACAATCGAGCTTTCCAAGAGAGCCTTCGCATTTTATAACGTAAACATCAACGACTGGTGCGTTGAAAGCGGCGAATTCGAAATTCTTGTCGGTGCATCAAGTGCGGATATCAGACTTTCCGCAACAGTTAGTGTTTCGGGCACAACCGAAAACATCCCCGACTATTCCGCAGTTGCTCCTCTTTATTACAGCGGCGACGTTCAGAACGTTCCCGAGGATCAGTTTGTTGCCGTTCTCGGCAGACCTCTTCCCGCTTGCGACTACGCACCCGACAGAGCACTCTCCATCTGCGACACCTTTGAAAGCTGCAAGCACACAAAGAACGGTAAGCGTTTCTATAAGCTTCTTACCACAGTTGTTCCCGCAGGCTTCGCACAGGCAATCGCACTCCAGACTCCCTTCCGTGATTTCATCAGCATGAGCGGCGGAGTTATGAGCGAGGACATGGCAGACGGTCTTGTTAAGTGGATTGCAGGCGAAAAGGGCGGCATCCGCAAGATTCTCAAGGGTATCCCCGGCGCAATTGCAGGAATCGGTCCCCTTCTTAAGAACATTTAAAAGAGGAAAGTAAAATGAAAAAAAGCTTAATTATGAAATTAATCAGCATTGTGCTTGTGTTTGCCGTCATTGCCGCCTGCGTGCCGATGATGGCAAATGCGGACACCTCATCCGTTCGCTTCGGAGTTATCTCCGACATCCATTATCTCGCACCGTCGCTCAAAGACAGCGGCGGCGATAACTGGGAGGAGTTCGTTCAGAACAAGCACAAGGAATATAATTATCTTGACTCCCTTGTTGAGAACGCTCTTGACGGCGTTCTCCGCAATGCGGCTGCCGACGGCGAAAACTATGTTCTCATTCCCGGCGACCTTACCAAGGACGGCGAGCTTGAAAGCCACAAGGCTCTTGCCGAAAAGCTTGAAGCCTTTGAAAAGGAATCGGGCATTCCCGTTTTGGTCATCCCCGGCAACCACGATATCAATAACAGCAAAGCCGTAACCTTTGAAAACGGTATCAAAGAACCCGCCGAAAAGACTTCTCCCGAGCAGTTCAGAGAAATCTACAAAAATCTCGGCTATGACCTTGCAGACAGCTTCTTTGTTCCCGAAGAAGGCAAAAAAGGCGGTATGCTCTCCTACGCCGTAACACTCGGTGACTACAGGCTCATCGCAATCGACAGCTGTATGTACAGCGAGGATAACGGTGCAGAAGGCAACGAGCACATGACTGACGGTCAGATTGCCGAAGGTCTGCTTGACTGGATTATTGCCGAAGCAGAAAAAGCAGAGGATAAAGGTCTTACCGTTATCGGTATGCAGCACCACAATCTTGTTCCCCACATGGATATCGAAGAAGCAACATTCTGGCCCTTCGTTGTGCGTGACTGGCTCAAGGTTGCCGATGCTTATGCAGACGCAGGTATGCACTTTGTTTTCACGGGTCATCTCCACTCAAACGACACAAACTGCCATTATTCCGATAACGGCGAGGTTGTTTATGACATTCTCACACCCACCCTTACAGGCTTCCCCAACTACTACAAAATAGTTGATTTCAGCACCAACGGCAAAAAAACGGATTTCAAGATGAAAACCCTTGACGTTGACAAATATCAGCCCGTTGTTGCCGATGACGGCACGGTTTTTGAAAAGCCCTTTGCCTACACCTGCTCTTTCGAAAGAACCTTCGGCGAGGGCAGCGTTAATGAGCTTCTCATGGGCATTATCGAGCCTGCTATCACCGATATCTTTGCCGATATTCAGGAAGTCGGCGGTCTCGGTGAATTCCTCAAGTCAAAGAATCTTGACCTCGAAAAAATCATCGTTGACGCGCTGGGCACAAACGGTCTTGCACTCGGTCCCATCGAAATTCTCACAATCAGCGGCAACGTAATGAGCTTCATCAACGACCTTTTCGGGCAGATTGACAACGCTTATGTCAACAAGCCCGCGGAAACAGTTGCAAAGCTTGAAGCAATTATAAACGAGGTTCTTGCTTATCGAATCAGCGATAAGCCTGCAACCCTTCTCGCCGACAAGCTCGGCTATGAGGTCAACGCAGAGGGCTGCACCGTAGGCGAATACGCAACAACCGTAATGCTCACCTACTATGCGGGCAACGAGGATGTTTCGGATTATCCTTATGTTGAGGATGTTCTTGACGCATTCGACAGCGGCGTTCTTACCGAAAAAGTTTTCAATCTTCTCCGCAAGGTGCTTGTAACAGACCTTGTTCAGAACGAAATTCTTGCAACTCTTGAATTCAATCCCGGCGAGCTCTTCCCCGAATGGCAGATGTTCTATCTTCTCGGCAGAGTTCTTCAGGGTGCAACCGAGGTTCTTCTCGGCGGCGACAACAGCTTCGGCAATCTCATCGACTCCGTTCTCGGACTTCCCGTTGTTCCCGAGGAATACAGCTCTGTTGATGCTATAATCGACCACCTTGCAGGCGAATATATCACCTTCAGCCAGTTTGAATCATGGGGCTACACAATCAAGTGGATGCTTTCATCCTTCCTCATTGACGAAAACCCCGAAGAAAATCTGGATATGAATGCCGAATTCACCTACAGCGGACCTGTAAAGGTTAAGGCAACGCAGGATAACTACCTCCTGCCCTCACACATCGCAATGACCCTCGGCGAGAATGCCGAAAGAACGGCAAGCATAACCTGGCTGACAAAATACAGCGTAACGGGAACGGATATTGAGCTTGTTCCCTACAGCGAAAACCCCAAATTCACGGGCAAGCCCACAACGGGCAAAAAGGTTACCGCCGACTGCGAACTTGTCGGCAAAACCTATCCCGGTGCAGACCTCGGTATTTTCTCACTTCTCCCCTACACAAAGGACTACGCAAAGCACACAATCACTCTTTCGGGACTTGAGCCCGGAACAAAATACAGCTACCGTGTCGGCGATGCAAAGCGCGGCTGGTGGAGTGATGCGGGCACAATCGAAACCGCAGGCGGTGACGGCGAAGGCTTCACCTTCTTCTATGTGACCGACCCGCAGGCACAGCGTCCCGACCATTTCAACAGATTTGCAGAGGTTATCGAAACCGCTTCGGAGCTTTATCCCGAAGGAAAATTCATCGTTTCCGCAGGCGATCAGGTTGATGCGGGCGAAAACGTCAAGCATTGGAGATATCTCCTCAACTCAACCGATAAGCTCCTTGACCTGCCCTTTATGCCAACATCGGGCAACCATGAGGATGCCGAGGCGGCAATCAGCGAAAACTTTGTGCTTCCCAACGTTCCCGAGCAGGACCTTGAATCGGGCGTTTACTATTCCTATGACTACAATGACGTTCACTTCACGGTACTCAACACCAACGATGTTGAAGACGATAAGCTTGGCGACGCACAGATGGAATGGCTCAAGAATGACATCAAAACCAGCGATGCAAAATGGAAGGTTGTTATTCTTCACAAGGCACTTTATTCCAACGGCTCACACTTTGATGACGGCGACGTTGAGGGCATGAGAGCGCAGCTCGGCACTCTTCTCCCCTATCTCGGAGTTGACCTTGTTCTTCAGGGACACGACCATGTTTACTTAAGAACAGCCGCAATGAAAGCAAACGCCGTTGTACCCTGCGACGAGGAAACCGTAAGCTATGACGGACTTGAATACCGCATGAAGTATAACCCCAAGGGCACAATTTACTCAATCTGCGGCACTTCGGGCGTTAAGGTTTACAAAACAAAGGACGTTGCAGCGACGGATAAATCCTTCCCCAGAGCTGAAGCTCTTGTTGCAAACGCAGAGAATTCAATGTTCTCCGCAATAACCGTCGAGGGTGACCGCCTCTATTACAACGCATATGAAGTCAAAGACGGCAAAGCAATCCGTGTTGACGAATTTGCAGTTGAAAAAACAGAGGACGAAGCTCCCGCCGACAAAATCAACAACAGCACAGTCGAAGGAATCATCGAATCACTTATTTCCAAGCTTGATGTCAAGAGCACCTGGAAATTCATCAATTTTGTTTTCGATGCCTACTACAAAATCACAAAGTTTTTCACCAGTATCTTTTAATTAAAACATTATAAAAAAGACCGTATCAAGGCTCAATGCTTTGATACGGTTTTCTTTATATATCAAATTTATTCCACGGGTCAGAATCCGTGTCGGGCTTTGCGGAAAAGGTCAGCTTTTCGTTGGTTACGGGGTGAACAAATTCAAGAGTGTGTGCAAAAAGTGCAAGGTTTCCCGAGCCGCCGCCATATCTTCCGTCGCCGAAAAGCGGCATTTTTCTGCTCGAAAACTGAACTCTTATCTGATGCGTTCTGCCCGTGTGCAGAAGAATATTCAAAAGCGAGAGCCCGCCGTTTTCGCCCATAACCTCATATTCCAGCGACGCCTCACGCACGCCCTTACGCTCACGCTTGACAACAAAGGTCTTGTTTTTCTGTTTATCCCTGAAAAGCAAGTCCTTCAAAACTCCGCTTTTTTCTTCCGGAACACCCTTCACAACGGCATAGTATCTCTTTTTTATCTGATTCTGCTCCGCCTGCTTTGAAAGCATCGCAGCCGCCTTTGAATTCTTTGCATAGACCATTATTCCCGCAGTTTCACGGTCAAGTCTGTGAACGGGATAAGCCTGTGCACCGCCGCCGAAATGCTCGTTGAGCAGAGATATCATATCCGTGCCGCCGCTGCTCTGGCTGATTATGCCCGCAGGCTTAAGGCAGACAATTATGTCCCTGTCCTCATGAAATATCGTCATTTTCTTCTCTTATCCTCATTCTTCTCTGGCTCTTTTTGAGAGAATGCTTCATGTTGTCAATAACCAGCCAAAGTCTGTTGACAAGAACAAGCGGATCCTCACGCATTCCCGTTCTGAACCACTCGGAAAGTATTCCGACAAAGCCGTATTCATAGAATGAAGCAATGAATTCAATATCCTCATCGGGCACGTTCATATCCTTTGCCTGAAGCTGAACAGCTTCAACCATGATGTGCTTGAGTGCCTTATACATATAGTTTTCAAGGTAATCATAACTGCGTGAAGCACAGATGTTGTAGATAAGCTTTTTGTGAGTATATGCAACATTGGCAACCTGCAGAAACGCCGCAGCCCATGAAGTGCCGTTTTTGTGTGCCTCAACGATTATGTTAAGCTGCTTTTTGAAGATTTCTTCAAGCAGGTCATATATGTCGCTGTAATAATAATAAAATGTGTTGCGGTTTATGTCGCAGGTTTCAACTATATCCTTTACCGTTATCTTGTCAAACGGCTTCTGTGTGAGCAAATCAACAAAGGCTTCGTAGATAAGCTCTTTTGTATCCTTTTTCATATGTCCTCCGTTTTATTCTTTTGTCCCATTCGGATTTAACGTTACAATCCGTTAGAAATTATAACATATTATACAAATTAATTCAACTATGCAAACTTTTATATTTGTCGAAAAATCAATTTCCCGCCGTCTGCGTAACAGTTTGTGCTTCGGAAGCGGGCAAAGTTGTTGCGGGTACAGACGGAAAATCAAAGCCGTTCATGAAACCGCCCTGTTCAAGAGAGCAAATATCTCCGCCGATTACCCTGCCGTCAAAAATCAGCAGATTCGCCTGAACAATGCCCGATTTGTTCTCAAGACCCGGATAATTCAGAATGTCATATGTCCATCTTTTCGCACGCATACCCTTATAGGGCTCAAGGTCAAGCCCCTGTGCCTTGTTCATTTCGGCATATTCGGCATATCCCGCGTCAAAATCCTCGGGAATGATAACCTCGCTGACTTCAACGGGGTCTTCGGATATTTTCCAGCCGAATTGAGAAAGAAACGCAACTCTTTCCGCCGCCGTTGATGCCTTATAGTTAACCGCCGATTCGTCGGCAGCCGCAGGCTGTTTACCTCTGCTGACAACCAGAAAAAGTGCAATAACGATTGCACCGGCTGCAATTAAAAGAGCCGCAATTTTTGCCTTTGAAGTTTTAACAGAATATACAAACATTTTATTCACCGCCTGAAAAATATATATGAGCGGTGATTATATTTTATTACACTTTCATTTTCAGCAGCATAATTCCCTGCGGAGTTAAATCTATCGCGCCGTATTCGCCGCTTCGTATGCTGCCGGGATTCATGATGTGCAGACCGTCAACATAATCTGTAACGCTTTGGTGAGTATGCCCGTATAATGCAATGCGGGCACCAAGATTTTTCGCCTTTGCAATGAATGCACCCGTGCCGTGCTTGACAAGCTCCGTGTGACCGTGAGAGCAAAAAATTTTTGTGCCGCCGACGGTTATAATTTCGTTTACGGGCAGCTGCGAATAAAAATCGCAGTTACCACAGACCTGAACAACTCTTTTGCTGCCGATAACATCCGAAACCGCCTCAACATCCCTCTCGCCGTCGCCGAGATGAATTATCATATCCGCCTCGGGATGGTTCATGATTGCATCCCTCATGCGATAGGTTGAGCCGTGGGAGTCGGAAAAAACAAGTATTCTCATTTGTAATCCTCATATTTTTTAATTTTAAACATATACATTATAAAACGGAAAGGCGGTGAATGCAATGAGTAACGAAAATTTTTCTTTGGATGAATTAATGCGTATTGCAAAAGCATCACAGAGTCAGAAGCCCGAAGATATGCTCGGAGCAATGAAAAACAGACTGCCCGACGACAAGGTTAATGAAATTCAGCGGGTGCTCCGTGATAAAAAAGCTCTGGAGCAATTGCTCAACAGCGAGCAGGCACAGAAGCTTATGAGCAGATTCAAGAAATAAAATTTTGAGGCATGCCATGGACAGCTTGAACGATATTTTGTCATCGCTTACCGACGAAGATATGGAAAATTTAAGAGAGGCGGCGTCAGGCCTTTTCGGAAACACGGAGTCTGAAGAAAAAAATCAGAACTCCTCTTCAGCCATGCCCGATTTCGCCGACATACTCGGCAACGCACAGATGATGGCGAAGCTGGGCACGGTTATGGGCGCAATGAACAAATCCGATAACAAAACAAGGCTGATTGAAGCACTCAAGCCCCTTTTGAGCGAAAAAAGGCGGCGAAAAGCCGACGAAGCCATGCAGATGATGAAGCTCATGGAGCTTTTGCCGATGATAACGCAGATTATGGGAGGAGATAACCGATGAACGAAAGCATTCTGCGGCTTATTCTGCCGCAAAGCTGCGGTGACTCTCCGAAACAGATTCGGCAAAGCTCCGCCGACAACGACCGCTCATTGATTTTGCCGATTATAATCCTGCTCATGGCGGAAAAAGCGGATTTTTTTCTGATTTTCGCCCTGTTATATATATTAATGTAATGTATACTTGAAAAAAATATAAGTTTGTTGTAAAATGGTGCAAAGGAGTGATAAAAATGGTTTATAAATACAGCACAAGAGGCACCTGCTCACGCTCAATTGAATTTGAGCTTGACGGCGGAGTTGTCAGAAACGTACGCTTCGAGGGCGGCTGCAACGGAAATCTCAAAGGCATCGGTGCTATCGTTGACGGAATGAAGGCGGAGGATGTTATTGCAAGACTCGAGGGTATCCGCTGCGGATTCAAGAGCACCTCCTGCCCCGACCAGCTTGCACAGGCATTAAGAAAGGCTGTTGAAAATGGATAACAAGAAAAATATAAGACTCACATTTTATGTTGTTTGCGGGCTGCTTCTCGGAGCACCGTACATATGGAAATTAATAAAGCTTGTGCCCGAAATTTTTGAAAAGCTGCCAAATGCAAAGGAAGTTCTTTCCGCATCGGGCTATGCAATTCTGATAATCGCTTCCATTGCCGTTGCTTTCAAGCTCGGAGAAGCTCTCTGGATAAGAATTGTAAGCATCTATTCCGCCGTTGGGCTTGCAGTCGGAATTGTTACAATGATGACCCGTGCGCTCGGAGCATCGGAGCTTTTTGACGTTTTGTTTGAGCTTGTTTGTGCACCGTTCTTCGGTCTTAACTCGCCCATGGCTGTGATTGTGCTCATGCTTATTCTCACAATCACGTCAAACATTTTCCTCAACAGAATACCCGCTAAAACAAACAATACATAAAAATAAATATGCCCCTTGAAAAAGATTCGTCTTTTTCAAGGGGCATATATGTTTATTCTTATGAAAGTTCGGGGATGAATGCGTTGTGAACAGCTGAAACTGCCTTGTCAGCTTCGTTGACGTCGATAAGTACCGAAATCTTGATTTCGCTTGTAGCAATCATCTGAATGTTGATGTCTGCCTCAAAGAGAGCCTCAAACATCTTTGCTGCAATGCCGGGATGTGATTCCATGCCTGCACCGACAACCGAAACCTTTGCAACGTCTGTGTCTGTGAGAATCTTAAGACCTGCAACAAGGTCAAGATTTTCAAGAACCTCGATTGTGTCATCAAGGTGTGACTTTGTTGTTGTGAAGGTGATATCCTTTGTGTCATCTCTGCCGACTGACTGAAGAATGATATCAACGTTTACGTTCTTTGCGGCAAGCTTACCGAAAATTTTATAAGCAATTCCGGGAACATTGGGAACACCGATTATTGAAACACGGGCAACGTCCGTATCCTTTGTTACACCTCTGACAAGCATTTTTTCCATATCTGCTACCTCCTTAACGATTGTGCCGGGTTTGCGTACAAGGCTTGAAAGAACCTCGAGCTTAACATTATATTTCTTTGCCATTTCTACCGAACGGTTGTTGAGAACCTGTGCACCGAGAGTTGCAAGCTCAAGCATTTCGTCATATGTGATTTCGTTGAGCTTGATTGCGCTCTTGACCTTTCTGGGGTCTGCGGTATAAACGCCTTCAACGTCGGTATAAATCTGGCAGCGGTCTGCGTGCATTGATGCTGCGATTGCAACGGCACTTGTGTCTGAACCGCCGCGTCCGAGAGTTGTTATATCGTCATATTTGTTAAGACCCTGGAAGCCTGCAACAATAACGATGTTTTTCTTTGCAATTTCCATCTTGATGCGTTCTGCGGTAACCTTCTTGATTCTTGCAGAGCCGTAAACGGAATTTGTTGTAAAGCCCGCCTGCCAGCCGAGAAGTGAGCATGCGGGATAGCCGAGGCTTTCGATTGCCATTGCAAGAAGTGCAATTGAAATCTGCTCGCCCGAAGCAAGAAGCATATCCATTTCTCTTTTTGATGCCTTGGGATTGATTTCCTGTGCCTTTGCGATAAGGTCATCGGTTGTGTCGCCCTGTGCGGAAACAACAACAACAACATCGTTGCCCTCTTTGTATTCATCCGTTACGATGCGGGCAACATTCATTACTCTTTCGGCATTTGCAACGGAGCTGCCGCCGAATTTCTTAACTATTAAAGCCATATTAACCTCCGAATGGGAATGATTTACTGATTAATAATCGGTAATTCTGATAACCGATTCAACGCTTACGCCGTTCCAGCCTTCAAGCTTTTCGGAAAGCTCTTTTTCGGAAACGGGAGCGGTTGTGAAGGCAAATTCGCCCTCGGGAGCACCGTCACGGGAAAGAAGCTTGATTTCACCGAAGAGTGCGGTTGCCTTTGCGATTGCAGCGGCAACGTCGTCTGCGATTGCTCTGATATAAACCGAGCCTGTGCTTTCAAGATAGCTTGCAACATAGTCTGCCTCGCCGTCCTGCCAGCCGAAGAACTTTTTGCGTTCCATGTGCTTTGCACAGTCGATAACGTCTGCAACAACGGCACTTGCGGTGGGCATTTTGCCCGCACCCTTGCCGTAGAATACAACGTCACCGATTGCGTCACCTCTTACGAGAATTGCATTGAAAACATCGTCAACGCTTGCAAGCTGGCTGTGATTCTGAACAAAAGCGGGTGAAACCATAACGGAAACTCTGCCGTCCTCAAGCTTCTTTGCTCTTGCAATGAGCTTGATTACGCCGCCCCATGAGCGTGCATAGTCAACATCGGCAAGTGCAATCTTGCGGATGCCCTCGGTGTAAACCGAATCGGGATAAACGTGCTTACCGAAGCAGAGAGCGGCAAGAATGCAGATTTTTCTGCAGGCGTCAAAGCCGTCAACGTCTGCGGAGGGGTCACGCTCGGCATAACCGTTTTTCTGGGCAAGAAGAAGAGCTTCGTCAAAGGTCATTCCGTCGGTAATCATTTTTGTGAGGATGAAATTGGTTGTACCGTTGAGGATACCTGCTATTTCATCAATATCGTTTGCGGCAAGGCACTGGCTGATGGGACGGATGATGGGAATACCGCCGCCGACGCTTGCCTCAAACAGGAAGTTTACATTGTATTCGTCAGCAACCTGAAGCAGCTCGAAGCCCTTAACGGCAACAAGCTCCTTGTTTGAGGTTACAACGCTTTTACCCGCCTTAAGGCAGGCAAGAACATATTCATAAGCGGGATGAAGTCCGCCCATGGTTTCAACAACGATTTTAACCTCGTCGTCTTCAACGATTTTGGTGAAATCGGAAATGAGAAGATGCTCGTAGGGGTCTCCGGGGAATGTGCGTCTGTCAAGAATATATTTAAGTTCGAGCTCGTTCTGCATGCTCTTTTTTACGATGTGCTCGTAATTCTTTTTGAGCAGGGTTGCTACGCCCGAGCCGACAACACCGTAACCCATAATGGCAACATACATCAAAAAGCGCTCCTTTCGATTAACATTATATGAATAAAACAATATTTAAGTTAGATTTTATCACACTTTTTAAAAATAATAAAGAGTATTTTTAAACTTTTCTTAAGATTTTCTATATTTTTTATTGCATTTATTGCCTTTTGGGGAAAAATGATGTAAAATAACAGCATTACAGGTGAAGCTTTTATACGGGGAGGTATCAAAAGTATGAATCTTGTTGAAAAAAGAAGAGCAAATCTGATTAATCTTACCTACTATGCTTTTCTCATTGCCGCATATTACTTTTTCATGAAATATGCCTTCTGGCTTGTTGCTCCGTTTGTTATTGCTTTTGCGGTTGCAATGGTGCTTCAGAAGCCCTTAAGGGTGATTTCAAAGAAAACAAAAATCAAAAAAAGCATTATCGCCGCAATTGCGGTTCTGCTGATTCTTGCAATAATAATCAGTGCCGTGGTGTTTGTTGGCTACAAGGTTTTTGTTGAGTTCAAGGGACTGGGACAGTATCTTATGGAAAAGGTCAATGACCTGCCAAATCTGATTCGCTCCGCAGAAAGCTGGATAATTTCAAAGCTTGCTTTTCTGCCCGATGCAATCGAAAAATCCGCAACCGATGCAATCAGCGGCGTTGTGGACAACCTTCTTCTCATGAACGAAGAAAGAAGCTCCGCAGAGAGCGAAGTCGGACTCGACAGCTTCGATTTTTCCGTTATCACCACTCCTCTGGGCGGTCTGCTTTCAACCGCAAAGCAGATTCCCGCAATTCTAACCGCAACCCTTATCAGCATAATCGCCTGCTTCTTTGTAACCTGCGATTATGACGGCTTCACGGGGCTGATAAAGAAAAATGTTTCTGAAGAACACGAAAAGCTGCTTGTCAGCTCAAAAAAGCTTCTCGGCGACATTCTCGGAAAATGGTTCAAATCCTATGCAACAATTATATTCATAACCTTCTGCGAAATATCAATCGGTCTTAACATTCTGAAGCTCATCGGTGTTTATGACGGCGGCTACATCATCGCAATTTCCATTGCAATTGCTGTTGTTGACATTTTCCCCGTTCTCGGCACAGGCACGGTTATGGTTCCATGGGCAATAATCAACTTCTTTAACGGAAACATCGGGCTTGGCATCGGACTTCTCGTTCTCTATGCCGCAATAACGGTTATCCGCCAGATTCTCGAACCCAGACTTGTTGCGATGAACGTGGGCATCCACCCCGTTCTCACCCTCATGGGAATGTATCTCGGAGTTCAGCTTTTCGGCGTTATCGGACTTTTCACGCTTCCCATAACCTTTGTTCTTCTCAAAGCTCTCAACGACGAAGGAATTATTCATCTTTGGGGCAGAAACAGATTCAAATCTGCAAAATAACATTCATCGCCTGCACGGAAATTGCTCTGTGCAGGCTTCTTTTTATGAATATTGCTCAATTTTCGCACTTCTTTTTTGTGGACTTTGAAAAATTTAGTGAATATAGACAAAAAACACCAAAAAAATCATTGAAATGGGAAAACTTTTGTGATATAATGCTATTTAAATTGGTGCTTAATTTTTAAAAAGCAATTTAATTAACTGCCTCAAAAGGCAATTTCCGCCCGTGCGGAATATATTTTAAGGAGGAATCCCTTTGAAATCTTACAGCGCAAAAGACATCAGAAACATCGTTATTGCCGGTCACGGCGGACGAGGCAAAACAACTCTTGCTGAAGCAATGCTTTATGTTTCAAACGCAACCGACAGACTCGGCAGAGTTGCAGACGGCAACACAGTAATGGACTTCGACGCAGAAGAAAAAAGACGTAAGTGCTCCATAGCTTCCGCTGTTGCTTCATATGAATGGAAAAACACAAAAATTAACATAATCGACACTCCGGGTCTTTTTGACTTTGCAGGCGGCATGAGCGAAGGCATCCGTGCAGCAGGTGCGGTCCTTATCGTTCTTGCTTCAGGCAGCACACTCGACGTTGGTGCAGAAAAGGCATATAAAGCAGCTACCGACAGAGGCATCAACAAGATGTTTGCAATAACAAAGTGTGACGCTGAAAACGCACACTTCTACAAGACCTTTGATTCTCTTCAGGAAGAATACGGCAACAAGATTTGCCCCGTTGTTGTTCCTTATGTTGAGGGTGACAAGGTTGTTTCATACGTTGACTTCTCCCGTAACGAAGCTTTCTCATACAAAGACGGCAAGCGTTCAGACGCGCCCATGCCCGAAAACGATGAGAGAACAAACAGAATGAGAGAAGCTTTCATCGAAGCAGTTGCAAGTGCTGACGAAGATCTCATGATGAAATTCTTTGACGGCGAACCCCTTACCGACGATGAAATCGACAGAGGTCTTAAGACAGGCATTCTCGCAGGCGACATCTGCCCCGTTTATGCTTGCTCGGGTTACCTTGTTGAAGCTGTTGACCTCATCAACAACAGTATCGTTCAGTCAGCTCCCGACGCTGCATCCGTTGCATCCGAAGGCGACCTTACCCCCGACGAAAACGCTCCTCTTGCAGCAATCTGCTTCAAGACCGTTGCTGACCCCTTCGTTGGTAAGATGTCATATTTCAAGGTTATTTCGGGTAAAATCACTCCCGATACACCCGCATACAATGAACGCACAGGCGAAACCGAAAGAATGGGCAAGCTCCTCTTCCCCAAGGGCGGCAAGCAGGAAGAAGCTCCCGCTATCCTTGCAGGCGATATCGGTATCATCACAAAGCTTTCAAGCTTCAAAACAGGCGACACACTCTGCGCTCCCAAGGCTGATATCAAGCTTAAGGGCGTAAGCTTCCCCAAGCCCTGCCTTCCCATGGCTGTTAAGGCAAAGAAGAAGGGCGAAGAAGATAAGGTTGCTGCAGGTCTTAACAGACTTTCAGAAGAAGACCTTACAATCAGCTACTACACCAACACCGAAACAAAAGAGCAGATTATCGCAGGTCTCGGCGAACAGCACCTTGACTCTGTTGTAACAAAGCTTAAGACAAAGTTCGGCGTTGAGGTTGACCTTGAAGTTCCCAAGGTTGCATACAGAGAAACAATCGGCAAGAAGGTTGCCGTTCAGGGCAGACATAAGAAGCAGTCAGGCGGCAGCGGTCAGTTCGGTGACGTCTGGGTTGAATTTGAGCCCATCCCCACAGAAGATTTCGAATTTGCAGAGAGAGTTGTCGGCGGCTCCGTTCCCAAGAACTTCTTCCCCGCAGTTGAAAAGGGTCTTCGTGAAGCAATCCTCAAAGGACCTCTTGCAGGCTATCCCGTTGTTGGATTGAGAGCAACTCTTTATGACGGTTCGTCACACCCCGTTGACTCCAACGAAATGGCATTCAAGATGGCTGCAAAGATTGCTTATAAGAACGGTATGCCCCAGGCTAATCCTAAGCTTCTTGAGCCCTACGGCTCACTCAAGGCTTATATGCCCGGCGACAACCTCGGCGACATCATGGGCGACATCACAAAGAGACGCGGCCGTGTTCTCGGCATGGGTCCCTGCGAGGATGACCCCAAGATGCAGGAGCTTGTAGCAGAAGTTCCCATGGCAGAAATGGGCGATTTCGCAACAGTTCTCCGCTCCGTAACAATCGGCAGAGGCTATTTTTCATTTGAGTTTGACCACTATGAAGCAGCTCCCGAAAACGTTGCACAGAAGGTTATCGCTGAAAGAAAAGCAGAACTCGAAGACGAATAATTCAATACATAAAAATTGCCGCTTGGAAAATCCAAGCGGCTTTTTGTTATATTACATCGGCTTAAAGAAATTAACAGAATCGGCTTTGACGGACCTCAACATTGTAACATCCTTTGTTGTTTCAATGAAAACTGTTTTGTGAGTCGGCATATAATTCATCGTTATAACACCCTTTGGCGGGTCAATATAAAATCTCGCTTCCATATTTTTGCCGTCAATGCAGATTGATGTAAGATAGAATGTATATCTTTCATCATACTCAACGCTGAAAACAGCAAGATTGTTTGTTTCAAAAAATTTCTCATCATAGCTGACTCCGACATCACCGAGGGCTTTGAAGGCTTCGTAGTCGCTTATGACAATATTTTCATCGCCGATATCAACGTTTTCAACAATTGTAACGGCATCGCCGTTGGGGTCAACAAAGATTTTACCACCGAAAAGAGCAGGGAATGCGTTTGAAAGAAGAACGATGAGTGACATAAAAATTGATGATGCTTTAATTAATAATGCTGCCATGATTTTGCCTCCTTTTAATTTAAAATATTATCCGAATGAAGTGCTGTTTTTCAGTCAAGAACAAACGGCACGGAAAAATGTGGGTCTTTTAATGTTGCGGTAACAGTTGAAATATTCTTGTTTGTTTCAACAAAAATTGTCTGGTATGTTATATTATCAGGATAAATACCCGGCTGACTAACAAGGTAATAATCAATCATAATATTATCATCTTTGATATCGGGATATTCAATTCTTGTTTCTTCACGAGCATTCTTGCTGACTATGACAGCAACTAAATTTTTTATTTCAAAGTATTTCTCATCAATCGTGTCGGCATATTCTTCAAACTCATATTTTCCGCTGTCAAGGAATTCTTTCCAGCCTTCAAAATCAGAGAAAACATTGGTGTAACCGCTAAATTCCTCTGTTAATCCGTGAATTTCCGTGTCAACAATGTTGAACCAACCTTCTCTGCTTCCGTCAATCATAAATGGAATTTCCATTGAATCCAGTTTGGTTACTTTAACATTTGAAATCAGTTTGTTTGTTGTTACAAAAACTGTGCTGTAATGTTCGGCACATAAAGCGACTGAATACAGATCTTGAACCGCAACATACTCAACTTCAAGCGTATTTCCAGTCTGAAGTACAGATGTAACCTTTGTTTTCCATGAGGAATCAGCGTAAAGAACATTTATAACAACAAGATTATTCTCTTCAAAAAGAGATTTATCAACAGACTCCACATACTCTTTTACCGACGGACTATAGTGTGTCTCACTATAAATATTCAGTTCTTCGTATGTGCTGAAAACGTGATATTTTTCTTTGCCTATAATAGAGATAAAAACTCCGTCAAAAACCTTGATATCTTCAACAGGCTTCGGCTCATTAAGATTTGAGCCCGGGATAAATCCCGAAATAAAGAAAACAACGGACATGATTGCTGAAATGATTTTCCATAAAATTGCTTGCATAAAAATCCCCCTTTTTTCTTTAAAATAGCACTTATTTTCCGTTTTGTCAATAAACGGTTTCATGTTCATTATAGCATAAAAAATATATCTGTCAACACTAATAACTAAATATTTAGTTAATAATGTCTGTTAATATTTAGCTATTACTATCACAATATAACAGAGGTGACAGTAATGAGTGTTGATTTTAATTTGATTGGTTCTCGCATAAAGGCTACAAGAAAGACTGCAGGCAAAACCCAGGAATGGCTTGCGGAGCAAATTGATGTTTCTGTTGGATATATAAGTCAGCTCGAAAGAGGTATAACCAAAATCAGCCTTGAAACGCTGGCGGAAATCTGCTCCGTGCTTGACGGTGACATGGCATATCTTGTTTCGGGCTCGGCAAAATCCCGTGACGATTATATGCAGGATGAAATTGCCCAAAAAATACCCCTGCTTTCCGAAAGGGATAAAAAAATCGTTTCGGATTTAATCGATTTAATGGTTGATAATAAATAGCTGTAAATGAATTCTGCTTTCGCGGGACGTCGAGGACGCCGTCCCCTACAATATTCTTTTTTCATCTGCTGTAGGGCGGGCTGACCCGGCCCGCCGAAAGAAATTGCCGTAATCCACGGCTGCTTTGGAACTCCCTCTGTCTTTACTTCGTTAAATCAAACATATACACAAATCAGAATTAATATGCAAAAGAAAACCCGCCGTGGAATTCCACAGCGGGTTGCTTGTTTGAAAATTAAATTATTTAATTTCAACCTTTGCACCAACTTCTTCAAGCTTTGCCTTTGCAGCTTCAGCGTCTTCCTTGGAAACGCCTTCCTTGAGAGCCTTGGGTGCGCTGTCAACAGCAGCCTTTGCTTCTGCAAGGCCAAGACCTGTGAGCTCACGAACAACCTTGATAACCTTAATCTTTTCTGCGCCAACTTCAGCAAGAATTACGTCGAATTCTGTCTTTTCTTCTGCTGCTGCAGCTGCTTCTGCGGGAGCTGCTACTGCAACTGCTGCTGCTGCTGATACGCCGAATTCTTCTTCTACTGCGTGAACGAGCTCTGAAAGCTCAAGTACTGTGAGTTCTTTGATTGTTTCAATCATTGCTGCAATCTTTTCTGATGCCATTTTATTTTCCTCCAATTTGTTAAAATGTTAGTTTAATAATAAATTATGCTTCTGCGGGTGCTTCTTCAGCTGCTGCGGGAGCTTCGCCGCTCTTATCAACAATAGCCTGAATTGCACGTGCGAAAGATGCGATGGGTGCGTTGAATGCGTTGCAAACTGTTGCAAGAAGTACTTCTCTTGTGGGAAGCTTTGCAAGTGAATCAATTGTTGCTGTGTCAACAACCTTGCCGTCAAGGTAACCGCTCTTAACAGAGAAGTTCTTGTGTGTATCAGCAAACTTTGAAAGGATTCTTGCTGCTGCGGTGTGGTCTTCAGCACTGATAGCGATAGCTGTTGTGCCTTCAAGAACGCCGCAAATATCGTCAAGACCTACGTTCTTTGCTGCAAGACCGAGGAGGGTGTTCTTGACAACTGTGTACTTAACGCCTGCTTCACGAAGCTCTTTACGAAGCTTTGTGTCGTCAGCAACGTTGATACCCTTATAGTCAACAACAACACCTGCAACTGAATTCTGAAGCTGCTCGGTAAGGTCTGCGACAATCTGTTTCTTCTGTTCCAAAACCTTTGCGCTGGGCATGTATTTTCACCTCCGTGTGGATTTTGTATACATTAAAAAATCAGCCCTTTCCGCAAACCGCAGAAAGGGCGTAACATACATGGTAAGCTTATGCTTTTTGTATGCATCCTCTCTCGGCAGGCGGCTAAAAATAACCTTTATGCGAAAAGCACCTGCTGTCTTAAAAAGAACAGCTTAAATATGATAGCACATAATTTTGTGCTTGTCAAGAGTTTTTTATGCTTCTGTTGCTGCTGAGCCGATCTTGTTGGGGTTAACCTTAACGCCGGGGCCCATTGTTGTAGCAAGAACGCATGAACGGATGTACTGACCCTTTGCAGCAGCGGGCTTTGCCTTGATGATAGCATCGAGAAGAGTGTTGAAGTTTTCAGCAAGCTTCTCTGCACCGAAGGAAACCTTACCGATGGGGCAGTGGATGATGTTTGTTTTGTCAAGACGGTACTCAATCTTACCTGCTTTAGCTTCTGTAACAGCCTTTGCAACGTCGGGTGTAACGGTACCTGCCTTGGGGCTGGGCATAAGACCACGGGGACCGAGAACCTTACCAAGACGACCAACGAGACCCATCATGTTGGGTGCAGCGATACAAACGTCAAAATCCATGAAGCCTTCGCCCTGGATTCTTGCAACAAGGTCTTCAGCACCAACAACCTCTGCGCCTGCAGCAACTGCAGCGTCAGCGTCGGGGCCCTTTGCGAAAACAGCAACTCTTACGGTACGGCCTGTTCCGTTAGGAAGAACAACAGCACCGCGAACCTGCTGGTCAGCGTGACGTGAGTCAACGCCGAGACGAACGTGTACTTCTACAGTTTCGTCGAACTTTGCACTTGCAGTCTTAACAGCGAGCTCAAGTGCAGCGTCGGTATCATAGAGAGTAGCTCTTTCAACGAGCTTTGCACTCTCGTTATATTTCTTTCCGTGTTTCATGTTAATTAATTCCTCCCAATCATGTGGTTAAATCGGATTTTTCCTCCCACAGTAGCGTAATCAGTCAGCAACTGTAACGCCCATGCTGCGAGCTGTGCCGGCGATCATGCTCATAGCTGCTTCAACGGAAGCTGCGTTGAGGTCGGGCATCTTCTGCTCTGCAATCTTGCGAACCTGATCCTGAGTGATTGTTGCAACCTTGGTCTTGTTGGGAACGCCCGAACCGCTTTCAATTCCGCAAGCCTTCTTGATGAGGACTGCAGCGGGGGGAGTCTTTGTGATGAAGCTGAATGTACGGTCAGCATAAACTGTGATAACAACAGGGATAATAAGACCCATGTCGTTCTTTGTGCGCTCATTGAATTCCTTTGTGAAAGCCATGATGTTAACACCGTGCTGACCAAGTGCGGGACCTACAGGGGGAGCCGGAGTGGCCTTGCCTGCGGGGATCTGTAACTTAATTAAGCCGACAACTTTCTGTGCCATAATTAATAACCTCCATATAATGTGGTAAATTGCGGAGCTTTTTCTGCTCCTCCCACGAAGCCCGCGCCCATTGGACGGGACTGCGCATTACGCGCTAAATTTGAAAGGGCGGTTAACCCTCAAATTACCGTGATTATTCGGCAAGCTCAACCTGATCGAGCTCAAGCTCAACGGTTGTCTGTTTGCCAAAGAGTGCTGAAACCGAAACCTTGACCATATTATTGTCAATATCGAGCTCCTCAACAACGCCTGTGAAGCCGTCAAAGATTTCATCGATGATGTTGACTGTGTCGCCAACCTGATAGGAAACTTCAACTGTTCTCTTCTCGACTCCGAGCCTGATAACTTCTTCGTCGGTAAGGGGAATGGCTTTGTTTTCGGGGCCAACGAAACCTGTAACGCCTCTTGTGTTGCGGATGAGAAGCCAAGTTTCATCGCTCATCGCGGGACGGTTGTCCCTATCGGGCGTAACAGCTACCTTAACGAGAACGTAACCGGGGAAAAGCTTGCGCTCAACCTCTTTTTTCTTCTCGACGTCGGTAACGATTTCGGTAGGGATCTTGACCTCAAGGATCTGATCCTGCATTTTGCGGTTTTCAACCATTTTTTCGATGTTGGTTGCAACCTTGTTTTCGTAACCGGAGTAGGTATGAACTACATACCATCTTGTGTCAATTGACATTGAACATCCTCCCGAATCAGCCTATGATGCTGTTGATAATGCCGGCAACGTGAGTATGGTCACCGTGATCTACAACTTCAGCTGCGGTTGTTGTTACTGCGTCTGCAACGGTTGTTGCAACTTCTGCAGCGTCGCCGATGCTCTGTGCACCTCTTTCAAGAAGCGAAAGACCCTGTGAAAGAAGCCAGTCAATGCCACCGATAACGAGTGCGCAGATAATAACAACTGCGAGAACTACGCCGGTTGTTTTGAAAACGGTTTTTGCGTCGGGCCAAACAATCTTTTTGATTTCGCCCTTAAGGTCTTTGCAGAACTTTTTGATTGCCTTGCCGGCTCTTACGAAAAAGTTTCCGTTGGGATTAGCAGGCTTTTTTTCGTTTTTCTTTTCAGCGGCGGCAACCTTTTCTGCTGCTTGGGATACTTCCTTTTTAGCCATAGGTTAAATCCTCCCGCTTACTTTGTTTCTTTGTGGAGAGTATGCTTCCTGCAGAAACGGCAGTACTTGTTCATCTCCAGTCTGTCAGGTGTGTTCTGCTTGTTTTTCATTGTGTTGTAATTGCGCTGTTTGCATTCGGTGCAAGAAAGTGTGATTTTTACTCTTTTACCGTTAGCAGCCATGTGCGGCACCTCCATTTAATCGGAATTTTTAGCCCTGTGACGGGTCTATCAGGCAACCTGAAACAGAGCCAGGCCTCCCTCTGCTTATAATTTTTACAATTTATTTTCGGGCACAAAAAAAGAACCCTCCTGCAGAGGTACAAATATCATAACACATTCATACCCTGCAGTCAAGCACTTTTTTAAGATTTTTATTGATTTTTTTTGCACATATATAATATATACATTATATGGTGTGTTTCTGCCGTGCAGCACCGACATATAATTTAAAGATACGAGAAAAGCTCCTCATTACTCTTTCTTGAAAGCATTGAGGGAGGAATATCGAGCACGGATTTGCAGCCGCTGTCACCCTTCTGATTGAGTTTATATGCAGCTCGTGCATAGGCTATGAGTGCACTTGAGGTGAATTCGGGGTTGGAATCAAGCTTGAGCGAATACTCGATAATATGGGTATTTTCCTTGTTTGCACCCGTCGAGCCCGAACGAAGAACAATTCCCTGATGGGGCAGACCGCCGTGCTTTTCGAGAAGTTCCTCCTGTGAAATGAAGGTTACGGTTGTGTCGTAATCGGCAAAATAGTTGGGCATGGTCTTGATTTCCTGCTCGATTCTTGCCTTATCCGCACCCTCTGCCGCAACAACATAGCACTCTCTTGTGTGCTTCATGCGGGTTGTGAGCTCGGGATTTTCGCCGTTCCTGACGGATTCAACCGCTGCGGGAACGGGAACGGTATACTGTCTTGCATCAACAACACCGTCGATGCGTCTGATTGCATCGGAATGACCCTGACTTATGCCCTTGCCCCAGAAGGTATAGCTGTTACCCTCGGGAAGAATTGACTCCGCATAAAGTCTGTTGAGCGAGAAAAGACCGGGATCCCAACCAACGGAGATGATTGCTGTTTTGCCGCTTGCCTTTGCCTCTTTGTCAACATTCGCAAAGTGCTCGGGAATTCTTGCGTGGGTATCAAAGCTGTCAACAACGTTAAAAAGCTTTGCAAGCTCGGGAGTCTGAACGGGCAAATCCGTTGCACTTCCGCCGCAAAGAATCATAACATCGATTTTGTCCGCATAATCCGCAACACTTCCCGCCGATACCACATCAACTCCCGAAAAAACGGTTTTTATGGTTGAAGGGTCTCTGCGTGTAAAAACGGCAACAAGAGTCATATCGGAATTCTGCTGAACTGCACATTCAATGCCTCTGCCGAGATTTCCGTAGCCGTAGATACCGATTCTTATCATAAATACACCTTCTTATAAAAAATTATGTTAGAAGTATACACCCATACATTTAAATATACAAGAATTTTTTTGAAATTTTATAAAACATTTTTAAAATAAAGCCCTCTTGTGAATTCACCCTGCGGTGTATCACCGCCGATGCACGCCGCAATGAGCCCTTCACATTCGGATTTATTTTCGTTTGTGAAATAAAGCAGACCGAAGTCAAGATTTCTCATTTCGGATTTTTTATCTGCAGCCCAAAGCGATCGGGAATTAAGAATGAAGCTTGCACCGTTTTTGCAGATAACAGGAAATTCAACTCCCATTCGGTCAACAAGCACGCTTTCGCTTCTGCATTCCGCACAGGTGAGCTTGTTTTTGACAGGGCAGTTTCTTGTCAGCATCAGAGGAATTCTGCCGTAAACCATAACGCCTCTGGGAATATCGCCGCCGAGTTTGTTTGCATCTCCGAGATTTATTTCGCATGATAGCAGGCTGTCCTTTGCTCCGAGCTTTTCCGCTTCATCAAGAGAAAGGCTGTTAAAAATATTTGTACCAAAGCCGAATGCAACGTCAAAGCCCGCCTTTTCGGCAATACCGACGCCGTCAAGGGTGCAGACCCATGCAAGCGAAACGCCGTGTTTTTTCAGCTCGGTAAGTTTGTTAATATATTTCTCCGACTCTCCGAAAACGGGTGCGGGAATTTCAATTGCGGTTTCAATCCCTGCCTCAGCAAGCCTTTCAACCGTTTCGCCGCTGACCTCAATGGGCAGAATCGCTCTCGAAATGCCGTTGAGGTTATCGGGAATCTGATTTTCTTTGAAGAATCTCGCATGGTAAGCAAATTTTGCCGCAAAGTGCGGATTTTTTTCGAATTCAAAATCGGAAACCTCGTATGAGCTTTCACCGATTATTTCATTTTCAAGTGCCGCAAGAGCATCACGGCGGAGTGCATTCAATGCGCCTGCGGAAACAATCAAGCCCGAATCAAAATCGACTTCGGTCTTATTTGCATAAAATTGCGTGCCGCCGCATTTTGAAATTCTTTGGGTCAAATCCTCCTCGGAAAGAGGCTTGTTGAGTGCTTTTTCGGGAGCTCTTTCCCCTGTTATCTCAACCGTTTTCTCCAAAGCGGAGGCGGTTAATTTTATCGGTTGATTTTCTTTGAAGGTGAGCCTGAAATCAACGGGAATAAGCGGGTTTTCATTGTCATAAAGCCGCTGAAGTCCCGACAAAACGGATGCAGCCTTTTCGACATCCTCTTTCTGCCTTGTTCCGAACATATCTTTCCCGAGTTTGCCCTCAAAATAACCCTTCGTGAAGCCCGAGCGTGAAAAAACCGCACGGAGCGAGCTGCTTATATTATAATCATTTATATTATTAAGGCTGTTTTTGCAAGCCGTCACCGCCGCAGCAACATATTCGGGGCGTTTCATTCTGCCCTCAATCTTGAAGGAACAGATGCCCGCTCTTTCAAGTCTGTCAAGCTCCTCCACAAGGGAATTATCCTTAAGGCTCAAGTTATTGCCGCCTTTTCCGTTTATTCCGAAGGGCAGACGGCACGGCTGTGCACAAAGCCCCCTGTTTCCGCTCCTTCCGCCGAGCACCGAACTCATAAGGCATTGACCCGAAACGCACATACACAGTGCACCGTGCACAAAATGCTCCAGCTCCATATCGGTCTGTGCGGAAATTTCGGCAATTTCCTTTTCGGAAAGCTCACGGGGCAGAACAACTCTTGTGAAGCCCATTTTTTCAAGGGTGCGTATACCCTCTATGCTCTGCACCGACATCTGTGTTGAAGCGTGCAGGGGTACAGACAAACAGACCCGACGCACAAGGGCGGCGAGTCCGACATCCTGCAGAATAAGTGCGTCAACGTTGCTTTCGCAGGCACTCCTGATTGCATTGTATGCAGTTGAAAGCTCGCTGTCGGAGGCAAGGGTGTTGAGGGTCAGATAGACCTTAACGTTTCTTGCGTGGCAGTAGTCAACCGCCTTTTTCAGCTCCTCATCTCCGAAGTTTGAGGCATTGCGGCGTGCGTTGAATGCCTTGCCGCCAAGATAAACGGCGTTTGCACCGCAGCGTACTGCGGCAACAAGGGCATCAAAGCTGCCTGCGGGTGCTAAAATTTCAGACGGCATTTTTATTTTGCTGCTCTTGCGGCAGCAAGCTCCTTTGTGAGTCTTTCGATTTCACGTCTTGCAATTTCGTTATCGGTTCTTGCTCTTGCGGCATCCTCAAGATATTCCTGAATCTGTCCGCGTAGGTTTTCCGAAGTTACTTCGCTCTTCTTTGCGGCATCGGCAAATTCAAGCGATGCAAGAATTGCAGCCTGTGTTACGGAAATTCTGCTGTTTGAGCTCATGATGCCCGTAATTTTCTTGTCAAGCTCCTGTCCGAGCTGTGCAACATAATCAAGGTCATCGTCTGTTGCGATATTATATTCTTCGCCTGCAATAAAAAGTCTGATTTTTTCCATAGCTTTCACTCCGTAAAAATTTTGATACATATTAATTATACATCAATTATTTTAAAGAATAAAGATGTTTTTTAAATTTTTTTGCAGTATTTTTCATCTGTAATTGATAAAGTTCAAAAAATGTGATATAATCAACAGCAGAATGGATGTGATTTTGATGAAAAAAATCTTTTCGGCATTGCTTGCCGTTGCAATCATGCTCTCTTTCTGTGCCTGCACGGCAAAAAAAGAAACGGCTCTTGTTATTTCGGGAGCAGAGATTGACACCGAAATTTTCACCTATTTTTTTCACAGGATTGTTGAAAGACCCTCGGATTACGGCATAGACGCCGAAGCAAAGGACAAGGTTTTCAAGGAAACGGCAATTCAGGAATGCAAGGAATATCTTGCGGCAAACACCCGCTTTGCGGCAGAGGGGCTTAAGCTCACTTCCGCAGAAAAGGTGCAGATTTCCGAGGCTGTTAATGACCTTTGGCTGCGGTTTGAAAACCACTACAAGGCAATCGGCGTTTCCAAGCAGACCCTCACCAAAATTCGGACCGCCGAAGCATATGAGGACAGGCTTTTCACGGCAATTTACGATTTGGGCGTTGAAAACCTCGGTGCGGAAGCAATAATTCAGAACTATTTCTATTCAAACTATGTAAGCTTCCGAAACGTGTGCGTTTATTTCACCAAGGCTGACGGCTCGGTTATGAGCCAGCTTGAAAAAAATCAGCTTCTTGAAACGATGAATTCCATGAGGGAAATCTCCGACGTACAGAAATTTATTGACACCGCATCGGCGGCGGGCTACTCCTCGTCGGACTCCGTTATTCTTAAGAAGGACAGCGGCGGATATCCCGACGGATTTTTTGACAGAGTTGCGGCACAGTCAGACAACACCGTTGATATAATCGAGTATGAGGACTGCGTTTTTGCTGTGTTCAAGGAAAATCTCAAGGATAAGGGCGAAAGCGTTTACGCAAACTACCGCTCTGCCTGCATCAGCGACATATATTCGGCGGAATATCAGCAGTCGATTGCTGACTACACGGCACAAATGGTCGTTGACGAAAAAGGCAGCATCAATAAGATAGTCAATAAATACCTTTAATATTATATAAAAAAACAGACCGTACCGGACACAAATCCGATACGGTCTTTGTTTGTTTTATTCGGTTATCCGAACATCGGTTTCGGGTGTGATTTGAGTTTCGGGAATGGCGGTGTCAGCGGCGGTTGTAATTTCGCCTGCCGTTTCAGATGTGGTTTGCTCTGCAGCATCTGTCACAATTTCAGCCTCACCGTATTTTGCAATTATTTCCGCTTCCATAGCTTCAATATCAACCCAGTCTTTAGTTTGAGTCTGATATGTGCCTCTTTCAATAGCAGCTTCATATTCAAAATCTGCACAATACGGATAATCGGGTGTTAAATAATACTCGTTGATAATTTCATCATCAAAAGTATAGATTATGTCTGCATTATAAATTTCATATGTTTGCTGATTTTCATAATCCAATGGTCTCATTGTAGGATTAAATTCAGCAAAACTTTTCGCCATTTGCAAATTAGTTTTTTCAAAAACCTCTTTGGATATGTTGAAATATTGAATAAAAGCCACAATTTGAGATTTGTCAGGATCGAATTCATATATTTCATCATACCATCTATCAAACTCTTTTTCACCCACAAGAATGACAAAATCATATGGAACATTATAATATCTCTGTCTATATTTTCCAGATTCTATATATCCGCCGCCATTATCATTTTGGAGTTCGTTTTCTTTCAAGTTATCAACTTTATACGCTGTTGTTGATGAAAATGTTTCATATGTTTGATTGCTTTCTGTTATAGTTGTTGTTTTGTTGGTTTCCTTTTCTTTTTCGCAAGAAACGGTTAAAACTAACAAGACTAAAATTGCTATTAATGCTATAAGTTTTTTCATGGTTCTTTTGTCTCCTTTATGTCATCTCCGTACCATAACGGTTTTCTGTAACTCATTGCTGAACAACCTGGATTTATGGTTATTTTGTCAGAATTGTCATTGGGCAAATTGTAATAGTTCATATAAAAAAATATTGGATTGATTACAATGCTAAATACTTTCTCATGCTTTTTTGCTTCGTCATAATACAATTTTTGCCCATAAGAAAGATTCTGATTGTTAACTTCAAAATGAAGATGAGAACCGCCAGAGTTACCCGTGTCGCCAGCATAGCCAAGTAAAGTGTTTGCAGATATCTTTTGATTCTCTCTTACTGAAGGCTTAAATTTTAGATGCATATAAATTGCAACATAGTACTTTCCTGTAATTGGATCTTTTTCGTTTGATTGTATTGCAACACAGTTGCCACATGATTTATAGCCTAAAGTGTAATCATAGACATAAATTACCGTTCCTGCAAAAGCTGAAACAACTTCGTATCCGTCAACACTATTTTCAAAATCTTTTTTGCTTGAAATTCCGTTTGTTATATCTATTCCCTTATGCTTAATTGGTTCATCATCTCTCCATCCATATGGCGAAGTTATGTATCTTGGTTTTACAGATTGAATTATACCGTTTTTTACATCTGTCACAGGCCATTGCCAGTTTAAGTTATTATACTGCGATATCGTTCCCTTGGTTGAAAAATCATCTATTTTAGCAAAATGATATGACGGAGATGATTCGGAACCGTTATTCACCAAACACCAATTGCTGTTGTCACCCATATCTCCGACAACATGAAAGGATTTGTCTGTTTTCTGCACAACGGATTTATTCAAAGTATACGGTGCTACATAAAACTGTATATCTGTTGAAGGTGTTACATTCCATGACTGAGGCCATTTATACACAGAAATCACCTTGCATTTTTGAGACATGCCGTCTGCCGTTTTTGCGGTTATTGTTACCACTCCCGGCGAATTACCCGTAATCTGTCCCGTTGTTCTGTTAAAATCTATTTTTGTATCATCAGAAACAGTCCATGTTACATTGCCGTTATATTCAGCTTTCAATATTGCATCATCACGGTGAACTCTATCAGAATAAACTATAATCCTGTCTTTGTTAAGATATAAAAAACTGGGAATTTCTTTTTTCAAAGTTGTATACTGAACAAATCCGTCTGACGAAACGGTATCATTAAATCTTACATAACACCATTTCCCGCTTTGTCCGTAAACGGTACACTTGCCGGTTGTGAATATAGAAAGAGTATTGTTTGCAGAAAGCGGTAATACTGCACCCATTCCAAGCAAAACTTTTAATCCTTCCAAAATAATATCATAAAATGACAGAAGGTTAAAGTATGTTGAAATAGGCTCGGCTGTTGAAGGTTGACCATAAATGGAAACAAAAAAATTTTTAAACCCGCTTTTTATAGGTTGTGCCAACGGTTTAACGCAATAAACTTTTATTGTATCACTTATATTATTGTTCCATTTGGATTTGCAGGTTATATTGGCGTATCCTCCTGCCTGAATTCCTTTTATTCTCCCGTTTTTATCACATTCAATTACGCTCGGATTGCTTGATGACCACTCAACACCCGAAAGCGGAGCATCGCTCGGACTTAAAGTTGCCTGTAATTGAATGCTCTCACCTTCCAACACACCGCATTGGCGTATAATGGAAATGTCTTCAAGAGTGAGAGATTCTTTTTGACTGTTGACTGCCAAAGCCGACGAATTAAAGACAAGAATAAGACACATAACCATTGAAATAATTGCCGTTACTGTTTTTATTTCTTTCCTTTTCAAACCATATTTCCCTCCTTAATTTTAACATTTCGGTTTTTGCGTGTCAAATTACAGCTTTGTTATAATTTGACATTGTTTTGTTACAATCAAGAAAAACAGCCCATCGGAATCGCCTTCCTTCGCTTTTTTGAAACCTGTTTAAATTGGTTTCATATATATATGACGAAAAATGCGATTTGTTACAGAAAAAATTTATGATTTTCAAGCTTTTCTCCGATTTGAATAAAAACTCCGCTTGTAAATTGTGCATCATAACAACAAAAACCCGCTCCGAAGAGCGGGTCTCAGACTGTCGATAAACTTTATTTTTGCACATAAACTGCAATTTGTTGTTTCGGCTCCCTCAAGAGGGAGCTGTCACGGAGTGACTGAGGGAGTTTCGGATTTTGCGTGAAACCGTTGATTTATAAAGGGTTTCTACTGATAAACCCCTCCGTCTTTTGCTTTGCAAAATCCACCTCCCCTGAAGGGGGAGGCGATTCTGTCAAGCAACTTTTCATGTTAATAATGACTTTTTCGACAAGCTGAAACCCGCTCCGAAGAGCGGGTCTGAAAATTGTGTTTGGTTTTATTCTGTTCTCAATGCCTCTACGGGGTCTTTTCTTGATGCAATCTTTGCGGGTACAAGACCTGCAATAAGGGTCAGGATAACGCTGATTGCCACAAGGATTATCGCACCCTCTGCGGGAAGCTGCGAAATATGGGGAAGTCCCGTAAAATGCTCGATTACCGCATTGATGGGTATTGTCAGCAGCAGGGTTGTTCCGATGCCCAATGCACCCGAAACAAAGCCCACTATGAACGTTTCGGCATTGAATACTCGTGAAATATCCCTCTTTGATGCACCGATTGCTCGGAGAATACCGATTTCCTTTGTTCTTTCGAGAACGGAGATGTAGGTAATTATACCAATCATAATTGACGAAACAACAAGTGAAATTGCAACAAAAGCAATAAGGATATACGATACGATGTTGATGATTGTTGTAACCGATGAAAGAAGAAGTCCCATGTAGTCAGTATACTTGATGTTATCGTCTTCTCTGCCGTCTGCGGTTACTGTTTCGTTATATTTTGAAATCTCTGCAGAAATTATATCCTTCGACTCAAAGTCAAGCGGATAAATATAAATTGACTGGGGAACGGCAAGGTCCGCTACGCCGAGAATGGAGAGTGCCTCCTCATAGCTTGCTGCAAGAGGTTCGGGCTCCGGCTCGGGTTCAGGTTCAGGCTGAACAACGGGTGCCTGCGGCTGCGTTGAAGGATTCTGCGGTGCGGGAGTTGTTGTGCCGCCCTGCTGACCCTGCGTAGGCTGCTCGGGATTTGCAGGCTGCGTTGTTGTTTCTCCGCCGTCGGTTACGGGAGGAGTTGTGGGAGCAAACTGTCCCGTCATAATTGCGTTGAGCATCTTGAGCTTTGTTGTCTTATCCATCATCTGAAGGAAAGAAAGCGCCTGCTCACCGCTGATTTCGCCCATGCCCTCAATTTCCTGTCCCGCAAGCATCTCGTCAAGATAGCCAATAAGTTCTTTTCTTTCCGAAAGACTCAATACGGGTTTGAGCATAAGCTCAACGGTACGCTTCATTTTTGTTGCTTCGTCGCCGCTGAACTGTTCATCAATTGCCGCATAGATTTCGTCCTCCGTCACCGCAGGCATACCGCTGAAATCGGGCATTCCCGCAGGAGTATCGGTGAAGCTTGTTTTGGGTGCGGCAGATGCAAGGCTCATTGAGCTTGCAAGGGGTGCAGAATCTGAAATTGCCTGTGTTTTTGAATCTATCTGCGGGTCAAGGGATACGCCCGAAGCCTTGGGTGCTTTTGCGGCTTCAGCCTTTTCTCCCCTCTTTTCCTTGTCAAAGGGAATTCCCGTGAAAACATCAACCTCGGGATTTGCCTTCTGCTGCTTTACGATTTCGCATTCGTTGGTTGCGGCAATGATATGCTCCGTAAGCTCCGATGTGTAGCCGATTGAGCCCATGGTTGTTACCATAATCGAATCGTCTGCGGGTCTTACGATACCGACAATTTTAATATCTTCGCCGTTTTCGATAAGCTTGCGTACATATTCCTCGTCGCCTCGCATATCGTCCCATGTTTTTGTTTCTTCGTTATACTCAAAATAATCGGGTTCAAGAACAATCTTGAAGGTTTTTCCGATTATGTCGTCATATTCAAGCTCAAACTTTTTGGGCGTATATTCCTCGCCGCCCTGCGTTGCCATGAATGCCTGCATCATATCCTCGGAGGTTGTAAGACCGAGACCCTGAATTGCAATATCGCTGATTTCGTTGTTCTTGTCAACAATAAGCACAACCTCGTTATAGCTCTTTGGCCATGCACCCTGAACGACCTCATACTGGTCCCGGAGCATATCCTTGTTATCGATAAGCTCAAGCCATGAGTTCATGGTTTTTTCCAATGTTGCCATCATGGAGGAATCCATCTGCATTCCGCCCAGATTGATGCTGCCCATCATTGTTTCCATCATTGAAAGCACGGGGCTGGGATAAACCTGATTTATTCCGTTTTCAAAATCCGATGCAAAAATATTCATCTTGCCGCCGTAGGAATACTGAATGCTGCTGGCGTATTCGCCGATTGTGCATTCCTCGCTTTCGAGGTATTCCTTGAAGCCTTCAAGATTGTTTGCCCAGATTTCCGATGTGAAGGATTCCATCATGCTTGATGTAAGCGTGTTTGAATATACTTTGTCAAGACCGTGCTCAACCGCACCGGGCTTGGTTGAAGCCATTCCCGTCATCATGGCGTTCATATCCATGGCGGTTTTTTCAATCATTATGGGATAAGAGGTAAGCGTCTCCTGCTGAATGGAGTCGATATATGCCTGAAATCCGCTTGAAAGAGCAAGAATAAGGGCGATGCCGATAATACCGATGCTTCCCGCAAAGGAAGTAAGGAATGTTCTGCCCTTTTTGGTCATAAGGTTGTTAAGGGAAAGCGAAAGAGCCGTGAGGAATGACATTGAAGGCTTTTTGGGCATTGCCTTTGCAGCCTTTTTCTCCGATTTCTTTTCCGCTCTTGATTTTTCTTTTCTTTCAATATCCTCTGTTGTGTAGGGGTTTGTGTCGTCAACGATGTTACCGTCAACAAGGCGGATTATTCTTGTTGAATATTCCTCGGCAAGCTCGGGGTTATGAGTAACCATGATAACAAGCTTTTCATGGGAAATCTCCTTGAGAAGGTCCATAATCTGAACGCTTGTTTCGGTGTCAAGTGCACCCGTGGGCTCGTCGGCGAGCAGAATTTCGGGGTCGTTGACAAGAGCTCTTGCAATTGCAACTCTCTGCATCTGACCGCCCGACATCTGATTGGGCTTTTTGTTGAGCTGGTCACCCAGACCAACCTTTTCGAGTGCAGCCTTTGCCCTCTCGTGTCTTTCGGTTTTCGAAACGCCCGAAAGAGTCAGAGCAAGCTCAACGTTTGAAAGCACGGTCTGGTGAGGAATAAGGTTATAGTTCTGGAAAACGAAGCCGATTGAATGGTTTCTGTAGCTGTCCCAGTCGCCGTCCTTAAAATCCTTTGTGGACTTGCCCTCGATAATCAAATCGCCGCTTGTGTACTGATCAAGACCGCCGATAATGTTGAGCAGAGTTGTTTTTCCGCAGCCCGAATGACCGAGAATCGAAACAAACTCGCTTTTGCGGAATTCGATATTAACCCCTTTAAGAGCAACAACCTTGGAGTCGCCCGTTGGGTATTCCTTTACGATATTTTTAAGTTTCAGCACAAAAATTTCCCCTTGACAAAACAAATTCTCAATGTTACACTTGTAACAGTTACGATTGTAACATTAGTTTATGAAAAAATCATTAACAAAAACACAAAATTATATCAAATGTTACATATAAGGGGAATTTGTAATGGAGAGAGTAAATGAAGCGAACGTGCTGACAAAAGAATGTATTGTCACCGCACTTCTCCGCCTTATGGAAACCAAAAGCTACGCCAATATTTCAATAACTGATATAACAAACCTTGCGGGAGTTTCAAGAATGGCATACTACAGAAACTACAAAAGCAAGGATGAAATTCTGATAAAGCACCTCACCGACCAGGAAAAAAAGCTTCTCATAAACATCCACGGCGAAAAAGTTGACACCTTCAAGGATGTCATAAAGCTGATTTCAAACTTTTTTCTTTCCAACTCACAGGTAATTCAGGCGGTTTACGATGCAGGGCTTTCAAACACTCTGTCTGTGCTTTTGAGCGAAAGAGTTCAGTGCTATTTCCCTGTTGTGGTTGAAAATCCCGCAGGAAAATATGCCGTTCATTATTATGTCGGAGCAATTCTTTCGGTTTTCAAGCTCTGGTTTGACAACGGAATGGTGGAATCGGTTGACGAGATTTCCGAAATTATCTTCAATCTGATCAATAACGCCGACGCAATAGACTACATTGTTATTCCCAAAATATAAAAATTATGCACTTCATTCGGGCAGTGCATTTTTATTTGATATTCATTATTCGTACGGCTTAAAAACATCGGTTCTTCCCAAAAGGTAGTCCACGCTTGTGCCGTAGATATCGGCAATTTTGCAAAGGGTTTCGGGAGTCATTGAATTTATCCCGTTTTCATAAGCCGCATAGGTTCTTCTGTTTATAAAAAGCTTATCCGCAATCTGCTGCTGGGTAAGGTCGTTATCCTCTCTCAAATTGCGTATTCTTTCATATTTCATAAAACCACCTCAAAAGAATTATAAATGCCATAAATTCTGCCATTGACTTTTGGCAGGATTTATGGCATAATATTGTTGACATAAAATCCGCAATTATTTATAATGTAATTATGGAAATTTAAGAAAGGATTGGTTCTATGAAAAAGCTTTTATCGGTTATTCTTGCGTTCGTGATTTCCGTTTTGTGTTTTGTTCCTGCTTTTGCAGATAATGATGCCTCAACGGAAGCAAATCCCGAGCCCGTAAACAATGTTGAGAGTGCGGAAATTGTTTATGTTCCCCTCAAAAACAGAATTGTTTTCGGCTACGGCTCACCCAATCTTCCCGACGGAATTGTTCTTAAACTTACTTACAAAGACGGAACAGAAAAAACCGAAACAATCGTTCGCAAAGACAACGGCTATTACGCAGGAAACGAGTCTGTTTCGGGCGCATTTCACACCATGAATGTCCGCTACGGCTGTCAGACTGAAACTCTTTTTATAAACGAAGCGGTTGCAGTTGAATATGATTACTTCGTAATTCCGCCGATTCTGTTTATGATAATCAGTTTTCTTCGAGGCGAGTTATTCATAATTGCATAATAACATAAAAGAACTCCCTGCCGGATAAACAGCAGGGAGTTCTTCTGTTAAGGCAATATTCTGTTTGTCGTTATGTAGTCAACGCCCAGCAGAGAAAGAATGTCAACGGAAGGAAGTCTGTCAACCGTCCATGCAGCACAGGTTATCCCCTTTTCCTTGACATCACGAACTCTGAAAAGATTGCTTATCTTGCCGTGATTGAATGCAATTGCGGTATTAAATTTTTCCGCAAAATCAATGTCGGAATCCCCGATTTTTGAAACAAGATACCAAAGCTCGATTTCGGAATCAAGCGCCCTCACAGCTTCAAGTCTGTCGCTGTCGAAATCAATAATCAGCGGCTCAACCGTCAGATTCTTACCCTCAATAATTTCAAGCACCGATGCCATGTTTTCAGGCTTTCCGCCTTTAATTTCAATCATGGCACGCATTGAATATTTTTCGCAGATGTCAAGAGCTTCTTCAAGGGTGCTGACCTTAAGGTCGGGATAATTCTCTATGCCGTGTCCCGTGTCAATGCTGAAATTCATGATTTCTTCGCAGGTATAATCGCTGACATAACCTTCACCGTTTGTCGTGCGGTCAAGAGTGTCGTCATGCATGAGAATCCAGACTCCGTCTTTGGTCGGAGTTATATCAAACTCCGCCGCATAATATCCCTTTTTGCCCGCTTCTTCAAGAGCAGGCGCCGTATTTTCGGGAGCAACATTGGAAAGTCCTCTGTGTGCGGTAAAATTCTGCACGGAATCAAACTTTGAAGAAATGCTCAAATCCGAGCTGATTGTAGGAAATATCTTTTCAACCGCAAAAAACAGGACAAATGCCAAAACAATAACCGTAATTCTTCTGAATATCTTTTTCATGGTTTCACCTCTGCGAAAATTGTAACAGATAAAACCGAAATTTTCAACATAAAGTAGAAAATGTAACAATTAAGTGATATAATGAATATATCCAAAAGGAGGAAAACGCTATGAAGCTATTTAAACAGATAACTGCAATACTTTCTGCGGCGGCAATGCTTTTTTCGCTTGCAGCCTGCGGAGATGAAAATCCTGTTGAAACAACAACTTCAACAACCGCCCAAACCGTTGCTTCAACCGAAACAACAACAGTAGCTCCGACAACCTCGGCAACGGAAGCAACAACCGAATCAACCACGGCAGAATCAACAACGGAAACAACAACAGAAACAACCACCGAAGCCCCCACAACCACAACAACCACAACTGCCGCAACTACCACCACAACCAAGGCTACAACAACGAAAAAGCCTACTACCACGAAAAAGCCCACAACAACAAAGAAACCCACCACTACGAAGAAGCCCACAACAACCAAAAAGCAGGTTGTTGCACCCACAAGCAAAGCGGATATTGTTAAGCTTTACAACACCGCAACCGCAACGGCGGCAAGCAAGAAGCCCGGCTACAGCAAAACAAAGAGCACAACTCTCACAAGCCTTGAAATGGGTGCACTTGCAAGAATTGAAGCGGTACGCAGCACAATCGGCGATTTCCTTGGCGAAGGCACAACAAATTCAACCGTCAGCAAAGGCTCATTTGACGGTAATTCGCTTGTAAAAAGCACACTCTCTGCCGATGATGTTTCATCTGCAACCTGCACTCTTTCAAGTGACAAGAAATATTACACCGTGACAATCATTGTCAAGGGCGAATCGAATCCCATAAAGGGCAGCAGCAAGTTGAGCAAATTCACAAAGGATTTCAAGGACAACAACGAAATCAAATCGGGTCTTGCGGAAGCGGGTGCAAGCGTCGGCACGCTCGATATAAGCACATCCGACGTCAAAATCGTTGCAAAAATCTCTGTTGACGGCAACAAGCTTTCATCCCTGACCCACAGCTTCAAGATGCAGGCTAACCTGAAAAAGGTTAAATATACAATCGTTTCCGTAAATGAAGCCTCCGCAAACCTCGAAACAAAGGTTACATATTCATCATTCAAATATTAAAAATTTCGCCCGTCAGACCGAATCTGACGGGCTTTTTCCTACTGATATCTCTTACGCACAAATTAAAACTATACGGTAGAGGCGACCCTGTGTGGTCGCCCGAAAAAATGTGCTGAATTTGCGGGACGTCGGGGGCATCGACACCCGTAAGACAGCATAGCGTGATTTTTAACGGTATAACTTCGGTTATGCCGTTTTTTGCTGTGCTAACCTGCCGTATAATCTGTTTAATAATTCGTTTGGTAATATTCCGATATGGTTGTAAGAAATCTC
>JAFUNA010000014.1 GCA_017473165.1 Clostridia bacterium | reverse complement strand
TAATGAGATAATACGAACATTAAGAAACATAACCCCTGAACTTGAAAGCTACAAGGATATTGTTGACGAAATTAAGAAAAAGACATCTGAGCGAAAAGCCTTGATTAAAGAAAAGCAGTCAATTCCCGTGATTATGATTTTAAAGCACCGTGAATTTGCAAAGAGAATATCTGAACTTACCGAAGAGCTTGAAGAACTGCAAACTGAAAAGAAAGTCATTTTAAACAGGCTTTATTGCACCGAAACATACACCATTGAGAATGTAAAGTCTTCTGTTCCTGCTTTGGAAAAGAAACTTGATGTTATTTCAAAACAAGAACAGAAATATTCGGAAGAAATTGAAAAAGCCGTTGCGGAGTACAAAGAAATGAAAGAAAGTGCAACCGATTTTGACCCTGCCGTGCTTCGTGAGGAACAGCTTAAACTTCGCTACGATAAAGAAGTGCAGAGCAGTCGGATTATTCGCAGTAACGGAAAAGAACTTATCACTTCAAGATTTAACTACAGCATTCGTGATGTTAATTATTTCCTCGGCGAACAGGACGATTCCCGCTCTGTATTACAAAGACTATCACAAGCCAAATCAACTCCAAGACGAAAGAAAAATATCAAACACGGCAGAGATGAAAGATAATCCCAGTAACAATTTTTATTAACGAAAAAATTTACACTAACGGTCACAATCATCACCCAAGAAGATTGTGACCGTTTTTTGCATTTTAGCTTATTTTTTTATAAAAAAACTAACGATTATGCATCCTAAAACCGCAATGTTGCGTCCTAAAACCGCAATGTTGCGTAATGGGTAGAAAAAGCAATATTGTTGTGGTATAATTATTTAATTCGTAAATATCCGGTTTAAATATTAACTTTTTGTAAATTCTTGAAAAAACAGCGTAACATTTGCTGATTTTAGTCATATATATTTGGATGAATTTTTGTTTTTTAATTTCTTTAAAAATTTCATCAAAAATTTGTACCCAAACATCCGAGTAATGCGTTATACATATTGTAGGATGTAAAAAGGAGAAAATATGTTAGCATTCTATTTGAGTTTAATTGAAAACGAAAAAGAAAAAAGGCAATTTGAAGATATTTACTTTGCTTATAAAAACCAAATGTATCTTTTAGCACTGAAATTGTTAAACAATAAGCATGATGCCGAAGATATAGTTCACGATGTTTTTTGTTCAGTTGCCTCCTCGCATATGGATATAATCAATAATGCTGAATGCGATAAAGATATACGGAATTATTTGCTTAAATCTGTAAAAAACGCTTCTATCAGTTTGATCAGGAAGAGAAAAATTCGTTCCGATTATGAGGATATGAAACGAAAAGAAAAAGTTGAACTCAGCGATAATGAATTTCTTAACAGACTTTGCAACAAAATGGAGGCTGAAAGTCTGATGAAAGCAATGGCTGATATGGATGAGAAATATCAAGAAGTTCTTTATTATCGTTTAGTTCTAGGGTTATCAACATCTGAAACTGCCAAAATACTTGGAAGACCTGCCAATACAGTTAAAATTCAGATTTCCAGAGCAAAACATATTCTTGCAGATTCACTTTTTGAGAAGGAGACCTAAAATATGTCTATGACAAAAGAAGAAGTATTTGAAGTTTTTCGGTACTATGCTTCAAAAGAGTTTGAGGATATTCCTGAAAATGAATCGGAAATAGATTGTGAATTTTCCGATGAGTTCAACAAAAAGATGGAAAAATTGCTCGAAAGAGTATCCTACGACCGAACTCATATTGTTTCTTGGACAAGAAGAAAAGTTATTATGGTTGCCGCCACAATTATCTTGGTGCTTGCAGGCATGATGAGTGTTGGAGCAATAAGGGAACCTATTGTTGAGTTTGTATACAATGTGTATGAAGAATTTACAGAAATCTTCTTTGAGGGTGATACAACAGACAAAATCACATACAGATATTCATTAACAGAAATTCCTGAGGGATTTGTTGAAACACAAAGAATATCAGATGACAGCATAAATATTGTCAGATATGAAAACAAAGAAAACAGTAACATAATTGAGATAAAACAATGTGTTACGGAAGACAAAACCTTCTTATTAGATAATAAACTTGGACGAGTAGAAAAATACACTATCAATAATACTGAAATAAATATTTATATCAGTGATTATTGTGATTACTATTTGGCGTATTGGCTTAGTGGTACTGATTCGATAAAATTAACATATTCAGGAATTATATCTGTTGAAGAAATTTTAAAACTAATAGAAGCAATTAAATAGCCGTTTACAGCCTCTTGTTAAAGGAGGCTGTAATTTTTTTGGAAAATTTCAAGTTTTTTGTACCCGTTTTATAATGTTGTGCGTTGTATATATTTGATAGGATAAATTCAGGGAGGTTGAGCCCAATGGTTTAGTTAGCGCCGAAAATAACAAAATTTAATTTTAAAATGGAGTGAAGTAAAATGAAGAAAAGTATTTTAAAGAGAATATTGAGTTTAATTGTTATGTGCACGGTAATGTGTTCTGCTGTTTCATTCATCGCAAATGCGACAGAGATTACCCCTCGATATAACAATGTAAGTTATGCAGAGAGTAATGTATCAATATCATCTTCAGGGAAAATGAATATTACGAATTCCTTTTCAGGAAGTGCCTCTGTTTTTTCAAGAGCCGTCATAACAACATATGTTGAAAGAAAAACATTGGGATTGTTCTGGACAAGAGTTGATATCGGTCAAACTGATGACGAATGGGTTGATACGATTTACACCAATGTTTACAGCGGCACGCATTCACATCAGTTAGAAAAAACCGGTAAATACCGAGTAACTGTTGAATATGTTATTTACGGTTCGGGCGGTGCTGCAGATACGATTACAAGAGAGATAGAGGAAACATATTGATTTAAACGCATAATTAAACTAAGGATAATATGGAAAGGATGTTGAAAATGAGAAAAATCAGAATATTATTAAAAACAGTTGCTTTTTCTTTGGCTATTGTTCTTATAGTGCAAATTCTGCCTTTGTCAACAATTTCAACTGCAATAAACAATAATATGATTGTTGAACAGTCCTTAATTGAAAGTGCAACAGAGAAAACGCCTGAAATCATAAGCGAAGTAGAATCGCTTCGCGGTGAATATACAAAACATTTTCGTTGTGAAGACGGCACATTTATTGCCGCCACTTATAATACTCCCGTTCATTATGAAGAAAACGGTGAGTGGAAAGAAATTGATAACACATTGGTAACTAATACAAACAATAATGTTGCCAAAAGTTCAAATGTTTCTAACGGAAAGTATTCAATTACAAAAACATCTACTCCCATTACTTTTCCTGAAAGTATCAATAACGGCAAAATTACTATAGCTAATGGCGATAATGTAATATCTTTCGGTGTGAAAAATAATGTTTCAAATACTTCTTCTGTTGCAACCGTTTCTGCTCCTGAAGAACTTGTCTCTTATTCTATTGCAAGTTTACAAGCAGAAAATGAAGTTCAAAGTATTGAAGAAATTAACACTGAGCTTGTCGCTGATACTCGGAACAGTGCAATCACTTATGCAAATGCCTTTGAAAACGCTTCAATTGAATATGAAGTTTCTTCATCAATTATTAAAGAAAGCATAGTGGTATCAGAGAAATCAGACAACTACAAGTACGAATTTTCAATTGATTTCGGCAGTTATATACCCCGAGTAGATTTGGATGGTGGAATAGAAATTTTTGAAACTGCAGAATCAACTGAGCCGATAATGGCAATTGCTCCGCCATATATGTTTGATGCAAATAACGAAACATCCGAAGCAGTAACAATGGAGCTTGTTTCAAACGCTAACGACTACACTATTATTATAGAAGCTGATGAAGAATGGATAAATAAACTTGGCAGAAAGTTTCCTGTTGTTATTGATCCTACATTTGTACTTGATGTCGGCAGGGATGGTATTTATGATGTTCATGTTAATCAAAATTATCCCAACAGAAACTATGATTCAGACTATCAACTTGAAGTAGGCAGAAATTTAAACAATATTTTCAGAACATATATCAAATATGATTTGCCTGCCTTGCCCGATTTAAGTGTGGTTACCTACGCCAACATCAAACTCATTCAAAATTGGTTAAGGACTTTTGACGACGATGCTCCTTATTTGAATGTTTATGAGTGTCCCTCTTCGTGGAATTTGAGTTCAATAACCTGGAACAATCAGCCTATTTCTGATTTGTCTTCGGCAACCATTGTAGACTATACTACCCTTGTTGATGGAATGGGTACTGAATATAACCTGAATATTACAAAAATCGTTAAGAATTGGTATGAAAACGGAAATAATTACGGCCTTATGCTCGCTTCTTCCGATGAGTCGGTTAAAGAAAAAACTTCTTTTTATTCATCTCGTAATATTGTATCTAACTACCCGGTAATTACCATAGGTTATGTTAACAATTCAGGTGTCGAATCTTATTGGGATTATGAAACAATTTCAATGGGAGCATCGGGTACTGCATATATCAACACATATAATGGCGGGTTGACATATATTCATGAAGATATGTCAACAAACGGTCTTGTTGCACCTATCAGCATATCTCATGTTTATTCTACAGAAAGCAAAAATGCTTCTGGCTCTTATCTCAGCATGAAGTTCGGCGGTGGTTTTTCACTTAACATTTTAGAAAAGATAGAGGCGGTTTCAGGTGATCAGGCTTCTAACTATCCCTATAAGTACATTGATGCCGACGGAACAGTTCACTTCTTTAAGACTACATCAACATCAAATCAATATGTCTATGAATTTGACGATCAAGTTTTGCTTAACTATAACGAAAGTTCTTCATCATCAAGATATGTGATGAATTTTAACGACGGAAGCAGCAAACATTTCTATTCAAACGGCTATCTTGCAAAAACCGTTGACTCCAACGGAAATACTGTTCAAATAAATTATAGCGGCGGACAAATTACCAGTGTAACAGATGGTGCAGGAAAAACTTTAACATTTACATACAATTCAAACAAAACATTAAAACAAATTTCTGACCCTGCCGGAAGAAAAATTCAGTTTACATATGCAGCGGCAACAGGTCGGTTAATTGCTATAACATATCCTGAAGGCAATCAAACATTTTTGGGATATAACGATGCCGGTTTGCTTAATAAAATAACGAAGATGGATTTGTCAGAGATTCGGTTTGATTATAAAGCCGTGACGGTATCAGGTGCAACAATCTATCGAGCATCAAAAGTGTCTTCACATACTTGTGATTCAGACCATATATTGATTGATTCTTTGTCGTTTGATTATCGTACCGGCGACACTTCAATTATAAACAATTCGGGCGATGAATTGGTAATAGCATTTGACAATTCAGGTAGAGCTGTTAATAAAACTCTTAATGGCGAAAGTGTATCAACAGCAGGATACAATCAATCAGGCAATCTGAACAATACTCTCAGTTTTGCTTCAAACTCATTTATATCTTCAGAAGATATAACAAATGCTTCTTATCCGGCAAGAAGCAACGGATGGACTGTTGAAAATGATAATCCGAACTATAAAATTTATAGTACGATGTGTACTGAAAGGTTAAACAATGCAATATACTCTTTAAAAATAGGAATGAGTAATACAGCAGGAACGATTTATTCTCAGTATAAAACAATTCCTACTCCGGGCGAAACTTATACAGTTTCGGGATATGTAAGTATTCTTGATGAACTTTCAGCCGGTACGGTAGCTCTTAAATTGGTTGCTGTTGACAGCGATGGCAATACTTTGGCTGAATCTCAAAGTGCTGCAATCACTTCTACGGACAATAACTGGAAAATTCTAACCTCAACCATTACAGTGCCCGAAAACACAGCAAAACTACACATAAGAGTAGGTTTGTTTGAAGGTTTGGGAACTGTATATTTGGACTGTGTGTGGACTGAAAAAGGAGAAACACCCAACAGATTTAATCTTATCAAAAATCCTTCGTTTGGCTTTGTCACATCAGGATATCCAAATTATTGGGCATGTACGCCGCAAAACAACTTTTCAGCTGTTTCAGAGTCATCAGATGAAGTAATAAAAATGACGGGTAATCCTACTCAGGTTGTTACAGCGAGTCAGTCTCAGGAAATCAGCGGCAGAACTGGAGATGTTTTGGTCTTTGGTTCAAGCTCAAAGGCCAACTGTTCATCATCGGGTAACAACGGGCATAGGTTTTACGGAATGCGTATATATCTGAAACAGGGAACGGAAATTGTTCAGTCAATGGCTATAACTTTTAACAAAGAAGTTATTAACACATGGCAAACTGTACTCGGAACAATGAAAGCCGAACAAAACTATTCTCAAATAGAAGTTGTTCTTTGCTACGAGTATGAGGTTAACAGCGCATTGTTTGATGATGTTTTTGTTTACCGTGATGCTTTTGGTGCATATTATTCATATAACAGCGACGGAACTATAAAGAAGGCGACCGATGATAACGGCAACTCGGTTGAATATACTTACAATTCCAATAAAGATGTTTCAAAAATCAAAACGATATCAAACAGTCAGACAACAAGTGAAACACTTTACTCCTATGACAACAACCATAACCTCACATCACTTGCTCAGACCGGTAATGTTACAACTACCTATACATATCCCGAAACAGGAAACAAAGGTATTCCGACGAGTGTTACTGTTACCGATTCTTTGGGCAGAAGTGCAACCACATCATATACATATTATGATAATTATAATTTCATTAAGAGCGTTACCGATCCTACCGGCGCAACTGTAGAATATGAATACGATTACGGCGGAACAATAAAGAACGGCCTTTTAACAAAAGTTACCGACCCCAACGGCAATGTAACGGAATATACCTATAATGCCCGCAGTAATCTGTTGACTTCTGTCTTCAATCCTGATGAAAATCTCGGCAATCCTCAAACCGAGTTTACCTACAGTCTCGGCAGAAAACTTTCGGGAATATCAAATTCGGATGTGGATTACTCAATTACCTATAATGATTACGGTATAACCGATAGTATCGCTGTCAACGAGAATCTTTCTCTTGTCACTAATCAATATGACAGCGAGGGCAAACTCGATACGGTAACTTACGCTAACGGCGGTTCAATGCAAATTGTATATGATGAGAAAGACAGAGTATCCGAAGAAATCTATGACGGTGCTGTTGCGTTCAAATATTATTATAACAAGAACGGAGCTCTCGGAAAGTTGGTTGACTGTGAAAACGATACCGAGTGGACTTATCAATATGACCTTGCAGGAAGATTGATAAGCATAACATCCGATGATAACCGTATGGTTACATACACTTATAATGATAAGAACGAAACCGAAAGAATAAAAATCACCGATAACAACTCGGCTGTGCTTAACACCCGGTATAGTTATGATGAATACGGAACTCCGACAAAAATTGATGTTTTGTCTATGCCCGGAACACCTTCTCAAAGCTACACGGTAGATGATTTCGGCAGAGTTACTCAAACATCAAGTGTTTATAACAGCACCAACACCCAAAACAAAGTGCTCAACAACTATTCTTATGTTACCAAGAACGGCAATCAGACGGGTATCGTTGACAGCATAAGCTTTGTTAAATCAACTGCAGACGGAAACACAGCCCTTCTGCCCGAACTCAGTTATGCCTATGATGCCAACGGCAACATAACTCATATTTACGAAAATGATGTTCAGAAGGTGAAATATTATTATGACGGACTGAACAGACTTGTTCGTGAAGATAACGGTTACATTGACAAAACCGTAATTTACAGTTATGATAGTTGCGGAGATATTCTTTCAAAAACCGAATATGACTTAACCTCATCCGAGACCTTGGGAACATCCGTTGACACAATCAACTATGCTTATACCAACAGCAATTTTAAAAACGGTGTAACTCTTTATGACGGTACTGATTCCATTGTCTATGATGCCAACGGCAACCCCACAAGTTACAGGGGCTATACAATGGAATGGGCAAAAGGCAGGCAGCTTTCGGAACTGTCGGGTAACGGAATTTCTATGTCGTTCAAGTATGACAATAACGGCATAAGAACAAAGAAAACCATTAATGGAGTTGAAACAGAATATTTCTATGTCAGTGATACACTTGTTTCGCAGAAAACGGGTAATGAAGTTATCAACTTTGCCTATACCGCAAGCGGAACACCTTATGGTTTCACCTATAACGGTACAAGCTATTTCTATCTTACCAATATTCAGGGTGATATAATCGGAATATATGATGCCAACGGCAATGTTGTGGTTGAGTACATTTATGACTCTTGGGGTAAATTGATTTCAATTACAGGAAGTCTTGCTTCAACAATCGGTGTTAAAAATCCGCTTCGTTACCGTGGATATTACTACGATACCGAAACGAGCTTGTACTATCTCCAGTCAAGATACTATGACCCTGATACAGGTCGTTTCATCAGTGCTGATGCTTTACTGGTTGCAGGAAATGACTGTATTCAGGGTATGAACAGGTATGCGTATTGTTATAACAATCCGGTTATGTATAGTGATCCGACAGGATTTGCTGTAGATCCAGCAACCAAAGATGCAATAGACAGAATATTTGAGGCTTTAGGATGTATTTTTGAATATGGTTTAAGTTTGGGATATACAGAGGATGAAATTTTTGCATCCGTATCCGATTTTTTATCCAGAACAAAGTCACTGTACGGTAATGCATTTGAACTTGCATATATTATGGAATTGGGTGTCAGTGTAATGACTGGAGATGCTTGGTGGACAAATATATATTCCGATTCATCAATGATGAAAGATTTAATTGCTGTAATGAAACAAAGTTTTGAAATAGATCTGGGAATAAAAGGAGCCGCATCTCTTGCTGCGAGCATATTTACCGATATGATTCCCGAATTTTTAAATCCATTAAACAGCAATATCGATTTAATATCACTTTTGGGAAAGCATGCATTTGTTGAGGTTGGAGGAGTAGCGATTTCTTATTCTGGTTTAGTTTTAGGAGGAACCATTGCAGCTACAGGACACCCTATTATAGGAGCGGGTGTTACTGTTGTTTGGACTCTTTTAGGAAATTGGGCTTGGGATTCAGCCACAAGCGAAATGTGACAAGGAGGAAAAATAATGAAGTATAAATACAGTAAATTTATGACGTTTTTTATGTGGTCATTTATACCTTTGTTGGCTATTGTTCTATCGGTTGCTATTTATTTATTCGACAGCAATTTAAAGTTGTTTAACAAAAATATTATTTCCGGTCTTGGAGTATCTTTTGTAATGATTTCACTTTTTATCGGTGAATATCTTAAAAGATATGTTGAAATAAAAAAAGAAAGTGTTTATTTCAACTCATTTCGTTTCAAAAACAAAGTCATAAATTTGACTGTTCCATACGGTAATATTTTAAGTATTGAAGCTATTAAATTACCTGTTTTAGGAGTATTCAAAGTAAAAGTAAAAGCCAAAAATATCCCGTGGAAAATTCCTGTTACATGGTGCATAAGCCATCACGATGAGATGTATGCAAAACTTTGCAAAAATGCACGTGAGGAAAATCCCGATGTTTATATTGATGACAAACTAATTGAGTATTTAGCAAAGAAGGGATATTATGAAGCCGATCAAACATCGTAAAACATCATACTTGATTATTGTGTTGTTAATGTTTGCTGCCTATCTTTTATATGTAAAATTTTTTTGGAGTGGATTCCTTACAACAGATCACGATTATATCCCTTATTGTATTGGAAGTTTGGGCATTGCAGCAATTTTCTTTGTCAAAATGAAAGGTAGAGTTTAATCCATCGTATCTAAGCGGGATGTTTCCGCATCCCGCTTGCCCTTGGCTTATTTGAAAAGGAACTGTCACGAAGTGACTGAAGATTGATTGGACAAACTTCAACGGTGACTGATGATGTTGACTGCAAACCCATAAGATATCGCGGTTATTCAATGGAATGGTTTAAAGGCAGTCAGCTTAAAAATTTGGGTGGTAACGGAATTACTATGTCGTTCAAGTATGACAACAACGGCATAAGAACAAGCAAAACCGTAAACGGTGTTAAAACGGTGTTCACCTATGTGGGTGATATGCTCATATCACAGAAAACAGGCAACGAAACAATCAATTTCTTCTACACCGCAGGCGGCGCACCGTACGGATTTACCTATAATGGAACAAACTATCTTAAAATTATTTTTATAAGAAAGGAACGCATTATGAGCAATAGATTTACAGATACCGCAGCTGCGGAATATATTCTTGAAGAAATAAAGAATGGAAAATATACCAACCCTTTAACCGCAATGGGCTTGTTGAAACAGATTATTAATGATTTGCGTGGAACTTCTGTTGCCAAAGAAGCAGAAGAAGTTTTAAAGAAGTATCGTGAAAGTTAATTATGTTTTAATTGTTTTGAGTATTGATATCTGAATTTACACTCCTCAAACATTTTATCAAATTGAGGGGTACAAATTTGTTTTATCCTTAAAACAAATTTATTATTAATTAGGACAGGAGGTAAATTATGTTACATCCAAAAACATTAAAAGGAATAGGACTTTTTCAGCTTGAAGTTTTGCATTTAGTTTCTATCGGGAAACAGGAAAGCATTGAAGCTGTTGAAAAAGCAATTGATGACGGTAATCTTATTGAGTACATCTATAATAAGTACCGTAGTGAATTTTTCGTTTTGTTTGATAATGATGTATATGATAATGAAACTTTAAATGCATATTTCCGAAACTACAGCGGATATATTGGCGGAAACGAAGCTCGCAAATATGGCATTATGAACAATAACGATGGATTGCTGTTAATTCTCGCTCTAATAAGCGACAAAATCGAAAAATCATCACCAAACTGGACTGTTTGATTTCATTTTTACTGATTTGTTTTTTAAAAGATAATTTAAAAAAGGAGTGTAGTTCTCAATGTCAAAATTTGATTATGATAAAATAAAAGATATGGAGTACGATCCCGATCGTGGAAGATTTGTTGGAAAAGATGGCAGTGAATTTAAATCCACTCCATATTCAGATGGCTCCGGCTATAAATATGACTACTATGATAGCAGCACTTATGGAAATGCACCGCATAACTCTACTCATGTTAAATCTGATTTAAATGAAAATTGGGATAGAACTGATAATGATAGAGATAACGGAACGCAAACACACAGTTCTGGAAATGGCTGCTATTTAACCACCGCTTGTATGATGCATATGCAAGAAAACTTCGATGATAATTGTGATGAATTAAGCACATTAAGATGGTTCAGAGACAGATTTGTAAGCGCAAGCGATATTGAGCAGTATTATGAAATTTCGCCATTGATAGTAAAGAGAATAAATGAAAATAGTAATAAAGCCTCAATATATTCTGAAATATATAAAGAAGTGATTGTTCCCTGTGTCAATGCAATAAAAAGCGGCAATTATGAGTTTGCATATACTACATATAAAAATAGTGTGCTGAAATTAAAAACCCTCTATTTCAATTAGTGAAACAAAAAATATTGTTGAGTTTTGTTGATTGATTAATGTCTAACATTTTTGTTTATTACGGTATTTAAATAATAGGATGTTTGCTGTTTATACCCAACTAAACATTATATCGCCAAACAAAATAATTTAATTTCAATCCAATAGTCAAAACAGCTCTTTACAGTGATGTAAGGAGCTGTTTTTTTGAAAAGCAATAAAAGTTTGTACCGATTTTATATAGTTGTGCGTTGTATATTTAACACAGAGATAATTGCATTAACATTGCAATTTCACTCTGTTATAAAATATAAGAAGAAAAGAACAATGAAATATGCATAAAAACCATAAAATCGGAAATGCGTTTCGTGGTAATTCTTATCGTTTGATGATAAAATCACGAAGGGTGAAACAATGAAGCTGGATGCGAAAGATATCGGAAACAGAGTAAAGGCAATCAGACTTTCCGAGAAAAAGTCTCAAGAAACATTTGCCGAAATAATTGATACATCTTCAAGAACTGTCAGTAACATAGAAAACGGTTCTGTAATTCCGACCTTGCAGACAGTAGCCAACATAGCCGATTGTTTCAACTGCTCAATAGATGTTATCGTCGGAAAGGAAAAACAGATATGATTTATTCATTGGCAGAAGATGTTTTTACAGATGAAGAAGGGGCAAACCACAAAACTTACGGAATCTCTGCAAAAGATTTTAACGGACATATTTTCGCTTCATTCCCCGATATATTTTTGAACAAACAAAATGCTGAAAGCCTTGTGAATCTATGTAACGAAAGCAAATTAGAATTGTGCCATCTTTCAGATGTAATTGAAGATGCACTTACATAATTTTAATAGATACTATAAAAGCCGAGTCTCTCGATTTGAGAGATTCGGCTTTTATATTTGAAAACTTATATACTATTAAAATATTTTTATATCAAAAACTTTAAATTAAAAAATATCTGCTTTTGCAAAAAATACCCTTGACAAATCACATCTCAAAGACAGATAATAGACACTTTCGTCAACTCGGTATATGTTTATGACGATAAACTGGTGTTTACATACAACTTCAAAGATGGTACGGAAACCATCACACTCGAGGAAATAGAAGCCGCTTTCGGTTCGGATTTAAACTATTGCGCTCCACCAAAGTCAAATCATCCGAACATCGTCATCATTGGTGACACGTTCGGATGTTTGCGTTTTATAAGTTATTGCACATAAATAAACAAGAGGCGGTTTCTCGTGTGTCGATAAGACAGTAATTTGAAGAAATTACGAAATCGGCATCTGTCGGACAGGATTGGACAACAAAACAGACGACATTCAACTTCGGTTGGGTGTAGTCTGTTTTTTTGTGCGTTTAAGGGTTGAAAATCGCTTATTTTCTGCTCTGCGATGTGTTGTTCAGAGAGGTATATATCAGACTTCGTTTGTTCGCGTAATTGGAGGCGAAAACGCAAACGCTTCAAGTTCTTGAAACTATCTTATGAATAATTGTAGCAATATATTGAAATCTTTGAGAAATTGTGGTAGCATATATATTAAACACAGGTATAGGCAAATACATAAGAGGTGTTTGTATGAAGATTAGTTATAAAAAACTCTGGATGCTTCTAATCCAAAAGGATATTACAAAAGTAACATTGCGTAGAGATTTAGGCATTGCTCCCGGCACAATGAGCAAGCTCAACAAGGGCGAAGAAGTTGCCATGTCCGTTCTACTACGAATTTGTGAGTATCTTGATTGTGATGTCGGAGATGTTTGTGAGTTTGTAAAAATCTATAACGAATAATAGTTTAAAAGGATTGCAAAAGTGAAGTTAGATGAATTTTTAGCACATCGAACCTTTAGTAAATATACAAAAGAAGTCGAGGAATTTCGAGACGAATTTATAAATGAAGGTTGCGAAATGTTCTTATGGCCCTCGTTTTCTGCTGAATGCCGTGCAATAAACAATGCATCCAAGGCATCCAGAGCACATCCAATTAAAACGACACATCCACATATTACCAAACTCATTAACCATCTATCTGCCATTGACGAGCATTACATAACATTTATCTATCCGGAAGATTATTCTCCTAAATTTCTCATGGCTCAGGAAGTCGCAAAAGATGCAACAAAAACATATGTGCTTAACAATCTTTTTGCTGAGGACGATACAAAGAATTGGGTTGCAATATTTGATCCCAAGGAAATTAAGAGCATTGGAATGATGTACAACATTGTGTATTCCAATATTGGATTCACAGGAGACACTTACGGGGGATTTAAACTTTTCGGCAGAGGTCTTATGTACTATGCTGAGTGTCTGCAATTTGAAGGGCAACCAATTAGACATTTAAATCGGGCAAATTCGAATTTAGTTCATTTCCAAGGAGTAGCCATTAGACGTGATACGAATCCAAGAATTATTTTGGAATCCAGAAGAGTAACGAAAATGCTTATTCGTTTGGGATACTTTAGTGATGAATATGAAATATTTTATAATCTCTGGGAAGTCTTATTACCTTTTTTACAAGGTATGTATGAGAAAGCACGAGATTATTTAGCAGACAAATCTGGGGTATGGCGGGATGATATTAAGCAACTGCATAGTCAAATGGTTGCAGATGGAATTATACTGTCAAAGTGGAAATCTGAACAATCGCTATTTACTTTAGTGAAAAAGAAATACTCTGATGCTCTTTTCCAATTTCGTCCACGATGGCTCGAGCCTCAAAACTTAGACATTTATATTCCGAGCTTAAACGTTGGTATTGAATATCAAGGTATTCAGCACTATGAAAGTATTGATTTTTTCGGTGGCGAAGAAGCATTTGCTTATAGACAAAAATTAGATGCACGGAAAAAGGAATTGTGTAAAGTTAATGGCTTAAAATTAGTTGCGTGGCCTTACACAGAAGCTATAACAGAGACAAATTTGAAAAAGCATTTGGGTAGTATAGAGGGGAAATAAAATATGCCTGATATGAATGACTTCCATGCGTTTAAAAGTACAAGTTCTGGTGGGAGCAGCAGTGGCGGTGGTTGTTCGGGTTCGGTGCTGCTGTGGATAATGATAATAATCGGTGTTCTGTGGTTAATCGGTAAATTTACATCTTAAAGAACAACAAAAAGGTGGTGTGGTCTTATGAATCGGAAAGAGTTTTGTAAACATCATTGGGAATATTATTTGGTATTAGAAAAGGATTTCTTGCAATCAGAACGATATGTCAGTTTTGAATTGGGCGAGAATTATCTATACGATGGAATTGAACACGATGATTTGGGGAATAGCTTGACTTTTTCAGACGAGTTTATAAAACAGTACCAAGCAATCTGCTCTGAAGTTGATGTTATTCTTAAAAGTATCTGCACGGAATTCGGCAATCCTACGGCTGATGATATGAAACACGGATACACACCAACCATCTTACAGACTTGGACAAATATCATTGCTCAAAAAGTTAAGTTCAAAGATGTAGAACTTCAACCATTCTCTAATTGGAAGCAGGCTCCAGATTACAAATCTCCAGATTGGTGGACACCATACAACAATGTCAAACACAAAAGAGTACATAACTATCGAAAAGCAAATCTTAAAAATGTAGTGAATGCTCTTGCAGGTTTATATGTCTTGGAAAACTATTTCGTAAAGTTTATTGGAGACCGAGATAACGATATGGATGTTCCAAATAACATTTCTGCTGTGTTTGAAATGATAGATTTTGAGACGCGAGAAGAAGTCTTGGGGAGAAACCGTTACGCAATGACAGCGCAAGATGTCGATGCTATGTGTGCGGATATTTTCGGACACTAATGGCATTTCAGCACCATCTATACGTAGCCAATTTCTCTGAAATTGTTAAAGGGTTTGGGACGTTTCCCAACAAGTGCGCACAAGTGGGTAATGCAGTATACCAAAGCCAACCACCTGGTATATCATAATTTTACAATCATTTCAATTTAAATGAAAAAATATTATGAATTATATTATAAACTTCGCCGCTACACAATGTGCAGCGGCGGTGTGCTTTTGTTGCCAAGAGATTATTTTTTATTATTATTTTTCCATTCTTCATATTCACGTTTTCCTTCTTCGCTTTCAAAAAAAGCAATTATATCCGGCAAGAAAAATCTTGCAAGTTCACTGATGACCTCTTTTGGAATTTCAGGTCTTTCAAATTCATTTTCATTCTTAATCTCTCCGACAGCATATTCTGTCGGATTCTTTTGCATATACATTTCTCCTCATAGTTTTTAATGTTCGTAATCGTCGTTTAAATTAATTTCCGCAAATTCTTTTTCGTCAATAATTCCTTCTTTGTCATATTCTTTTGCCACCGAAACTGCTTTTTCAAAATTTTCTTTAAATTTTTCATAAACTTGAGAAAGACCTTCAAGAACTATTTTTATTCTTCTTATATATTTGTTGGCCTTATCCAATGCATTCTTCAGAATTTTGTTGTCGATATATAGAGATGCGTTTTGTCTTTTGAGCTCTTTATTTTCTTTTTCTATTTCTGAGTATTTTTCAATGGCATTCATCATCTTTTTTTGTTCTGTTGAGAATGCATTTATTGTAATACCGGATTGATAAAACTTTACAAAGGTTTCTTTGGGTACTATGTAATAGCATTCGGGATCATTTGGTGTTGGCTCATGAAGTCTTATGTTTGCCGATTTGAAGAATTCTGATTCTTTTTGAATCTCATTAATTGTAGAAACTTTTGCTTCATATTCATCACGTGTTTTTTCAAGCTCAGCTTTATATTCATTTGCTTCTTCAAGAATTACTTTTGCTTTTTCCAAATCCTCTTTAGCTTTGCCCCTTTTGAATTCTTCAAGTGATTTATTGCCTTCCTTGGTTGCTTCGTTGATTATATCAACGTGATGACCAAGTGCATTTGATATATATTTTCCTGCTTCAGGGTGTGCCTTGTCCAAATATTTTTTTGTTGTAAGTTTTTTTGCACAAAGCTTTTCACCCTTCTTTTCATCAATGACTACGGGCACGAAACAAAAATGCAAATGCGGTGTGGTTTCATCCATATGAACGTATGCTGAAACTATGTTTTCTTTACCGTGTTTTTTCTCGAAGAATTCATATGCCGCTTTGAAAAAATCTTCGGTTTCATTTTCGGGTAACGTTTTAGGTTTTGTTATTACCCAGCTGACGATTCCTACACTTGCATTTCCGTGAACGTATATTTCGCTAATACGTTTTTTGTAGTATTCGTAAGGCTGCATAGGCTGAACTTTGGCGGCGAGATTGTAGTTCAGATGTGAGCGAGTAGGATCTATGTTCTCGTTTTTTCTGTTACGGCTTCTCTCAGAATCGCTTCTGCCGTTGTGATCAAGTATACGATAAACGGCATTCATTTGAATTTTCTCCATGTTCAATAAGCATCATTCCTTTCAATTTGGCTTTGTTCTTTTCATACGATTTCGCCCCGCGAAAAAAATGGTATAGCCCGTTATACCATTTTTCAGAGAAAATGGTACGGGCTCCTTATGCCGGAGGGGCAGAGGGTGTCTGCGGACACCTTAAAGCCGACGGTTATGCTAATTCAGATTTAACTGCCGGCTATGAAAATCTCGTTTTATTCGCTCAAGCGGGGGTGCGAAAAACTCGATTTTTGCAAAAACACAGCCTGACCTCCTACGTGTTTTTGCGGAACACTTTTGCTTTGAAAAGCGGGAATTCAAAAAGTGTTCTTTGGTAAAGTATGTCATTTTATGTGCCCTCTAAATTTCAAAATGAAAAAAGCAGCTTTATGTGTGACGAATAATCACGCACAAAACTGCTTTATACAATCCTTGAAGCGAACAGTAATTCTGTTTACTTCAGGGTATTGTCATATATGAAGATTGTCATATGACAAAGTGTCGTCATATGATGATTTATTTTTAGGTTGAATTATTTTGGTTTTGGTGTTATACTATGGGTGCTACACAAATTTGAATATCTCAAAACACAAGTGTGTATTTTACTAAGGTAAAAATACATGCTCTATTTCGCATACTTGTGTTATGAGAAAATTTGTGTAGCAGCAATTGGAGCTATGTGTTTTTCGTGCGTAGCTTCGGCTGCGCACTTTTTGTTTTTAGGGGGTAATATGCTGTAACTTTTTAAAATCTCAATCGTCTTAATTTATGGAGGCAGAATTTTCAAATCAAAATGAACCGATTTGAATTTAATATCGTCTCAAGATTGAAAAGCACAAGATGCTAAATTTTAGAAGGAGAGATCACCTATGAAAAACTTTAAGAAACTCATTGCCGTAATTCTTGCTGTTCTTATGGTTGCGGCTATCCCCATGACTGCATTTGCAGCTCCTCACACAGGAACACCAATCGGAAATCAGGGCGTACAGGACGCTTTCGTAATGGAAGCAGCCAAACTCGGAATTTATACCGGCGGTGATTTTCCGGAAGAAGAAATGTGGGATTATGATGAGAACTATCTTTATGTGGATGATAACGGTACAGTGTGGCGTTTTGCTTCCGACATGAACTGGATTGTTTCAAAAGAAAATGATCAGTGGCTTTACAGGGAACTTGATGATGGTACATTGTATATTATGAGTAACAACGGAGAAGTTGATCAAAACCTTGTTGTTCCTTCTGCTCTTGAAGGAAAAACAGTAACAAAGGTAAGAAACGCTGGAGCTGGAACGCTGTCTCTTGATTCTTTGCCAACATTAAGCATAACAATCCCCGACACTGTTACTTCAATTGAATATAACTCATTCAGAAACAATGGAAAGCTCAAGAGAGTTGTTATCCCCACCAGTGTGAAATCGATTCACGTTGAAGCATTTAGTCTTACTGATAACATTGAGCTTTATTACACTGGCACAGAAGAACAGTGGAACGATATAGTTGTATGGAACCATACATCAACTCTTGATCCTACAAATAATTGGGCTGTAACAAACTTCAATTGGCTTGAATACCCTTACGAAGGCAGACCGGAAATCAAGGCACCTGTCAAGGCTGTTCATTTCAATGTAAACCCTGATGAACTTGAACCTCTTGTTGAGGAAGAAGAGCCTGTTGAACCTACCCTTTTTGAAAAGCTTGTTTCGGGCATAACGGGCATTATTGCTACAATCACGGGCTTTTTCAAGGGAATCTTTGATTTCTTTGGCTCGATTTTCTAAATTCAACGCAATCTAATATGAAAAGCATCTCTGTTTATGCAGAGGTGCTTTTTTGTATATGCAAGGAGTTTTTGTGCGCTTTCACCGGCCGCAGAGCCGAATCTTTGTACGTTTCACGCGTTGACGTTTCCAATCGACTCCTGGTACAATTATTCTGCAGAGGAAATATGTCTTCTGTAATAAAAACACAAGGAGTTGTTTCATTTGAAAAATCATCTTCAAGAAATTATTGCCGAAAACATTTCAAAGAAATATGGATTTGAGAAAGAAAAAATCCTGTGTTTCTTTGACAAGAATCCGTACGTCAATTGCATTTTCCCTTATGCCGTAATGACAGCAATTCAAAAAAGCCTTGGTGCATCGTCTTTGAGCGATATTCTTACCGAGTATGAACGTGATTATTATTTACTCGATGATGAACTCGAACCCGTGGCACTTCGCAAGAATGAGTTTGTTATCAGGGACAGCAGCTTTGCTAATCACGGAATTGAAGAGGGTTATATAATCAAATATGATCCTGATGAAGTTTATTTCGGCGATTATCAGGCAGTTGAACTGGACGGAGTTATTATTCCGGCTTTTGTTACAAACGAAAAAGACGGAAAGTGCGAACTGTATTTTGAGGATGATGCATATCAACCTGTAACAGTTTTTACAGATAAAATCAGATTTCTCGGCAAGCTTGTCGGATATCGTGATCCTGATGAATTCTATTTTCGTGATTTTATTGAGGATGAATTCGACGAATACGAAGATGAAGATTACGACGAAACCGAGTATTAAACAACAAGCCCGCAGGCGAAAACCTGCGGGTGTTCCTGTTTTTTGTGCGCATGTAACGGGCCATGTATCGAATCTGCAAAGAATCTTTGTGCGCCTTTACACGTGGACTTAAGTTTGTGCTGGAGTTAAAATATAATTGAAGAAGGAAAACAAATTCCATAAAATCAAAATGAAAGAGGTGAAATTAATATGGAAACTGTAAAAGCTGTAATTTATGCCCGATATTCAAGCAGCGGACAGAGAGAGGAATCTATTGAGGGTCAGCTTCGTGAATGCTATAAGTACGCTGAAAGAAACGGCATTCAGGTTATAGGAACATACATAGACCGTGCCAAAACTGCGAAAACAGCAGACAACCGCAGCAATTTTCAGAAAATGATTAAGGACAGTGCAAAAAGGCAGTTTGATTATGTGCTTGTGTGGAAACTTGACCGCTTTGCCCGTGACCGTTTCGACTCGGCACATTACAAGCACGCTCTCAAAAAGAACGGCGTCAGAGTGTTATCTGCTACTGAAGCTATTTCACAAGGTGCAGAAGGTATAATTCTTGAATCTGTACTTGAGGGTATGGCGGAATATTATTCGGTTGAGCTTGCTGAAAAGGTTATAAGAGGTCAGACCGACAACGCCTTGGATTGCCGCTTTAACGGTGGAACAGTTCCTATTGGCTATGTCATAAATAAAGAAAAGCATTTTGAAATTAATCCCGACACCTCTCCGTTTGTTCTCGAAGCCTTTGAAATGTATGATTCGGGAGAAACAATGCAGACTATTGCTGATCACCTTAATACAAAGGGTTTACGCAACACACGCGGCACAAAACTCAATGTAAACTGCATTTCAACAATGCTTACAAACAGAAGATATATCGGCGAATATGCTTACAGAGAAATTGTTACTCCTAACGGCATTCCCGCCATTGTTCCTGAAGATTTGTTTTACCGTGTGCAGAAGAAGATTGAGATTAACAGGAAGTCACCCGGAAAGCACAAGGCGGTTGAAGATTATATTCTCTCAACAAAGCTCTACTGCGGAAAGTGTATGACCTTTATGCTTGGCGAAAGCGGTACTTCAAGAAATAAAACAACATATCGCTATTATAAATGCTATTCCGCAAAGCGTGACGGCAAATGCGATAAAAAAGCCGTCAAAAAGGATTGGATTGAGGATATTGTCATAAATCAGATTCTTGAAGTAATATGGGATGATAAGCTGATTGATGATCTGACAAGAATGGTTATGGAGTATCAGCGAAAAGAAAGCTCAACATTAAAACTTCTCAACGAAAACCTCAGAGAAGTTAAAAGCAGCATCAGCAATATTCTGAAAGCCATTGAAAAAGGTATATTTACAGATTCAACAAAAGAGCGACTTGATGAACTTGAGGAACAGAGAAAAGAGCTTGAAAATCAGATTTCAAAAGAGAAAATTGAACACCCCTTGCTCGAGCCTGATTATATCAAATATTGGTTTTACCGTTTCAGAAAAATGGATTCTGCATTACTCAAAAATCGTCAGAAACTTGTTGACAGCTTTGTAAATTCAGTTATACTATATGATGATAGGATCGAGTTCTTTTTTAACTTCCGTAAGGGAGCGAATATTCTCTCTTTGGAAGAACTGGAAAAAGGTTCGTGTTTATTTGACACACTGCCACCAGACAAAAGCACTTGCGAAAGCAAGTGCTTTTTGTCAGTTATATTCGCCTTGCGTCGAGTTATATTGCTTCGCAGTGTTATTGTGCTTTGCACAGTATTATTCGCTTCGCGAGTTTTATTTTATAGCGAATATAATATCACTTCTGCGTAGCAGAAATATCACATTTTGTGTCAGCAAAATATATCACTCCGACGAAGTCGGAATATCACTTAAAATAATTCTGTTATTAACAATTCCACCAAATTAAGGATTCGAAAGCCCGTTAAGAAAACAGTCCTGTGGACTGTTTTTAGGGCGTGGGAACAATGCACAACGTATTTAACAAACAAGCGGCACACAACGAGCACAATAAAAATTATACGAGGATGAAGTTTGATTATCTGAACCTTGTCATCAATAACGATGCGTTCGGATTTTTGGCTTATCTGAATTTTATTTGAATAATATTAAATCACGGAAAGAACAACACCGCCGAGATTTTTCCCGACGGTGTTTTACTTTATCCGATATTCTATTATAGATTGATTGACATAGAGCGTATTTTGACATAAAATGTATTTGTTATTTTGATGTCAGGGATATCTAATTCTTCCATTTGAAGAGGCTTTGGATGAACTTGCTTTTGATAACTCAAAAGAAATGTTGAAGTCTGCTAATGAATATTTGATAAAATTAAAATGATTTGGAGAAGTATTAAAATGTTAAGCCCAAGAATTGAAACAAACAGACTTATTTTAAGACGATACAAAGAAAGTGATATTGATGCTATTTATGAAATCATAACGGATGAAAGATTGGCAAAATATATTAAATATCCTGCTTTGACAAAAGATGAAGAGTTGGAATGTATCAGAAAATGGATAAGCGAGGCTGATGATAATAAATACGAGAAGTGGGTTATGGAATTGAAATCCACGGGTGAAGTTGTCGGCAATATTGATGTTAATACCGTTGTTAAGAAGCATAACTATTGCAACGTAGGATATACAGTACGATATAACTATTGGGGAAATGGTTACGCTGCCGAAGCATTAAAAGCAGTTGCTGACCATTTGTTAAATAATCGTGGCTATTACTTGGTTGAATGCTCGTGCAACGAACTTAATGTGCAATCATTCAGAGTAATGGAAAAAGCGGGATTTAAAAAGGACGGATATATTGCAAACAGAAGACTAAACAAAGACGGAAAATATTCTGGTGTTGTATATTATAGCAAATCTAAATAATGTAACCGTATCAAAAATATTGGTTGTTAAATTGTTTGTAACAGCCAAATTAAGGATTACACGATTCGTGTAATCCTTTTTTATATACAATCAAAATCAAAGCTTTCTTGCCTTAATAACAATCGACAGCGGAAAATGCTTGGCTTTGAAATCGGCATAGTAACCCGAATTAAATCCTGCTGACTTTCCCAAAACCTTTTCGCTTGTTTCTTCAACTACTCTTTCAACAGCAAAGCCTGCGTCTGCAAGGGTGTTTATGTATGTTGAAAGCTTACGGTTTTGCAGAGTTAAAGGATTACCATATTTTTCGAAAGTGTAATAATCTTCCTCAAGATAGTTGCCGCTGAATAATATACGTTCTTCGGTTGCAACGGTTCTGTTACCGCCCGAAATAGCAACGCTTTCCAAATCAACGCAATGCAGAAGCGGATGGTCCCAAGAGAAAATATATGTGCCGCCTTGTTTCAAATAAGATGCAGCATTCTTTATTGTTTTCTCAAAGTCGGTAGTCCAACCGATTGCGTATATTGAATAAACAACATCAAAATAGTTCTGCGGAATGTTTGTGTTATCTTCCATAGGCTGATGAAAAAGTGTGCAGGAATACCCGTTTTCTCCGAGTAATTTCTTGGCAGCTTTAAGCTGTTCTTCGGAAATATCAAGACCAAAAAGCTCTTTTGCACCGTGTTCTGCACACCATTTGAGCGAATGACCGCTGCCGCAGCCCATTTCAAACACAGCCTTGCCGTTAAGGTCGGGGAAAAGGTGCAGTTCATCCTCTGTCGGAATTGAACAGCCAAGTATAGGCAAAGCTGTTACACCGAAGAAATCTTCAGCCAACGCATTCCAACTGTTTTCATTTTGTTTTAATATATCGGTTTTCATATCCCTTTTCTCCGAATGAAAATTTCTGCAATGTTCTTGCCGTTTTATTATACACCGATCTTTTACGTAATGCAATAACGGCTTCTTTTTGATAAAGGGTCCAAATTATCAAAATCGAATCGGTAAATCACAAAATTATATTTTTTGTCCCGCATTGACATTTGTTCGTGATTATTGTAAAATCTCGTTATCGAATTCTTATAAGGAGACTGACTATGGAAAAGAAGCTTGTGGTTGCCAATATCGGCATGAAATTCGGAATGTGCCACCTTGAGGGTGCAATGAGCTACGGAGCGGAAATCGCCGCAATCTGTGACAGCGATGAAGAAAATCTCCGTGCCGCAGGCGAAAGATACGGCATTCCCGAAGAAAAACGTTTTACTGACTATATGGACATTGTAAATAATAAGGATATCAACGTTGTTACCGTTGCCATTCCCGACCAGCAGCACAAAAAAGTGAGCTGCGATTTGCTTCGTGCAGGCAAGCACGTGCTCTGCGAAAAGCCTCTTGCACTCACCCGTGAGGATGTTGAGGAAATTGTCAGAGTTGCCGATGAATCGGGCTGTAAATTCATGGTCGGTCAGATTTGCCGATTCACTCCCGCTTTTGAAAAAGCAAAGGAAATCATTGAGTCTGGCACAATCGGAGAAATTTATTTTGTTGAGTCGGAATATGCCCATGACTATATGAAGATAGTCGATAACTGGCGTTCCGACCCGAAGCGTCACGGCGTTATCGGCGGAGGCTGCCATGCGGTTGACCTTCTCCGCTGGCTTGCGGGTGACCCGAAAGAAGTTTTTGCGTACGGAACACATAAGCTTCTGCCGCAGGTTGAATATGATGACGCAACAATTGCAATCATGAAATTTGATGAGAACGTTGCGGGCAAGGTTTTTGTTTCAACGGGCTGCAAGCGTGATTACACCATGCGTACGGTCATTTACGGAACAAAGGGCACTCTTATCTGCGACAACACTTCACCCACGATGACACTCTTTGTTACCGATGAAGAAGGCGTTACGCAGGAGCCGCAGACGGTTGAGGTTACGGTCAACAACCACAACGCCGTCAAGGAGTTTGAGGTTTTTGCCGATGCGATTCTCAACGATAAGCCTGTTGCAACCGATGCAAGGGAGGGTGCAAAGACCGTTGAGGTCTGCCTTTCGATAGTTGAGTCTGCAAAGACGGGCAAGGTTGTTAAACCGAATTACGAATTTTAAAAAAATGAGGGGCTGTTTTTCGGAACAGCCGCTTTAGCTTTATGATTTCATTCTGTCAATCTGCTTTTTGAAAAACTCGGTATAATTTTCAAATCTTCCGATTTTTTCTTCCGACGAAAACGCATTTATCAAGCCGAGTGCTTTTTCGGCTTCGCTGATTGCCGCTTCGGAATTGCCTTCATCCTCATGGCATTCGGCAATCTTCCAGAGCATCTGCAGAAGGGTTTCAAACGAAAGCCATTTCTGTTTTTCGGCTGCATCGTATTTTGCTTTGCCGTCAAGGATGAATGCCATTTCAGAAAGCTTTGTGAAATATATTTCGGGAATCTGCTCAAGGGCGGCAACGGCACTTTCCTTGTCACCCTTTGCGTTATAGGCATATGCGAGAAAACGCAGGGCATCATATTTCACTTCAAAATTTTTCGTTTTATCAATGAGCTTCGATGCAACGGCAATAGTTTCGTCGGGGTTGAGAGAATAATTCATGCAGTAGAGCAGGTTGTTGAGAAGAATATCGTTTTCGGGATACTTTTTGAGCCCTTCTTCTATTATTCTTCTGCCCTCGTCGGGATTATCCTCACGCACCTCGTATGACATGAAGCACATTTTTTCGATTTCCTTCTGCATTTCGGCGTTGCTGTAGTCGAAAAGCTCGTCGATTGTAACTTTGAATATGCTTGCAAGCAAGGGCACAAGCGTGATGTCGGGCAGGGCAATGGAGTTTTCCCATTTGCTGACCGCCTGAAATGAAACCCCTGCCGCATCGGCAAGCTGCTCCTGCGTCATATGCATTGATTTTCTTAATTCTCTGATTTTGTTTCCGATTAAAAGTTCCATATGTTTTCCTCATTTCAAAAAGTTGAAGAACGTTCTTTTCGATTAAAGTATATCAGCGTCAGAATGTAAAATCAATAACCGCATAAACGAGAATTTTCAACCGTAGGTTGATGAAAAAAGACCGCTTTCAAGGCGGTCTTTTCTGACTGTCGATAAACTTGAAATTTGCCAAAAAGTAATTTGATGTTTCGGCTCACTCTTGAGGGAGCTGTCACGGAGTGACTGAGAGAGTATCGGATTTTGTGAAAAACATTGATTTGTAAAAGATTTTTAATGATAACCCCTCCGTCTTTTGCTTCACAAAATCCGCCTCCCTTGAAAGAGAGGCGATTCTGTTGAGCAATTTTCGGGATTTATAATGTCTTTTAAGAGCTGCGTTTCAGTTTTTTCTGTTTTTTAGGCTTTGGCTGAACATCCAGTCAATCCAGTTTTCTTTGCGGTAGAATTTGTTGCACATTTTATGACCGTATTTATCCCAGCGGGTATATTTTATATCTGCACCAAGCTCTTTAAGCCGTGCAACGCATTTGTCATCGCTTTCGACAACAACATTATCATCGTCGGAGGAATGGGCAACCCACATAGGAACATCCTTCATTTTTGCAAGATCATATTTGTCCGAAAGAACAGCTTCCCAAAAGCAGCCCATAACCGGCATGGCACAGGCGAAATAATCGGGATTTTTCCAAGCTGAATACCATGTGCAAAAGCCGCCGAAGGATGTGCCGAAAACATATATTCTGCTTTTATCGGCTTCTGTTTCAGCTGAAATTCGGTCAACAAGCTTTTTTACGGAGTCTGTGTATCTGCGGGCAACGGAATTTTCGGAATGGCTGATGCAGGGTGCCTGCGGGAGTATAACAGTGCAGTCAAGTTCAGAAAACTTTTTTCTGACAACGCCGAATTCGTAAAGCTGTTTGAAGTTTTCTTTGCCTATACATCCTGCACCGTGATAAAACAGAACAACGGGTTTGTTTTTATCCTTTGCGGGTCTGACGCGGTAAGAAAAGCAAAGCCCGTTTTCCTTGTCAAAAAATTCACCTTTTTTATATTCTGAAAGAGAAGGCTTCGAAATATGTTCGGTTTTTGCATGTTCTTTTAACGCAGATTTAATGTATTTTGCGGATTTGCTGTTCTTTTTGCCTCGTGTTATATTGAAAGCGAGAACTCTCGGAAAGTAAAGAGGAATTTTTCGGGGATTGCTGACTCCTCTTTCGTTAACGATATAAACAAATCCGTCATTTCCGAGAACATTGATATCATTCCCGAGAATGATATCACGGGGAAGAAGGGCGTTGATTATATCGTTGTAAATCTGCTCACGGTTCGAATCGTCAAAATCAATTATAAAAACGCCGAGGATTTCTTTGTGCTTTAATTTTTTGAGCTTGGATGTGTCAAAATGCAGATTGCTTGCAACAAATTTGTATTTCATGGCAGTACCTCTCTTTTATGTCTTGTAAAATTATATCACATTTTTCGGATTATTAAAAGTGCCTTCATAAATACAGATGCTTCTGAAAGCATTTTGGTCTATTGCGGAATTGAACATCATAAAATATCACGAGGTGAGTTTATGTGGAAGAAAATTAAACCCTATGTAATTTCAATTGTAATTGCCCTTGGTGTGGGCGGACTTTCCGCGCTTTTAACGAGCGGAAACATGGATATCTATTCACGCATTGAGCAGCCGCCCCTTGCACCGCCCGCAATTCTTTTTCCCATTGTGTGGACAATACTTTATGTGCTTATGGGAATAAGTGCGGCAATGATTTATGAAGAAAAAGCCCAAAAACCCGAAGAAGTCAGAAGTTCACTAATTGTTTACGCCGTCAGCCTGTTTTTTAACTTTTTCTGGAGTATAATTTTCTTCAATATGCAGGCATATCTGTTTGCGTTTGTATGGCTGGTTGCACTCTGGGCGTTGATTCTGTTAACAATAATAAAATATTACCGGATAAAACCCGTTGCGGCATATCTGCAGATTCCCTATCTTGTTTGGGTAACCTTTGCGGGCTATCTCAATCTTGCGGTTTACATTCTCAACCGATAAGCAAAAAGACTGTGTTCAACCTGACACAGTCTTTCTTTTTATATGCTTCTGATTATTTCATCAACACATTGCTCGGGGGTGAGCGATGCACAGTCAACGGTTATGTCAGCGTATTTTTCATAAAGAGGTGCTCTTTCGGAATAAAGCTCGTCAATGGTTGTGCCCTCCTTCATTGCGATGCCTCTTGTATGAATGTTGTTTATGCGTTTTTTAAGCTCCGCCGCATCAACCTTAAGATAAACAACCGTGCCTGAATTTTTCAGCTTTTCCATGGCTTTTTCGCCGTAAACCGCACTTCCGCCCGTTGCAACAACGCAGTTGTGAAATTCGGCTTCACAGATAACGTCATTTTCGATTTTCAGAAATTCATCAATGCCTTTTTCGTTTATGATATCGCAAAGGGCAGAGGAATATTTTTTCTGAATGAGCAAATCCGTGTCGGTGAAATCCATGAGAGTTGATTTCGCAAGCAGAACGCCGATTGTGCTTTTGCCCGCACCGGGCATACCGATTAAAACAATATTTTTCATGGCTTATTTAATCTCGATAACCTTATAATCCTGTTCTTCAACGGTGCTTTTGAGAACTTCGTCGGCAAGGGGAGCGTTGAGTGTTACAACGGCGGTATCGTTTTCGTGGCTAACAAGAGCGGAGTCAACCTCGGGAAGAGCTTCGAGAACTTTTTTTACTCTTGCCTCGCAGTGACCGCACATCATACCTTCGATTTTCATTGTCTTTTCCATGTTTTTTATCTCCTTTGTTTTTGATTTTATTTTTCTGTCATGCTTTGCGGAATGAATTTTTGTGAAATTCAACCGCAGGGCATTTGATACAACGCAAAAGCTGGAAAGGCTCATTGCCGCCGCACCGAACATCGGGTTCAGCTTCCAGCCGAGAACGGGGATAAACGCACCCGCCGCAAGGGGAATGCCTATAATATTATAGATGAATGCCCAGAAAAGATTCTGGTGAATGTTTCGCAATGTTGCACGGCTGAGTCTGATTGCCGCCGCAACGTCTGTCAGCCTGCTTTTCATCAGAACAATATCCGCTGCATCAATGGCGATATCCGTTCCCGCACCGATTGCAATTCCGATATCCGCACGGGTAAGGGCAGGGGCATCGTTGATTCCGTCACCGACCATGGCAACCTTGCCCTGCTTTTTGAGAGAGCGGATAACGCTTTCCTTGCCGTCGGGCAAAACGCCTGCAATAACCTCGTCAACGCCCGCCGCCTTGCCTATGGCATTGGCGGTCTTTTCGTTGTCACCGGTGAGCATGATAACACGGATTCCCATATTCTGCAACTCTTTTATTGCCTTGGGACTGTCCTCTTTGATAACGTCGGCAACGGCGATGATACCGAGAGCTTTGCCGTTTTTTGCAAAAAGCATGGGGGTTTTTCCGTCAAGGGAAAGCTTCTGTGCTTTTTCGTTAAGCTCGCTGCTGACGTCTGCATTTTCTGAAACGAATTTAAGGCTTCCGCCGAGAATTTCCGCTCCGTCAAGCGTTGCTTTTAAGCCGTTGCCTGCAAGCACGGTGAAATCCTGAACCTCGTTAATTGAAATTTGGTTTTCATCAGCATAAAAATTAATCGCCTTTGCAAGCGGATGCTCGCTTTTTCTTTCGATTGATGCCGCAATTTGCAGCAATTCATCACTATTTACGCCGTTTTCGGGAACAATATCGGTGACCTTGGGCTCGCCTTTTGTAATCGTGCCTGTTTTGTCAAGAGCAACAATGTTAACTCTGCCTGTTTCTTCAAGCGAAACGGCATTTTTGAACAAAATTCCGTTTTTTGCACCTACACCGCTTCCGACCATGATTGCAACGGGCGTTGCGAGTCCGAGTGCACAGGGACAGCTTATGACAAGCACGGAAATTCCTCTTGCAAGGGCAAAGCCGAAACTTTCACCCGCAATGAGCCATATTATTGTTGTGATAACGGCAATCGTTATGACGGCGGGAACGAAAATTCCCGAAACCTTGTCTGCGATTTTGGCAATGGGAGCTTTTGTTGCCGCCGCATCGCTGACCATTTTTATAATCTGCGAAAGTGTTGTGTCTTCTCCGACCCTCGATGCCTCGCATCTGATATAGCCCGACTGATTTATAGTAGCTGCCGAAACCGTATCACCCGCAGCCTTGTCAACGGGAATGCTTTCACCCGTCAGAGCGGATTCGTCAACCGCAGCTGTGCCGTCAAGAATAATTCCGTCAACGGGAATGCTTTCGCCTGAACGCACGGCAAAAATATCACCCTTTTTAACCTCCGAAACGGGAACAGAAATTTCTTTTCCGTCTTTGATTACCGTTGCGGTTTTCGGTGCGAGCTTCATGAGACTTTTTAGTGCATCGGTGGTTTTGCCCTTTGAGCGGGCTTCAAGCATTTTGCCCACGGTTATGAGAGTTAAAATCATTGCTGCCGATTCAAACCGGAATTCGTGCATGAGCTCCGCAACTTTTGCATGGTCACCTGCCTGCTGTGCGGCAGTCATGGCAAAGAGTGCGTATACACTCCACACAAACGATGCACCCGACCCGAGGGCGACAAGCGTATCCATGTTGGGCGATTTGTTAACAAGACCCTTGAAGCCGCTTATAAAGAATTTTTGGTTTATAACCATTATAATAACGGTCAGCAGCAGTTGCAAAAGACCCATTGCAACATGGTTTTCCGCAAGGAATGAAGGCATGGGAAATCCCCACATCATGTGTCCCATTGAAAAATACATTAAAACAACAAGAAATCCCAACGAAGTGTAAAGACGTTTTTTGAGTGCGGGAGTTTCCTTGTCCTTGAGCATTTCTTCGTTTTGATTTGATTTTGTTTCCTGTGAAGCTCCTTTGAGGGATGCACCGTAGCCTGCGTTTTCAACGGCGGCTATTATTTCGGCATCCGTTGCAGAGCCTTCAACGCCCATTGAATTTGTTAAAAGGCTGACGGAGCAGGACTCAACGCCGTCAAGCTTTGAAACCGCCTTTTCAACCCTTGAACTGCAGGCGGCACAGCTCATGCCCGTAACATTAAACTGTTTCATTTTTCACCTCTATTTCATCAGCTTTTGCAGAGTTGCAACAAGCTCGTCAATTGTTTCATCCTTGCCGTTTCGGATATCGTCGGCAACGCAGGTTTTGATGTGATTTGCAAGAAGCTCTTTGTTGAAAGCGTTCATTGCGGCTGTTACTGCCGATGACTGCATAAGAATATCGGTGCAGTATGCACTGTTTTCTATCATGCTCTTAATCCCTCTGATTTGTCCCTCGATTCTGTTAAGACGGTGGATAAGCTTTTTATATTCTTCATCTGTTCTTTCTTTTGTTTTGACACAGCAGCATTCTTTATTCATTTTGTCCTCACCTCAATTTTATTATATACCCCCATGGGGTATATGTCAACAAATAAAAATTTGAATATGAGAAAAAATTTTACGGGGTAATTATCCGTGTTTTAATCGGCTCATTGCGGTGCAAATTATTAGTGCTTCGCAAATGAGCGAAGCAAAAATCAGACACGGAGGTGAAATATGAAGCGTTTTTTTAAAGCTCTTTCCCTGTCACTTCTTGCTTTGTGCATCGCGGTTTATTCCGCCGTTATTTACGGCACGCAGACCCTGCCCGATGAGTTCAATATAACCGAAACGGATGAAATTGATTTCGGTTCTTTTTATTCGGCAGAGGAGGGTGAGCAGGTCAGGGCAGCGGGAACGATGGATTCAAAAACCGAATATAAATCAAAAATAACCGCTTTGAAACTGTTTCCGGTCAAGGATATAACCGTTAACGTAACAAAGCGGCGGTATGTGGGGCTTGGCGGTGATGTTTTCGGAATAAAGCTTTATACAAAAGGTGTAATTGTTGTGAGCATGGATTCCGTAACAACGTCAGCGGGCTCTGCAGACCCGGCAGCCTCTGCAGGGATTAAATGCGGCGATATAATAACCCATATCAACGGAAAAGCCGCATTGAGCTCGCAGCAGTTGACCGATGCCGTTGAGCAGTCGCAGGGGAAAGCCCTTGCAATCAAAATTGACCGCAGCGGCGAAAGGCTTGAATTGAGTCTGACACCCGCAATGTCCGTCAACGGAAAATACAAGGCGGGCATATGGGTGCGTGACAGCTCCGCAGGAATCGGAACGGTAACCTTTTATGATGACAGTTCAATGATGTTTGCGGGTCTGGGTCACGGAGTGTGCGATGTTGACACGGGCAAGATAATGCCGCTGAATAACGGCGAAGGGGTAAGGGCAAGAGTTAACGGCTTCTACAAGAGCAGTGCAGGCAATCCCGGCGAGCTTTGCGGAGTTTTTTCGGACGTTGCCTTGGGCAGCCTTCGTGTTAATCATGAAACGGGTGTTTTCGGTGAGCTTTTGCAGCCCTCGGGCTCAAAAACATTGCCCGTTGCCCTTGAAACCGAGGTAAAACCCGGCAAGGCGCAGATGATAACAACAATCGATGACAGCGGACCTCAATATTATGATATTGAAATTGAAAAGGTCTATCCCTCCTCTGACCCTTCCTCAAGAAATATGATAATAAAGGTAACCGATGCCCGTCTGCTCGAAAAAACCGGAGGAATTCTGCAGGGAATGAGCGGGTCCCCGATAGTCCAGAACTCAATGCTTGTGGGTGCAGTAACTCATGTTTTCGTTAACGAGCCCAACAGAGGCTACGGAATTTTTGCGGGGAGGATGCTGGACACGATGGACACGCTGAAAAGCGGGGATTTGGCAAATGTGTCGTAATCAAAGGTGGCAATTTGTCACATTTTGCGATATTTTCACAATTGGTAATTATTGACAATTTTGGCAAAATATGGTAATATCTCCGTGTACTAAATCAAACGGAGGTATACCCATGAGAAAAATGTTGAAAGCAATTATAACAGAGGACGGAAGCGAAACAGCCCATGAGCTTGCGGGAATTTTACGCACAAACGGCTTTGAGGTGTCAACCGTCATAAAGGACGGCACGCTGATAATTGAAAAGCTCAAATCAGGCGAAAATCCCGATATAATCCTTATGGACGGCTTTATGCCAAGGCTCGATGCTCTCGGAGTTTTGAGGGAGCTGGACTCCCTTAAGCTTGAAAAAAGACCGCTTGTTATGGTCATTTCGGGAGCGGACAACCAGCGTTTTGAAAACGAAGTTCTCAAAGCGGGAGCGGATTATTATTTCCTTAAACCCTATAATCCTTCCATGCTGGCGGAGAGAATTATTCAGTTTTCGGAGCTTCATAATTCGTCTTGCGAAAACCGCAGCGGAGTCAAGGACCTTGAGGTTGTTGTTTCGCAGATTATGCACCAGATAGGTGTGCCCGCCCATATAAGAGGCTATCAGTATTTGAGGGAAGCCATAATTCTTTCTGTTCAGAACCGTGAAATGATAAGCTCTGTCACAAAAATTCTTTATCCCACAGTTGCAAAAACCTTCAAAACAACTCCTTCAAGAGTTGAGCGTGCGATAAGACACGCAATTGAGGTTGCGTGGGACAGGGGAGATGTTGACGTTTTGAGCTCTTATTTCGGCTACACGATTCAGAATGAGAGAGGCAAGCCGACCAACAGCGAATTTATTGCCATGATAAGCGATAATCTTAAACTGCGGATGAAAACGGTATGAAAAAGCGGCAGGGAGCTTAAACTCTCTGCCGTGTTTTTTGAAATATTATAAGGAAACTATACCGAGCATTAAAATAAAATCGACAAGCCGGGTGACATCAATGGAGTACCAAGGCATTTCGAAAACTTCGTCATCAACTTCAAAGGAAAGGATTTCAAAATACATTTCAAAATCCATATCGCCAATTCTTTCTTCTGCGCCGAAGTATATAAGTTCATCTCCGTCAAAATAAGCTTTGAAAGTCATCGGCTGACTGTTTTCATCGTAGAAGTATTCCTCGACATAGAGAGTTTTTCCTTCGTATTCAGCTTCATAGCTCTTTACGAAAGAAGTATTTTCAAGGGTTAAATCCAAATCGATTGAGCCGAAAAGGTCTCCGCTTATTTTATAGTGGAAAAACGGAAGCTTTGTCATAAAAATGCAGAGTGCATCGCCTTTTGTGACTGCTTTGAATTCCTTGCCGTCTAAATCCGCAACGACAGCCAGTTTACCGTCTTTGACATGGATGACTGCATCAAAAAGACTGATGAGTATGTTGTTCGTGCGGGTATGTATTTTAACAGAAATACCGTTATTTAGATCGTGAGTTTCTCCCCATTTTTCAAGCTTCGTCTGTTCATTTGCAAACGCACCGACCGAGAAAACGGAAAGAATAATCAAAGCGGATAAAAGAACCGATAAAATCTTTTTCACGTTATAAACCTCCTGTTATTCAAGTTATGCGGGAATAAGCGTACCGAGAAGCGATGAGAAGAACAGCATGAGAATGGGAGTCAGATCAATTGCGAAAATCGGTGTATCGAAAACACTGTCATCAACCTCAAATGAAATATTATCAAAATAGGTGTACTGAACTGTTTTCTTGCTTACATCTTCAACACGCAGCATTTTGAGCTCGTCGCCGACATAATAGAATTTGCTTGTTACATATTCTCTGTCGTTGAATTCTTCAACGTAATATTCCGTGCCGTCAACGGTTTCCGTGCCGTTGCCCACATGATAGAGAATTCCCATCGTTATGTCGGAAATTCCTTTGATTGCGCTCCACATACCGTCGCCTGCAACAAAGGGAGAAGCGATTTTTAAATAGAAGAAGGGGATTTTTGGCAGAAAACCGACGATTTTGCCGTCTGTCATAACAGCACGCATCGTAACAAAGCCGTTGTTGAGGTCATATGCAAGCTCTTTATCCTTGACGTAGATTGTGTTTGCTACGCCGTAATCAGAGCCGTAAACTCCGCCTTTTCCCGTTCTTATTGTAACAGAAACTTCCTTTGCGGTGTTCATTTTATCAAGAAGAGCTTCTGTTTTGGTTGGTGAAGCGGCAAAAGCGTTGACGGAAAAAATTGAAACAACAAGAATTGCAAATGTGAGAGTCAGACTGAAAAATTTTTTCATGGTACATACCTCCTTGTGATTGCATTTTATCATAATTGAACAAGTATTTCAATATTTTCTTGCATTTTTTGAATAATATGATACAATAAAATAAAAGCGGTTGAATTGACCCAAAGGAGAATGGCTATGTATGATAAAATAATAACCATCGGCAGAGAATTCGGCAGCGGCGGCAGAGAAATCGGCGAAAAGCTTGCAAAAAAGCTCGGTGTTCCCTGCTATGACAAGGAAATCGTTGAGCAGGTTGCAATTGAGAGCGGCTTACTTAAAGAGGAAATTGAAAAAAAGGGAGAATACTTATCGGCAAGCGGCAAAATGTCAACAATTTTTACGCTCTATAATCTCTACAGCAACATGACAAAGGATGACATAATCTGGCACGCACAGGTCAAGGTCATTAATCAGCTTGCGGAAAAGGGACCCTGCGTAATAGTCGGCAGATGTGCGGACTATATTCTGCGTGAGAGAAACGATGTTTTCAATGTTTTTATTTATTCCGACATGGACAAAAGAAAAGAACGAATCGCAAAGCTCTATCCCGACATTGCACCCGAAAAGCTGATAAAAGAAAAGGACAAGAAGCGTGCGGCATATTATCAGCATTTCACCGAAATGGAATGGGGAGAGGCAAGACACTATGATATCTGCCTTAACAGCGGTGCGTTGGGAATTGACGAATGCGTTAAAGTTTTGAGCGATTTATAATCGAAGTTTGCAGACACCACAAATCGGTGTCTGCTTTTTTTATAATTATCTTGACCTTGACTTTATAATTTGATATTATATTATGGTATAATTATATTTAACAGGAGGGCATCGCATGGGCTTGGGCAATAAAATCAAAGATGTTGTCGGCATCGAAGGCAACACCTGGGAATATTTAAGACCCATTATCGGCTACAACGTTGCGAACATCACCATCGGCGGCGTTACCAATCCTTTGAGCAAATACCATCAGCAGTTCCTTAATTACGTTGAAGGTCTTGACACCCGAATGACGGGCACAATCAGCACCATCGCAGGTGTGTTTGACGCAATAACCGACCTTGCAATGGGATTCATAACCGACAGAACGAAGTCACGCTTCGGTAAGCACCGCGTCTGGATTATCGCCGCACTTCCCGTTCTGCTTATCGGCTATTTCATGAAATGGTATTCATTCGGTATTTCCGGCACGGGCAACACAACCGCACTTTTCATCTGGTATCTCATGGCTTCGTTTGTTTACAGCACGGGCTACACCATGATGAATATTCCCCATGCGGCGATGCTTCCGACCATTGCACCGAGATATTTTGAGAGAACACAGTATAAGATTGTTGAATACATATTCAATATGTTTGGAATGTTTCCGTCATTCATTTTCATGAGTATTGTTCTCGGCGGAACAAATCTTGATAACCCTTCGGCGGCAGACAGAAACAAATATCTGCTTTGCGGCATTTGTTTCATTCTCTATTTCTGCTGGTCACCGATTATTACATTCTTTTCAACCAAAGAAAAAAGCTCGGTTGACATGGTTAATCCGCCGCTCAATTTTTCGTATTTCTTCAAAGAATATATTCAGGTTTTCAAAAACAGAGCCTTCAGACAGTATTTCTTCATCGGAATGTTCTACAGCTTTGCAAGGAATTTCTATGGCGATGCCGACCAGATTTTCCTTCGCAGCGTAGCGGATAAATACAGTCATTTCGCAATGCTCCAGACAATTGCAGGCGTTGCCGAGGTTGCAGGCGGACCTTTCAACTATTTCCTCTCCCGCTATATGGATAAACGTTTCTGCGGTCTTGCGCTTACTCCGTTTATGATTGCAGGCTTGCTCATCAACGGCTTTGCAACTCCCGCAACACCCGTTTTCTTTATTTATCTTGCATCAATACTCTATAACTTCGGCTTCTCGGGTCCCGGCTTTGTTGTTAACAACATTCAGCCCGATATCACCGACGTTGATGAGCTTATCACGGGCAGAAGACGTGAGGGCGTTATTTCAACCTTCAATTCGTTTCTCAAAAAGACAAGCTTAAGCATTTCCTCCGGTGCACTCGGATATATGCTTTACTATATGGGCTATGATGTTAACAATCCCAGCTATGAAATGCTTACCGGCACTGCCGAGCTCGGCATCCGTCTTGCGGTCAGCTGGCTTCCCGCAATATTCATGGCAATCTCCCTTTTCCTTACCTTCCGCTATAAAATGAAAAAGAGAGACCATGAGCTCATTCAGCAGGTTATCAAACAGAAGCATGAAACAGGTTCATGCGAAATTTCGGGCAGCGACAAAAAGCGTCTTGAAGAAATCGCAGGTCAGCGCTGGGAGGATATGTGGATAGGTCAGACAGGCGTTGACAGAAAGCTTGAAGAAGTTTTAGACTTATAATTTAGGAGAATTACATTGGCAGTTTCAAAAGATAAAATCAGAAATTTTTGCATCATTGCACATATCGACCACGGCAAGTCAACCCTTGCGGACAGACTTCTCGAAAAAACAAAGTCTGTTGCTCTGCGTGACATGACGGCACAGCTTCTTGACAAAATGGACCTCGAGCGTGAAAGAGGTATCACAATCAAGGCTCATGCCGTAAAGCTCAATTATCTTGCCGAAGACGGCGAGGAATATGTGCTCAACCTCATTGACACCCCGGGTCACGTTGACTTTAACTATGAAGTTTCACGTTCGCTTGCAGCCTGCGAGGGTGCGGTGCTCATAGTTGACGCATCGCAGGGCGTTGAAGCACAGACTCTTGCAAACACATACCTTGCTCTTGACCATGACCTTGAGCTTGTTCCCGTTATCAATAAAATTGACCTTCCCTCCGCCGACCCCGACAGAGTTTCCGCCGAGGTTGAGGATGTTATCGGTCTTGACTGCTCCGAAGCTCCGAGAGTTTCGGCTAAAACGGGTCTTAACATTGAGCAGGTGCTTGAACGCATCGTAAAGGATGTTCCGCCTCCCGTGGCAAACGATGATTTGCCCCTTCGTGCACTCATTTTCGACTCGGTTTATGACAGCTACAAGGGCGTTATTGTTTATGTTCGTGTCAAGGAGGGCAAAATCAAGCCCGGTGACACTATGAGAATGATGGCAACGGGTGCGGAATTCACCGTTGTTGAAACGGGCTATATGAGAGCGACCCTTCCCGAGCCCTGTGCGGAGCTTACCGCAGGCGAGGTTGGCTATATAACCGCATCAATCAAAACCGTTGGTGATGCAAGAGTGGGTGACACGGTAACAACCGTTGAAAATCCCGCTGCAGAGCCGCTGCCCGGTTACCGCAAGGTTAACCCCATGGTTTATTGCGGCGTTTATCCCGCCGACGGTGCTGACTACGAAAATCTTCGTGATGCACTCGAAAAGCTTCAGCTTAACGATGCCGCACTCACCTTTGAGCCCGAAACCTCGGGAGCATTGGGCTTCGGCTTCCGCTGCGGCTTCCTCGGACTTCTCCACCTTGAAATCATTCAGGAGCGTCTTGAAAGAGAATATGACCTTGACCTTGTAACAACCATTCCCAGCGTTGTTTATAAAATCAATCTCACCGACGGAACAATGGTTGAAATCGATAACCCCACCCATTATCCCGACCCCGCAACAATTGCATCCTGCGAAGAGCCCTTCACCGATGCACACATCTATTCTCCCACGGAATATGTCGGTGCAATCATGGACCTTTGCCAGGACAGACGAGGCGTTTTCAAGAATATGGACTATATCACTCCCGACAGAGTTGATATCCATTATGAGCTTCCCCTCAACGAAATAATCTATGACTTCTTCGATTCGCTGAAATCAAGAACAAGGGGCTATGCATCGTTTGACTATGAAATCACCGACTACAGAAAGTCAAATCTTGTCAAGCTCGATGTTCTTCTCAACGGCGATATCGTTGACGCACTTTCGTTTATTATTCACTCCGAAAAGGCTTATTCAAAGGCAAGAAAGATTGCCGAAAAGCTTAAGGAGCATATTCCCCGACAGATGTTCGAAATTCCCATTCAGATTGGTATCGGCGGAAAGATTATTGCCCGTGAAACCGTTAAGGCAATGCGTAAGGACGTTCTTGCAAAGTGCTACGGCGGCGACATTACCCGAAAGAAAAAGCTGCTCGAAAAGCAGAAAGAGGGTAAAAAGAGAATGCGTCACTTCGGTACGGTTGAAGTACCGCAGGAGGCATTTATGGCAGTTCTCAAGCTTGATGATAACGATTAAATTTTGCGGGCGACCACACAGGGTCGCCCCTACGTTTTTCAGGTGATATCATGAAACCCATAGGTTTATATATCCACATTCCTTTCTGCAACGGAAAATGCCCCTACTGTGATTTTTATTCGGCAGCTCCCGATGACGAAACGGTAAAAGCTTATGTTGAAAGGGTCTGTGAAAAAATAACGGCTGAAAACAGAATATATGACACCGTTTATTTCGGCGGCGGCACGCCGTCTTTGACAGGCTCGCAAAACATTGCAAAGATTTTGTCATGTGTTAACCGCACGCCCGATTGCGAGGTTACCCTTGAATGCAATCCGTCGGATACGGGTGCGGTGAATTCGGCTTTTGACTTTGAGCTTGTTGCAAAAAGCGGAGTCAACCGAATTTCAATGGGGCTTCAGAGTGCAAACGATGCCGAAAGAAAAGCTCTCGGCAGACGTGGCGGCTGCGACGATGTTGAGCGTGCAATTGCAAGAGCGAAAAAAGCGGGCATAAGCAACATTTCTCTTGATTTGATGCTCGGCGTGCCCAATCAGACGGCAGAAAGTCTTAAAAAGTCGATTGAATTCTGCAAAAATTCGGGTGCAAAGCACGTCAGCGCATACATTTTAAAAATAGAGGAGGGGACACCCTTCCATAAAATAAAAAATTCGCTGATTCTGCCCGATGAGGACGAAACCTGCGATTTGTATTTGCTGGCAGTCAGCGAGCTTGAAAAAGCGGGATTCTGCCAGTATGAAATATCTAATTTTTCTCAAAAAGGATATGAAAGCCGCCATAATCTCAAATATTGGCGGTGTGAGGAATATCTCGGCATCGGTGCGGCTGCACATTCCTTTGCAGACGGCAGAAGATTTTATTATGAACGCAGCACAGCCGATTTCATAAACGGTGCAATGCCTGTTGATGACGGAGAGGGCGGCAGCGAGGAAGAATATATCATGCTTGCTCTGCGGCTTGCAGAGGGTCTGATTTTTGAAGAATACGAAAAAAGATTCGGCAAAAAAATTTCCGATTTGATAATTGCAAAAGCAAAAATGTTGGAGAAACACGGACTTGTCAAGGTTACGGAAGAGAATATTTCCATAACCCCGAACGGATTTCTTGTTTCAAACTCAATCATTTCGGAATTTATTGTATAAAAAATGATTTTTGGCAGAAATTCGCCTTCCCCTCGAGGGGAAGGGGGACCGCTTGCGGTGGATGAGGTGCAGTTTGAATTATCTCCACCTCATCACCGTCTATGACGGAGCTTCTCCTCAAGGAGAAGCCGTAACGGTAAATTGCTGTTTTTGGGACGGCGACCTCGACGTCCCCTACATACAAAAAGGGTGTACCGATTTGGTACACCCTTGATTGTTTTAAACGTCTATATTAGTTGTTAAAGAGAACGACATTTTTGCGATTTCTGTTTTCACATCTGCAATCTCAACCGTAATATCGGATATCTCTACCGAGCCGGTTGAATCCCAGTCGCCGTAAATGATTTTGCCGCTGTCATCGTCGATAATGCAGGAAACGGTGTTGTCTGTATATACTGCGTTGACATTTTTTTCATCAACAGTCATATAACCCGATGAATTCAGTGATTCGGCAAGTCCTGTCGAGTAACCGTATACTCTGTCCAAAGCATTTTCGTCGCCGCTGTCTTTGGTGTCAACTATATTGATTATGACGTATCTCTTGCCGTCTTTTACCGACATTTTTGCACTTTCAACATCGGCTGCGAAAACATTTCCTTCACCGGGAACTTTGAAAACGGTTGAAGATGTTGCTTCCAGGGTTGTCCAATAGGTTTTCATAAGCTCGTTGGTGATTTCGCTTACGGTTTCTTCATCCATAACTATCTCCGGTGTGCCGTTGCCCTTTGATGAGCTTGAACCGATAACAAAGCTTTTGTTTGTCTTTTTAACTGCTGCATTGTAGTAGCCGAGAATTTCGTTAACATCTGTTGTTACTTCTCCGCTTACAACAACGTCTGTTCTTTCGGGATTGTAGGGGATTACGGGTGCAGCACCGAAAAGACCTGCCACGGAGTTAAGAAAAAGAACAAAAGCCGTTATTGCAGGTACAAGACGCTGAAGAATGAGTGATGATATAACTGACATATGATTTCCTCCTTTGAATTATCTTCAAATAAATTCTAACAGGAATAATTCCGTTAACTATATATTAACCTATTTCAGGTTAGAATGTCAATAACCTGAAACAGATTATCTATAATGTTTTCAGGTGATGTTATGTACGGAAGATTGCGTGACCTTCGTGAGGACAGAGATATGAGCCAGACGCAGATGGCAAAAACTCTTGTAATGTCGCAGACGGGCTATTCGAAATACGAAACAGGTGAGAATGACATCCCGACGGAGATATTGATTAAACTTGCGGATTTTCACGAGGTTTCGGTTGACTACATTCTGAACAGAACAAATAACAAAGAGCTAAACAAATAACGACCCCGAATTGTTCGGGGCCATTTTGCTTTTATATATCAAACTTATCTATATCGTATTTTGTGCAGGGATAGTTTGCAACGCCGTTTTCATCGGGGAAGGGGGAGAGATTATCGTTTTCGTAAAGCTTTCTTTCTTCCTCTTTTGAGAAATCGGGAATCTTGTATTCTGCACCGTTGTGAAGGCTGCTTCTCCAGCCGAGAATTGCAACTGCCGACATTGCTGATGAACGGTATGCGTTGAAATAGGGCTGTCTGCCTTCAAGAATGCAGCTTAAGAATTCGTGTGCAACATAGTAGTCGCCGCCCGAATGGCCGCACTGTCTTGCCTTGTCCTTGTCGAAAGGATAGCCTACGGTTGAAACCTTTTCTTTTTCAACGCCTTCGGGAATTTCCCAATCGTTATATACAATTCTGATTTTGCCTTCGTCGCCTCTTACGGTTTCTGCGCTGCCCTTTGCACAAGCAAATCTGTACCAGTTGCCGTGACCGCCGAATTTTGCCCAGCCCGTAATTCTTGCAACCGCACCTCTGCTCATTGTGCAGAGCATGATTGATGCAACGTCTTTGATGGGCTCGCCTTCACGCTCCTGACGCATTCCGTCGGTGTAAATGCTTCTTGCGTTAACCGAAACGGGAATGTCGTTTGTAACTCTCATAAGGGGAGCAAATGAATGGCTTAAATAGAAGCCCGAGGGCATGAGTGCACGCCAATGTGTTGTTGTGGGTGTGTAGTGAACATATTCCTCGTGGCTCATGGGATGAACGTATTCACCCTCGCAGTAGAGTGCTTCGCCGAGAGTTCCGCCCTGATAGAGCTCTGTGAGCTTGCTGATAACGGCAAAGTATGCGTAGTTTTCGGCAAGCATATAAATTGCACCGCTCTTTTCCGATGCACGGCAGATTGCAACGCATTCAGCCATTGTAACTGCGGGCATTGTTTCGCTCAAAACATGGATTCCCTTTTCAAGAGCGATAACCGCATATCTTGCGTGCTGATGGAAGAAGTTCGTGAGAACAACTGCGTCAAGTCCGCTGTCGATGAATTCGTCAAAATCCTTGTAGAATTTTGTTTCTTCACAGCAGAATTTTTTAATTCCTTCATAGGTGCTTTCGTCATAGTCGCAGACTGCACTTATGTATGCTTTTTCAGTAAGTGTAAGACCCTGTGCGATTCCGCAGCCTCTTCTTGCACCGAAAATACCTATCTTTAATTTTTTATCCATAATAATAACCTCCGCAGAAAAATCTACAAATGGATTTTAGCACTTATCATTTGAAATAACAAGAGGTAAAAATAAAAAAAGGGGTCAAATTCAAAAATTAACACAATTTAACAACTTGTTTACAATTGAAATGTTGACAAAAGGCAATGTTTGGGGTATATTAATAGCAGTGATTAGCACTCGGGACAAAAGAGTGCTAAAATTAGCACTCCGGAACAAAAGAGAGGTGTGGCAGGTGTCCGAACTCAGCGAAAGAAAAAAACAGATATTGGCGGCGGTTGTTGAGCAGTATGTAAAAACAGGCGAGCCCGTCGGCTCAAAGGGTCTTATTTCTTCAACGGGTATGTCCGTTTCGTCGGCAACAATCCGTAACGAGATGAGCGACCTTGCCGCAATGGGCTATCTTGAACAGCCCCATACCTCCGCAGGAAGAATCCCTTCGCAGAAGGGCTACAGATATTATGTTGACAATCTGATGAAAAACCGTGAGATTGATGAAATCAACAAGCGTATAATCGAGGCGGGAATTTCCTCTGCGGTCGGCGACCCCGAAAGGCTCATTGCAAGGGCAAGCGAAGTTCTTGCGGATTTAACAAAATGTGCCTGCGTTTCCTCAACTCCGGGCGGCGATGCGGTTATAATCCGTAAAATCGAGCTCGTTCCCGTGGGAATTCACTCCGCAATGCTTGTTCTGCTTACCTCAAACGGAATTCTCAAAAGCAGACTCTGCAGGCTTGACTGTGAGCTGACCGTAACAATCTGCGAGCAGTTTTATAACATTGTAAAATCCTGCATAATCGGCAAGCCCGCATCGGATATCAGCGTTGTTTCAATGCAGACCGTTGCGGCATCGGTTGACGGCGATGTTTTCGCAATGCTTCCCCTTATGGCGGCGGTTTGTGAGCTTGCAAGAAGCGTTTCGGATTCAAGGCTCGTTCTCGGTGGAAGTTCAAATCTTTTCTCCCACAAAGACTACGGCACGGGAGCAATTGAGCTTCTGGAGTTCCTCAATAAGAGAGAACCTTTAAGCGAGGTTATCAGCGGAATTTCAGAGCCGCTGAATGTTAAAATCGGCAGAGAAAACCTTTACCGTCAGCTTGAAAATTCAAGCGTAATCGTTGCAAAATATTCCGTTGGCGGCGATGATTCGGGAACAATCGGACTCATCGGACCTACCAGAATGGACTATGAAAATATAATTCCCAGCGTAAAATACCTGACAAATCTTGTCGGACGCCTCATAACGCAGGCTATCGAAGAATAGAAAGGAAATCGGAATGAAGAAAGACAAGACAAAGCCCGAAAACACCGAAGAAGTTAAAGAAACAGCCGAAGAGGTTGTTGAAACCAAGGAAGAACAGCTTCAGAAGGCTCTTGACGAAAAAAATGACCAGTTTTTAAGACTCTATGCGGAATATGATAACTTCCGCAAGCGTTCGCAGAAGGAAAAGCAGGATAGCTACACTTCTTCAAAGGCTGACGTAATCAAAGAGCTGCTTCCCGTTCTGGATAATTTTGACAGAGCCGCAAACAATACCGAATGCAGCTTTGAGGACTACAAAAAAGGCATTGACCTTATTTTTAATCAGTTCAGCGAAATTCTCAATAAGACGGGCGTCGAAAGCTACGGCGAAAGAGGCGATGCCTTTGACCCCAATATCCACAATGCAGTCATGACCGTTGAGGATGACGAGCTCGGCGAAAATCAGATTGCATCCGTTTTTTCAAAAGGCTATAAGCTCGGTGACAGAATAATAAGAGAAGCAGTTGTCACCGTTGCAAATTCATAAAATTGTTTATTATTTTCATTTAATTTATAGGAGGAAAACAAATTATGGCAAAGATTATCGGTATCGACTTAGGTACAACAAACTCATGCGTGGCAGTTATCGAAGGCGGCGAGCCCGTTGTTATCGCTAACGCAGAAGGCGCAAGAACAACTCCCTCTGTTGTTGCATTCGGCAAAACAGGCGAAAGAATGGTTGGTCAGGTTGCAAAAAGACAGGCAATCACTAACCCCGACAGAACAGTTGCTTCAATCAAAAGACAGATGGGTACAGACTACAAAGTATCAATCGACGACAAAAAGTATACTCCCCAGGAAATTTCCGCAATGATTCTTCAGAAGCTTAAGACTGATGCAGAAGCTTATCTCGGCGACAAGGTAACAGAGGCTGTTATCACCGTTCCTGCATACTTCACCGACTCACAGCGTCAGGCAACAAAGGACGCAGGCAAGATTGCAGGTCTTGAGGTTAAGAGAATCATCAACGAGCCCACAGCAGCAGCTCTTGCATACGGCATCGACAAGGAAACCGACCAGAAGGTTATGATTTATGACCTTGGCGGCGGTACATTCGACGTTTCAATCATTGAAATGGGTGACGGTGTTCAGGAAGTTCTTGCAACCGCAGGTAACAACAAGCTCGGCGGCGACGACTTTGACCAGAGAATCATCAACTGGCTTGCAGACGAATTCAAGGCAGAGCAGGGCATCGACCTTCGCGGCGACAAGATGGCTATGCAGCGTCTTAAGGAAGCTGCAGAAAAGGCAAAGATTGAGCTTTCTGGCGTAACAACCTCAAACATCAGCCTTCCCTTCATCACAGCCGATGCAACAGGTCCCAAGCACCTTGAAACAACTCTCACAAGAGCAAAGTTCAACGAGCTTACAGCAGACCTTGTTGAAGCAACAATGGGTCCCGTTCGCCAGGCAATGAGCGACTCGGGTCTTAAGACAAGCGAAATCAATAAGGTTCTCATGGTCGGCGGTTCTTCAAGAATTCCCGCCGTTCAGGAAGCAATCAAGAGATTTATGGGCACAGAGCCCTTCAAGGGCATCAACCCCGACGAATGCGTTGCAATCGGTGCAGCTCTCCAGGCAGGCGTTCTCGGCGGCGAAGTTCAGGGACTTCTTCTTCTTGACGTCACTCCGCTTTCACTCGGTATTGAAACCATGGGCGGCATCAACACCAAGATTATCGACAGAAACACAACAATCCCCGTAAAGAAGAGCCAGATTTTCTCAACCGCAGTTGACAATCAGCCTTCTGTTGAAGTTCATGTTCTTCAGGGCGAAAGAGAATTCGCAAAGGATAACAAAACTCTCGGAGTATTCCACCTTGACGGCATTATGCCCGCTCGCAGAGGTGTTCCCCAGATTGAAGTAACCTTCGATATCGACGCAAACGGTATCGTTCACGTTTCCGCAAAGGATCTCGGCACACAGAAGGAGCAGTCAATCTCCATCACTTCCTCAACAAATATGTCCAAGGAAGACATCGAAAAGGCTGTTCAGGATGCAGAGCGTTTTGCACAGGAAGACAAGCAGCGCCGTGAAGAGGTTGACACACGCAACGGTGCAGACCAGATGGTATATCAGTGCGAAAAGCTCCTTTCCGAAGACGGCGACAAGTTCTCCGACGATGAAAAGGCAGCTCTCAACGAAAAGATCGATGCTCTCAAGGAAGCTCTTAAGGGTGAGGACATCAACCTCATCAAGAGCCGTCAGGAAGAGCTCACACAGAAATTCTACGAAGTTTCCGAGAAGCTTTATAAAGCTGCACAGGAAGCTGCACAGGCACAGCAGGGCGGCGCAGCAGGTCCCGATGCAGACGGCTACACAGAAGCAAACTATACAGATGCAGAATAATTGATGCTTAAAATTAAGGAGTAATTCCCTTGGCTGATAAACGAGATTATTATGAAGTCCTCGGGGTATCAAAAGGTGCAACCGATGACGAAATAAAAAAAGCATACAGAAAAAAAGCCAAAGAGTATCACCCGGACCTTCATCCGGGTGATGCCGAGGCAGAGGCAAAGTTCAAGGAAGCCAACGAGGCTTATGAGGTTTTGTCCGACAGCCAGAAGAAGGCACGCTATGACCAGTTCGGTCACGCAGGCGTTGACCCCAACTACGGTGCGGGCGGCGGCTACGGCGGAAATCCCTTTGGCGGCGGTTTCGGCGGAGGCGGAATGGATTTCGACCTCGGTGACATTTTCGGTTCATTCTTCGGCGGCGGTTTCGGCGGCGGACGTCAGTCCAACCCCAACGGTCCCCGCAGAGGTGAGGATGTTCAGACAAGAGTCACCATTTCCTTTGAGGAGGCTGCCAAGGGCTGCAAAAGAACCGTTGACATCAATCGTGTTGACAGCTGCCCCGAATGCCACGGCTCGGGTGCAAAGGCGGGAACATCCGCAAAAACCTGTCCCGACTGCTCGGGCAGGGGCTATGTCAATGTTCAGCAGAGAACGGCTTTCGGCGTGATTTCAACCCAGAAATCCTGCCCCAAATGTCAGGGCAAGGGCAAGGTTATCGATGACCCCTGCCGCAGATGTAACGGTGCGGGCAGAGTTTCAAGCAAAACCTCTGTTGAAGTCAACATACCCGCAGGTATTGATGACAGACAGATTTTCAATGTCAGCGGTGCAGGCAATGCGGGCACAAACGGCGGCCCCAAGGGTGACCTCAAGGTTGCGGTTTTCGTAAGACCTCATTCGCATTTTGAGCGTGACGGCTACAACGTATGGCTTGAACAGCACGTCAGCTATACGCAGGCTGCTCTGGGCGATAACTTAAGAATTCCCACCCTTGACGGCGACGTTAAGTTTGACCTTCCCGCAGGCACACAGTCTGGCACGGTCTTTAAGCTCACAGGCAAGGGTATTCAGATTCTCAACGGCAGAGGCAAGGGCGACCAGCTTGTAAGAATTATAGTTGATGTGCCCAAAAATCTTACTCAAAGACAGAAGGAGCTTATGGTTGAGCTCGAAAAAGAGCTCGGCGTCAAGAGAGGTGCACCCGTCAGCAGCAAGGAAGGCTTCTTTGATAAATTCAAAAACAAAAAATAACAGTAGGGCGGGGGCTTGCTCCCGCCGTTTTTTTCTTCAGAGGTAAATCCATGAAACACGATGCAATAATATTTGACCTTGACGGCACTCTGACCGATACGCTTGCAGACCTCAAAAACAGCGTAAATTTTGCAATGAGAAAATTCGGCTTTCCCGAAAGAACAATTGACGAAGTGCGTGCTTTTGTAGGAAACGGTGTGAAGCGGCTTATCGATTTGAGCGTGCCCGAAAACACCGACCCCGAAACTGCAGCGGAGTGTCTTGCCGTTTTCAAGGAGCATTACAAAGAAAACTCTCTTGTTTTAACAAAGCCATATGACGGCATAATCCCTATGCTTCAAAGGCTGAAAAAAGAGGGGATAAAAACCGCTGTTGTAACAAACAAAATGCACGAAGCGGCGGCTGATATCGTTAATTTTTTCTTCGGCGGTCTGATAGATGTAACAATAGGTCAGATTGACGGCGTTGCACAAAAACCGCAGCCCGACGGAATTTACAAAGTCCTTGAAAAGCTCGGAGTTTCAAAAGAAAAAGCCGTTTATGTCGGCGATTCAGAGGTTGACTGCATAACCGCAAAAAATGCGGGTGTTCCGTGCATCGGAGTAACATGGGGCTTTCGCTCAAAAGAAATTCTTCTTGAAAACGGAGCGGATTATATCATAAATTCCCCCGAGGAAATATTTATTGTCGAATAATGTGTTGACAATACAAAATATATATTATATAATAAAGTGTCAATAGAATATGTCCTTATTAAGAGCGGCGGAGGGACAGGCCCTGTGAAGCCCGGCAACCTGTGTTATGCAAGGTGCTAACCTGCGGCGTAGGCCGAAAGATAAGGTGATTTAACCCGCCTTATTGGCGGGAATTTTTTTAGGACATCGTTGATAGATTATATTAAATGAGGTTATGAAAATGGCAAACTACTTTTTCACTTCGGAATCCGTAACAGGCGGACATCCCGACAAAATCTGTGACCAGATTTCAGATGCTGTTCTTGACGCAATTATGGCACAGGACCCCATGGGCAGAGTTGCCTGCGAAACCTGCTGCACAACAGGCATGGTTCTTGTTATGGGCGAAATCACAACAACCGCAGAGGTTGATATTCCCAAAATCGTAAGAGAGGTTGTTAACGATATCGGCTATAATAACGCTGAATACGGCTTTGACTGCAACACCTGTGCTGTTATGACCGCTCTCGATAAGCAGTCGGGCGATATCGCAATGGGTGTTGACAGACTCGGTGCGGGCGACCAGGGTATGATGTTCGGATTTGCCTGCGACGAAACTCCCGAGCTTATGCCCCTTCCCATTTCGCTTGCACACAAGCTCTGCGCAAAGCTTACGGAAGTACGCAAAGACGGCACACTCGGCTATCTCCGTCCCGACGGCAAGAGCCAGGTAACAATCGAATATGACGAAAACAACAATCCCGTAAGAGTTGACACGGTTGTTATTTCTTCGCAGCATTCCGCAGACGTTTCTCTTGAGCAGATAAGAGCAGACGTTGTTGAAAAGGTTATCAAGCCTGTTATTCCCGCAGATATGCTTGATGAAAACACAAAGTATCACATCAACCCCACAGGCAGATTTGTAACCGGCGGACCTCAGGGCGACAGCGGTCTTACCGGCAGAAAGATTATTGTTGATACATACGGCGGCTATGCACGTCACGGCGGCGGTGCATTCAGCGGCAAGGACCCCACAAAAGTTGACCGCTCTGCTGCATATGCAGCCCGTTATGTGGCAAAGAATATAGTAGCCGCAGGTCTTGCAAAGAAATGCGAGATTGAGCTTGCATACGCAATCGGCGTTGAGCAGCCTGTTTCTGTTTTTGTTGACACCTTCGGCACAGGCAAAATTGCCGACACCGAAATTTCGGCAATCGTCAACAAGCTCTTTGATTTGAGCCCCGCAGGCATAATCAAGACCCTTGATTTAAGACGACCCATCTACAGACAGGTTGCGGCTCTCGGTCATATCGGCAGAACTGACCTTGACCTTCCCTGGGAAAAGACAGACAGAGTTGAGGATATTAAAAAAGCGGCAAATATCTGAATCTTAAGGTGGAAATGATATGAAGCTTTCGCTTGTTGTTCCTTGTTACAACGAGGAAAAGAATGTATCTCTGTTTTACGAGGCAGTAAAAAAGGATTTTGCGGGCGTTGATTTTGACTATGAAATGGTTTTTGTCAACGACGGCAGCAAAGACGGCACGTTTAAGGAGCTTAAAAAGCTCTGTGACGGCGACCTGCCCGTAAAAATCGTTAACTTCTCACGCAATTTCGGCAAGGAGTCCGCAATGTATGCAGGGCTCAACGAAGCCGAGGGCGATTATGTTACAATAATCGACGCCGACCTTCAGCAACGCCCCTCAATTGCCCTTGATATGGTAAAAATGCTTGACAGCGAGCCCGAATATGACTGCGTTGCGGCTTATCAGGATGAAAGAAAAGAAAGCGAGCTGCTTGTTTTCTTCAAGGACGGATTTTATAAGCTTATCAACAAGTTTTCCGACACGGAATTCATTCAGGGTGCAAGCGATTTCAGAACCTTCCGCAGACCCATGGTTGAAGCAATTCTTGAAATGGACGAATACTTCCGTTTCTCAAAGGGACTTTTCTCGTGGGTGGGCTTTAACACAAAGTTCATCCCCTATGAGGTTGAGGAAAGGGCAACGGGCACTTCAAAATGGTCGTTCTGGAAGCTCTTTAAGTATGCAATGGAAGGCATTTTCGCCTTCACAACCGCACCGCTCCGAATTGCAACGGTTATCGGACTTTTAACCTCCCTGCTTTCGGTTGTTTACCTTTTCGTGGTTGTTATTCAGAAGCTTGCCTTCGGAATTGACGTTGCGGGCTATGCAACAATCGTAACGCTGATTTTGCTGCTTGGCGGAATCCAGCTTTGCTGCATAGGCATAATCGGCGAATACATCGCACGCACCTATATCCAGACCAAAGGCAGACCGATTTACATTGCAAAAGAAGTTATAAAAAATCATAAATACAACAAATAAAAATCAAGACCTTCAGCCGAAACGGTTGAAGGTCTTTCTGTATCATAATTCTCTTATAATTCCCAAAAACAGGGGAGTGCCGTCGGGTGCACAAATTCCGTAAATGAAGGGTCTGTTGAAATTGAGCTCAATGATTTCTGTTTTATCGGAAATAACGAGTTCACCTTCCGCCTTCATTGTAACAACCGTTGCCGCACCTGCTTTTGTGCCCTTTTCGGTAAGACTGATACGGGTATTGTGGTAAACCTCATCGATGTAAATGTTGCCGAAGGGGGAGGTTGCCATGCCGCTGAAATCCGCACCCGAAGGGCTGAATGCGAGCGGCATTCCCATTTTTTTCAAAGTATCCGAAAGCTTGAATTCGTTTCCCGTTTCAAATTTCGGAAGCTTGACCTTAAGAATCGGATAGGGTTCATCCCATTCAACAAGACGGAATCCGAGCCCGTCGCAAAGCTGATGTGCAGTGAAGCTGTCAAGAGCATCATAAACCGAAATGCCCTCGTCGGGAAGAATGCCCAAAAAGCTGCAACCGTTTTTATATGCTTTTCGGAAGCCCTGAACCTTTCCGATTTTGAAATAGGTGTTCATATCCTCTTCTGATGAGAGCATGGTAACCTTTTTCACCGTGCCATCCTCTGCGGTGAAATCCATGCTGTTCAAAACCTGTGATTCCAAATAGGGCTCTACCCATTCGCCGTCAAAAAGTACGGTGTTGATAAGATACGTTACGGCATCCTCGGGAATTTCCTTGAGCATATTTTTAATCATGCCGTCGGTTTTGAGGCTTATCCAGTTGTTGATTTTTTCAAGGGTTGCCCTGTCAAAATTTTCGTTGAAAAGCTCTGCACCGTAGGTGCTTTTTACCGTATCGGTAAAGGCTTTGTTAATTGTGAGCTGTGCTTTTTGGTTGAACCAGACGGAATTCGAAAGGCTGACACCCTCGTGATTATTTGTTTCCTCGTTAAATAATTTGATTGTATCGTTCAGCATTCCGATTTTTCCGCCGAGAACGCTTTCCATCTGTGTCAGAGTGCTGCCCTTTGCACCGTTTGCGGTCATGGAAAGGGCAGTCAGAACAGAAAAGGGAGAAACAAGAGCGTTTTTCTCCTCTGATGACATTTGTTTCAGAAGCTTCAAGCCGAAATTAATTGTCGTTGCTGAAATGAATGTGGGCATTGAGCAAAGGTGGTCATCAGCACCGAATTCGCTCCAGATATCCTCTATTGAATCCGAGCCGACGGAATCGGAAACAATCTCGGTTAATCCCAGAATGGAATTGAGATAAAGACGGTCGGCTTCGTTGAGGATTAAATGAGTATCGCTTTCGGTGTTGATTGAACCGCAGTTTGCGTGATAATAATAAGTTTTGCCGTCAATTTCAAAGGAATAGTCGGGAATGCAGTCCGAACCTGCGTCTGCCCACTCTTTGTTTTTCAGCATATTCTTAATATATTCGGCATCCTCGGGCGAAAGAGCAACATCTTTTTTGCCTGAATTTTCGGGAATGTCATCTTTGCCCAGAGCTTTGAGCAAAAGCTCGGTAACTTTTTCGGTTACGGTTGTCTGAACGGTTGTTTCGGTTGGCTTTGTGCAGTCATCGCCGCCTTTGACGTCAGCGGTGCAGCCGAAAAGTCCGAAAATCATTGTGAAAGCAAGAAATAAAACAAGTATTTTTTTCATCTTTGTCCCTCCCGTGTTTAGTTGGGAATGTATTCGGGTGCGGCTGTTGTTGTGGGAATCATGGGCGGTTTTGCGGTTGTTGTGTTCGGGTTATAGCCCTGCGAAACCGCCTGTGTTGAATTCTTACGTTCACTGAATTTTACAAATTCAAAGGTTGTTGAGTCAACCGATACAAGATATGCACCTTCATCGGTGTGCAGGATAACGGTAAAATATTCAGAGCCGTCTGCGTTTCTTGTTACGGTGACATCTATGTGGGCGTCAGAATCAACCTTTGCTCTCTGCTCATCGGTGAGATAACCTAAAGCGGCTTCAATGGCTTTTTCCTCCGCATGGTCATTATATATGGGTTTGGCGGTTGTTGATGGAGTTGAGCCGGGCTTTTGCGTGCCGACAACAGGTCTGCTTCCGTCCTCCCAATAAATCTCTGTTTCAAGAGCAATTTCGGTTGTTTCAGCGGCGGCTGCTGCGGTTGTGTCTTTTTCGGATGAGCCTTCGGGAGAATATCCGAAATACTTGTTGCTTGAAGGCTGCTTTTTTGTTGCGGGATAGGTTACGTATTTTGTATAAGTGTCATTGAACGTGAAGTGCTCAACGTCTTCCGCCTCTGCTTCGTTCGATTCGTTTTCAATTGCACCTGCAGCATCAAAAACTCCCGATTCGCCGCCCATGCCAACCAATTCCTCGGCTGCGGGCAGAGTTGTTGAGGAAACGGTTGTTGCTGCGGTTGAGGTTAAGTCCGAATTGATTTTGTTGAGGCTTTTAGGCAGGAATACCGCCGCCGCAACAAAGCAGAGAGTAATGCACAGAGCAGAGGTTGCTGCGGCTGTTATTCTTTTTCTTTTTTCAAGCAAAGCGTCCCTTTTTGCAAAGATGCTTGCTTCGTATTCTTCACGGTTTTTCACGGATGCTTCGCCTCCTTTTCAAGTTCTTTTTTGAGGGCTTGTCTTGCCCTGTATGCCAGATTTTCAATCTGTTTTCGGTTTTTCTTCATAACCGACCCTGCCTGCTCATAGCTCATTTCTTCAAAATAGATAAGGTGAAGAACGGTTTTGTAATCCTCGGCAAGGGAATTAAGTGCCGTGTGAAGCTCACGGTCACGCTCTTTTTTGATGAATTCATCCTCAAGGCATTTGACATCAGCTTCGTTTTCTATGTAGTCATAGGCATATTCGGGTCTGCGGGCACAGCGGCGCACATAACTGACCGCCTTGTTGCGAGCGATGGTGAAGATATAGGTTTTCAAAGACGTTTTAAAATTGTATCTTCTTTTATGAATAAGAAGCTCAACAAAAACATCCTCGGAAATCTCCTGTGCAACCGCAACGTTGCCCACATAGCGGTTAATGAAGAATATTAAGTTTTCACTATACATATCGAGGAGCTCCCCGAATGCTTTTTCGTCTCCGTCAAGAAAACGGCGGTAGCTACTTTCACCGTTGTCCATTGGAACACCTCCAAGAAAAAGGTTAACCATGTTTCACCTATTATTCGCCAGAAAAGGAAAAAACACTCATTAAAAAATCAAAAAGGCACACTTTTTTGTGTGCCTGCTGATTAAATTTTGATTTCATCAAGTTTTTTGAGCCACATTGCCGCACTCGAATCGCTCGGCATTTTCCAACCGGTTGCGGGAGAAAGTCCCACGGAGCCGATTTTTACGCTGTCGGGCACACAGCTTCTCTTGAATTGCTGCGTAAAGAAGCGTCTGTAGAAGGTTTTGAGCCATTTAAGAATTGTTTCGCCGTCAAAATCGTTTGCAAAGGCTTTTTTTGCAAGGAAAAAGATTTTGTCGGGCTCAAAGCCGTAACGAAGAATATTATAAAGGAAGAAATCGTGAAGAGCATAGGGTCCGACAATGCTTTCTGTCTGCTGGGCGATGTTGCCCTTTGCATCGGGAGGAAGCAATTCGGGGCTGATGGGTGTATCCACGATATCCTGCAGAAATTCGGTGCTGTTTGTGAAAATTTCGGCTTTGACAAGGCTGTCGATAATCCAGCGGATGAGCGTTTTGGGAATGCTTGCGTTAACTCCGTACATGCTCATGTGGTCGCCGTTGTAGGTGCACCAGCCCAGAGCGAGCTCGCTCATGTCACCCGTACCGATAACAAGACCGTTGACCTTGCCCGCATAGTCCATGAGAACCTGCGTTCTTTCTCTTGCCTGCGAATTTTCATAGGTTAAATCATAGTTATCTTTATCCTGACCGATGTCCTCAAAATGCTGAAGACAGGCATCCTTGATGTTGATTTCAAGGCTTGTAATGCCAAGAGATTTCATAAGATTTACCGCATTGTTATAGGTTCTGTCGGTAGTGCCGAAGCAAGGCATGGTAATGCCCACAACATCTGTGAGGGGTCTGCCGAGTTCCTTGACTGCCTGCACGCTGACAAGCAGGGCAAGGGTTGAGTCAAGACCTCCCGAAATTCCTATAACAGGCTTGCACCCCGTTTTTATAAGACGCTTTTTGAGCGATGCAACCTGAATGTTGAAAATTGAAAGGCATCTTTCAATTCTTTCTTTTTCGGTTGAGGGAATAAACGGGAGCTTATCGGCTTCGGCATATTTTCCGTCGGATTCCGAAAGCGGAAGTCCGATTTCGATTGTTTCAATTTCTCCGCCGTAAATTGCTTTGCAGTCTGCGAAGGTGTTGTTTTTGCGTCTGTCACAGCGGATTTTTTCAAGGTCGATATCGGTGATTATCATATAATTTGTTGCAGCGGCTTTTTTCTGCTCTGCAATGATTTTGCCGTTTTCCGCAACAAGGCTGTGACCCGAAAAAACAACGCTGCTTGTTGATTCAAGGCATCCCGCAGAGCAGAAAGCATAAACACAGGTGTTGCTTGATGACTGCTGCTTAACAAGATTCCGGCGGAATTCTCTTTTTGAAATTGCTTCGTTGCTTGCAGCAAGGTTTGCGATAATCTCCGCACCGGAAAGGCAGAGCATTGTGCTTTGGGGAAGGGGAGCGAATAAATCCTCGCAGACCTCAAAGCCGATTTTTGTACCCTTGGCGTTGAAAACAAAGCTGCCTACGGGAATTTCATATTCTTCATCAATGCCGAAAAGCTTTGATGAAACGCAGTTTTTTCTTAAATCCGCAGCAGAGGAAAACCATCTTTTTTCGTTGTGTTCAACATAATTGGGGATAAATGTTTTGGGGACAATGCCCGCAATTCTGCCGTTTGCAATAATAACCGCACAGTTATAAATTGAGCCGTCAATTTCAATCGGTGCACCTGCGGCAAAAAGCATATCGCCGCATTCTGTGAGAAGCGATTTTACAGCCGACTTTGCGGAATTCAAAAGAGTTTGCTGAAAGAAAAGGTCTGCACACGAATAGCCTGTTATTCCGAGTTCGGGAAAAACAAGCAGGTCAATCTTTTCTTTTTTTGCATCGGCGATGAATTTCTTCATCTGTGCAAGGTTGAAGTCAACGTCTGCAACCTCAACATCTGGCACGGCACACGCAACTCTGAAATAATCAAACATATAAACTACCTCTTATACATTATTATCTGCATTTTATCACATGATAACACACTTGTCAAAGTTTAATTAATAATTCTGCATTTGAGAAAAAATAAAAAAATTTCGAAAAATTATAGACATTTTGCAATTCTGAAACGTCTTACTTAATGAAAGGCAAAAAAATATTTATTAAGGAGATGTTTTCATGTTTAAATTCAGAAAAAGAAAAAGCATTGTATCAGAATTCACCAAACCCGAAGAGGGCGTAATCAAAGCAGCTGCCTCACTCGATTTAAGAAATTACACCCCCGAAAGTCTGAGAAACATCAAGGGAATCAAAGCGGTTGCGGTTGTTCTTCTCCCCGAAAATGCAAGTGATGAATTCAACGAGGCATACAACGCCATTCCCAAAATGGCTGTAGCGGCGGAAGTGAGAGCGGCTGCCGATGCAAAGGTTGAGAGTTATAACGGAAAAACGGTTATTAACGCACAAACTGTTTCCGACAACAGCATTTGCCTGATAAACGGTGTGGCTGTCATTATGGATATCGGAGATATGAAGTGCAAGGCGATGATTAACGGAGAGCTTTACATTCAGAAGGGAAGTAATGTTGAAATTCTTACCTCAAACGGCAAGGTTCATATTCTTGATTTCAAGGCGGTCAAAAGCTTTACTTCAATCGATATAAACAGCGATTTTATAAAGGCTTCAGAAACGGGAACGCTTATTATTGCCAACAATATTTCGATTGACAGCTCTGTGACAAATGAAATGCTGATTGAAAGCGGAATGCTTTTTGCTGCAAACGAAATAATCTGCCCCGAAAGCGTTTACGGCACGGTTGCAAATAAAGCTCTTGCGGACAGCATAAAAAGAAAATGACATGGGATAAGTCAAGGAAAGAGTCGGAGTATCTTGAGTTATACGAAGAATATTTTAAACGGGTTTTTGCCTGGTTCAAAAAAAGCTTTGATACTTACACATCAGAGGATTTAACACAGCAGACTTTTCTTAAGCTTTGGCTTTATGTTCTTTCTCACGGTGATGTTATAATCGAGAATCCGAAGGCTCTGGTTTTCAGACTTGCAGGTAATGTAAAGGTTGACTATCTGCGTGCGGTTTCGTCAAGACCGATTGAGTCTCTTGAATATCTTGAAGAAATCCGAAATGATTTTGATCTTGAACGTAAGGTTGAAATTATTTGTGCATTGAACAGTCTTACTGCCGATGAACGCACGGTTTTGCACATGAAACGGGCAGGTTTCGGCAGCAAGGAAACTGCAGAAGTTTTGGGAGTTACTCCGTCCGGAGCAAGAACAAGGCTTCAGCTTGCAAAAAAGAAGCTTGAAGGCTTACTTAAGCCATAAAAAACGGGTGCATCATTGAATGCACCCGTTAAATTTATCTTATTTTGTGATGTTTTCCTTAAGAGTTTCAAGCTCTGCCTTGAGAGTTGCGGGAAGTCTGTCAAACTTGCCGTAGAATTCTTCAATGCCTGCAACCTCGTCTTTCCAGAGAGCTGTGTCAACGCTGAGGAGTTCCTTGAGCTGTTCGGGGCTGACTTCGTCCTCGATGCCTTCAAGGTTGATGTCCTCTGCCTTGGGAACGTAGCCGATAGCTGTTTCGTCAGCGTCTACCTTGCCTTCGCAGCGGTCGATAATCCAGTCAAGAACACGAAGGTTGTCGCCGAAGCCGGGCCACATGAAGTTGCCTTCGTCATCTTTACGGAACCAGTTAACGTTGAAGATCTTGGGAGCCTTTTCGGGGTCAAGACCTGCACCGATGTCAATCCAATGCTGCCAGTAATCAGCCATGTTGTAGCCGCAGAAGGGAAGCATTGCCATGGGGTCACGGCGAACAACGCCTACTGCACCCGAAGCTGCTGCTGTTGTTTCGGAAGCCATGATTGAACCGACGAATACGCCGTGGTTCCAGTTTCTTGACTGATAAACAAGGGGAGCAAGCTTTGCACGTCTGCCGCCGAATACGATAGCCGAAACGGGAACACCGTTGGGATTTTCAAACTCGGAGCTGATGCAGGGGCAGTTCTTTGCGGGAGCTGTGAAACGGCTGTTGGGATGAGCACCCTTTTCTTCGCTTTCCTGACCGTTCCAGGGGTTGCCCTTCCATTCGATTGCGTTTGCGGGAGGATTCTTGTCAAGACCTTCCCACCAAACTGTGTTGTTGTCGAGGTTGTGAGCAACGTTTGTGAAGATTGTGCCCTTTCTTGTTGAAGCAAGAGCGTTGGGGTTGGACTTTTCGTTTGTGCCGGGAGCGACGCCGAAGAAGCCGTTTTCGGGGTTGATGGCATAGAGCCTGCCGTCTTCACCCTTGCGGATCCATGAAATGTCGTCGCCTACGCACCAAACACGGTAGCCGTTCTTATAGTATCCTTCGGGAGGAATGAGCATAGCAAGGTTTGTTTTGCCGCAAGCTGAAGGGAATGCAGCACAGATATATTTGATTTCGCCGTTGGGCTTCTGGAGGCCGAGGATGAGCATATGCTCTGCCTGCCAGCCTTCGTTTTTGCCCTGATATGAAGCGATACGGAGTGCAAAGCACTTTTTGCCGAGAAGAACGTTTCCGCCGTAACCGGAGTTAACGGAGATAATTGTGTTGTCCTGGGGGAACTGGCAGATATATCTCTTTTCTTCGTCGATTTCGCACTTGCAGTGAAGACCGCGAACCCAGTCCTCGCTGTCGCCGAGAGCTTCAAGAACATCCTTGCCTACTCTTGTCATGATAACCATGTTGAGAACAACGTAGATTGAGTCTGTGAGCTCAATACCGATTTTGGAGAACTTTGAACCGACGGGACCCATTGAATAGGGGATAACATACATTGTTCTGCCCTTGTAGCTGTCCTTTGCGATAGCGTAAAGCATTTCGTAAGCTTCAGCGGGATCCATCCAGTTGTTTGTGGGACCTGCTTCTTCCTTTGTGGGAGCGCAGATGAAGGTTCTGCCTTCAACACGGGCAACGTCGTTAACAGCTGTTCTGTGAAGATAGCAGTCGGGAAGAAGCTCCTGATTGAGCTTAATCATTTCGCCTGTTGAGCAAGCTTCTGCACGGAGAGCTTCAATCTGCTCTTCGCTGCCGTCAATCCATACGATCTTTTCGGGCTTAACGAGTTCAACTTTTTCGTTAATCCAAGAAAGAACGCTCTTATTGGAAGTCATATTTTCCATATTAGTTTCTCCTTTCTACAGAAAACCAACAAAATTTAACAAATTTACGGGGATAAAAGAGCCTTATTTGTGACTGTTGACAGTCACAATTAATCTCTTTTCTAACCTAACCCATTATAATTATATCATGCTTTTTTGTAAAGTCAATATAAATGGCAAATTTTGCATAAAAGTGTTACAGAAAATTCATTTTATCGATAAATTTTACTGATTTTACTCATCGATTGGCATTGTTGCGAAGGCGTTGAGGTCTAATCCTGCAATATTTCCTTTTTTGAATTCAAAATAACCCTGTGCGCCGACCATTGCCGCATTATCTCCGCAGAGTGATAAATCGGGCATATAAAGCTGCCAGCCTTTTTCGGCACAGACCTTGTTCATTCTTGTTCTCAAACGGGAATTTGCGGAAACACCGCCTGCAAGTGCGATTTTTGTGAAGCCGTATTCTTCGGCAGCCTTAACGGTGTTGTTGACAAGGCAGTCGGCAACGGTTTCTATGCAGCTTGCACCCAGATCGGGAACGCTGATTTCAATTCCTTTTTGCTTTGAATTGTGAATGATGTTCACAACCGCTGTTTTAAGCCCCGAAAAGCTGAAATCATATTCGCTGCCCTCAACGTGGGGATGGGGGAGCTTATAAACAGAAGAATCACCGTTAACGCTGATTTTGTCAAGATTTACGCCGCCGGGGTAGGGAAGTCCCATTGCTCTTGCGGCTTTGTCCATGCATTCGCCCGCTGCATCATCTCTTGTTCTGCCGATAATCGAAAAATCGGTGTAATCGTTAACCGCAACAATGTGGCTGTGTCCGCCCGAAACAACAAGGCAGAGAAACGGCGGCTCAAGGTCGGGAGTTGTGATGTAGTTTGCGGCGATGTGTGAACGCAGATGGTGAACGGGAACAAGGGGCAGACCCGTTGAATAGGAAAGTCCCTTTGCAAAGTTAACACCGACCAGCAAAGCACCGATAAGACCCGGTGCATAGGTTACGGCAATTGCGTCAAGGTCGGAATAACCGACACCCGCATCGCTCATTGCTTTTGATACAACGCCGCTGATTGCCTGTGCGTGCATTCTTGATGCAATTTCGGGCACAACGCCGCCGTATATAATATGCTCGCTTACCTGCGAAGCTATTACGCTTGATAAAACTTTTCTTCCGTCCTCAACAACGGCAGCCGCCGTTTCGTCGCAGGAGGATTCAATTGCAAGGATTTTCATGTTTATCACCTTAAAAATACTTTGTATATATTATTCCGTTTTCCGAAGGGTCGGAATAGAAATTTTTTCTCAAACCTGCTTTTTCAAAACCCTCGGATTCGTAAAGTGCGATAGCGGCAAAATTGCTTTCACGCACTTCAAGGGTAATGAATTCACAGTTTCTTTCTTTTGCACCGTTGCAGGCAGCTTTGAGAAGAGCTCTGCCGATGCCGCAATTTCGGTATTCGCCGAAAACCGCAATGTTTGTAATGTACGCCTCGCCGCAGATTTCCTGAACTCCGATATATCCGAGAACATTATCCGAAACTGCTGCAAGAAAATGAGAATTTTCGTTTTCAAGCTCCTCCGAGAGCGATTTTTCACTCCACGGCTCGGAAAAACACACGATTTCCAATCGTGCAATTTCGGGAATATGCTCTGCGTTCATTTCAACAATTCCGTAATTCATTCCGAAGCCTCCGAAACGATTTCGTCAAATTGCAAAGCAAGGGCGTTTTTAATAGAGTTTGCACAAATCATATAGGTTTCAAGGTCGCCGCCGAATGGATCGGGAATTCCGCCGCCGAGAACGATTATTTTCTCCTGCGGAACATACAGCGAAAGGCTTGAAGCGTGCTGTGCTGTCATGCAGACAAATTTGTCTGTTTCGTCGAGAATGTATTCGTTTATTCTTCTTGCTCTGTGGGCGGAGATATCAACTCCGAATCTTTCGCAGGCTTTGACGGAATTCGGCGTAGCCTCATCTCCCGTCATGGCAAAAATCCCCGCACTTGAGCATTCAATATCCGTTATATTTTTATCTGAAAGAAGTTTTTTGAAAATACCCTCCGCCATTGGACTGCGGCAGGTGTTTCCTGTGCACACAAATAATATTTTCATGATTTTCCCTTTACTTTGATTCAAACCAAGTTTTTCCGATGCCGACATCCGCCTGCATGGTTACACGCATCTTTACTGCGTTTTCCATTTCACGCTTGATGATGCCCGCAACAATATTTGCTTCTTCTTCGGGAGCTTCGATAATCAGCTCGTCGTGTACCTGCATGATAAGCTTTGCTTTAAGGCATTGCTTTTTGAGAGTTTCGTAAACTTTTATCATTGCAATTTTGATTATATCAGCCGCAGTGCCCTGAATGGGCATATTGAGGGCAACTCTCTCGCCGAATGCACGCATCATTGCATTTGATGAAGTGAGCTCGGGCAGGTATCTGCGTCTTGCGAAAACGGTTTCAACATAGCCCTTTTCCTTTGCCTTTTCAACAACGTCTTTCATATAGTCACGCACGCCGCCGAAGTTTGCAAGATAGCCCTTGATGTAGCTGTCTGCCTCGGCACGGGTAACGCCGATATCCTTTGCAAGGGAGAATGCTCCGATGCCGTAAACAATGCCGAAGTTAACCGCCTTTGCACGGCTTCTCATAAGGGGAGTAACCATCATGAGGGGCATATTGAAAACCTGCGAGGCGGTGATTGCGTGGATATCGTCACCGTTGTTGAATGCGGTTATCATGTTTTTATCGTTTGCCATGTGTGCGAGCACACGCAGCTCAATCTGTGAATAGTCGGCATCAACCAGAACACATCCGTCTTTTGCCATGAAAAATTTTCTCATCTCCCTGCCGAGCTCGGAGCGTACGGGAATATTCTGGAGATTAGGCTCGGTTGATGAAATTCTGCCCGTTCTTGTTTCGGTCTGATTAAGGCTTGAATGAATTCTGCCGTCGGAACCGATAACCTTGAGCAGACCCTCGCAATAGGTGGATTTAAGCTTTGCAAGAGTTCTGTATTCAAGGATTTTTGCAACAACGGGATAGTCTGCTGCAAGCCCCTCAAGCACTTCTGCGTTGGTGGAATAGCCGCTTTTTGTCTTTTTCTTTGCGGGAAGTCCCATTTTAACAAACAGAGCTTCGCCGAGCTGTTTGGGAGAATTCAGATTGAATTCATAGCCGACCTCATCATAGATTTCGGTAACAAGAACTTCAATGCGTTTCTGCAAATCGCTGCCGAACTTTTCTATTCCCTCTGCATCAACAAGGAAGCCTTCACGCTCCATGGAAGCAAGCACTCTTGCAAGCGGAAGCTCGATTTCTTCAAGCAGACGGGTCTGGTTATGCTCGTCGATGAGCTTGTTCATTCTTTCAAAAGCCTTGGGCAGATGAGCGGTGAAAAATGCGGCTTCGTTTTCTTCGGGGATTTCCGTGCTTGCGTATTCCTCAATGATTCTTTTGAGGTCATATGCACCCGATGAGGGGTTGATGACGTAAGCCGAAAGCATTGCATCGCCGCAGATGCCGTTGATTTCTATATCGTTGCCGTAGTCATAGAAAAATGAATAAAGCTGTTTTACGTTATGGGTGTATTTTTTGATTGAGGGCTCAAAAAGGAAGTCGGAGCAGAATGCGGCATAGCCTTCGTTTTCGGCACTTACCTTTGCAACTCCGTTTTCCATTGCAAAAAGGAATTCGCCGCTGTCAAAGGTGAAATACGCACTTCCCGATTTTTTGAGAAGATTGAAAAGGAGCTTCAAATCCTCCTGCTCAAAGCAGTTGACACATACGGCTTCACTGCATTCTTCCTCTTTCTTCTCGGGTGCTTTAAGGTCAAGGCGTTCAATCATTTTATACATTTCAAGCTCAGCAAGAATGCTTGTGACTCTGAATGCATCGGGGTCGGCGGGAATATATGCCGAATAATCGCCGTCAACGGGAGCATTGGTTCGGATTGTGCCGAGGTCACGGCTTAAATAAGCCATTTCCTTGTCATTCACGAGCTTGTCGTGAACGCCTTTTTTGATGTCAATTGTATCGATATTTCTGTAAATTTCATCAATTGAGCCGAAACGGCTGATTAAATCCTGTGCGGTTTTCTGACCGATGCCCGCAACGCCGGGAATGCAGTCGGAGGTGTCACCCATGAGAGCCTTGATGTCAATCATCTGCTCGGGAGTGACAAAATATTCCTCTTTAATTTTATCGCAGTCATATTTAACGCTCTGCGGTCTGCCCATTTTTGTTGATGCAAGCAGAACATTAACGTTGTTTCGCACAAGCTGAAGCGAGTCACGGTCACCCGTTGCGATGTAGCAGAAATCGTCGCCGCCGCAGCTTGCCGCAAGGGTGCCGAGAATGTCGTCTGCCTCCCAGCCGGGAGCTTCAAGAATTTTGTAGCCCATTGCCGAAAGCAAATCTTTAAGGGGCGGCATCTGCTGGGCAAGCTCGGGGGGCATACCTTTTCTGTTTGCCTTATAACCCGAATACATTTCGTGGCGGAAGGTGGGAGCTTTAACGTCAAAAGCGATTGCCACCGCATCGGGAGAAACCTCTTCCTTAAGTTTTAAAAGTATATTGAGAAATCCGTAGATTCCGTTTGTGAATTTAGTACCGTCTTTGGTTGTAAGCAGCTTGATTCCGTAAAACGCACGGTTAAGAATGCTGTTGCCGTCAAGGGCTAAAAGTTTCATTCCAAATCACCTCATATTACATTATAACATATATTTTGTAAATTTCAGCAATTTTGTGAAAATTATTGAAAATAATTTAATTAAATGGTAACATATGAAATTATAGGGTACAGATTGCCCGTCCCGTCATTATAAAATCGGTATTTGAGGTGATTTAGTGGCTTACGGTGTTATGTTTCATGTTGAAAAAGATTATGATATTTCATCAAGAAAATTCAAAGAGCTTCTGAAAGCGATTGATGTTGAAAAGTATGTTTGGAAAATCACCGAATCTGATTTTTATAATAGGTCGAATCTGCAGAATATCCTTGAAAGAAACCAAATTACAGGCGGCAAAAAGATTTTGGATGAACTCGATTGCGATGTAATGATGATTTGGATTGCTCTTGAAGGGTATAAAAGTGAAAAAGATATTGAAGAATCAGACGGTACATTTAAAAAATATCTTGAAAGTAAATGTGAAATTGCGGTTTTTGTTGTTGATACTTATATGTTTACGGTTTACAGCAAAAATGACGTTGTTCTTAACAATGCTATAGAGTTTGCGAAAAAGAATACAACAGGTAAAATTGAAATAACAGGTGAAGAACACTCTGATTGTTATTTCGGTGTTTAATATGGAGAACTCAATGAAAATAGGAAACTTTGAAATAAAAGGATATGCGGCGCTTGCTCCCATGGCGGGAGTTGCGGACAGAGCGTGCCGTGAGCTTTGCATTGAATTCGGTGCGGCTTATGTTGTAACCGAAATGGTCAGCTCAAAGGGTCTGACCATGCATGACCGCAAGTCGGATTCGCTCATGATGCTCGGCGAAACCGAAAAGCCTGCGGCGGTGCAGATTTTCGGCTGCGACCCTCAAACAATGGCTGAAGCTGCAAAAAAAGCCGCTGCAACGGGCTGTCAGGCGGTTGATATCAACATGGGCTGCCCCGCTCCGAAGATTGCGGGTAACGGCGGAGGCTCGGCACTCATGAAAGACCCCGACCTTGCCGCAAGGATAACCGAAGCCTGCGTTAAGGCAATCGACCTGCCCGTGACTGTCAAAATCCGTTCGGGCTGGGACGAAAATAACATCAATGCAGTTCATATGGCAAAGCTTCTTGAAAGTGCGGGTGCGGCGGCAATTACCGTTCACGGCAGGACAAGAAAGCAGATGTATGCTCCGCCCGTGAATCTCGACATAATCAAGCAGGTCAAGGATGCAGTCAGCGTGCCCGTTATCGGCAACGGCGATATCGTTGACCCCGAATCGGCAAAGAATATGTACGAAACAACAGGCTGCGATTTTATTATGATTGGCAGGGGAGCATTGGGTGCACCGTGGCTCTTTGACCGTGTGAACACCTACCTTGAAAGCGGAATAATTATTCCCGAGCCTCCCATTGAAGAAAGAATGGAAATCATGATTCGCCACATTTCAAAGCTCTGCGAATATAAGGGCGATTACATCGGTATGCGTGAAGCCCGCAAGCATTCGGGCTGGTATATAAAAGGCGTCAGAGGAGCAGCTGCATTAAGGCAGGAAATCGGTGCACTCGAAACCATGGATCAGCTTCATGCGATTGCCGAAAAGGTGATAAAAGCATCTGTTACAAATTAACAAAAAAGAATTAAATTAATTGTAAATAATTCCAAAAATAAATCCGCCGTTCAAAATTGATTGAATTGGCGGATTTGCTGTGTTAAAATTATATCATTAAATAAAAGGAGAGAATAATAATGACAATTTTATTCAAAATTATCGGCTTTTTCCTTGCCGTTATCACTCCTCTTGCATCAATGATTGTCTGGGATCCCACGGCATATTTTGACAAGGAAGTTCCCGTTGCGGAAGAAAAAATTGACGGTTTCATGAAGGGCGTCTGCCATCTTGATCCCGATTATGACCTCATCAAAGAAGCGAATGTTGAATGGTTCCGTGACGATATTCCCTTCCCCTATAATGCTGACGGAACAATTTCACAGAGCTACACAAACTGGAAGGCTGAAAGTCAGAAATATGTTGACAACGGCATAAGAATTTTCGGCATCACTCCCTATCCCGATGATTATATCGAATACGGGCTTGACCCCAGACTCCCCGAAAACAGGGAGAAAATTCAGGAAATTGCAAAGTTCTATATGGAAGACCTCAAGGGCATAGTCGGTGCATTCCAGGTTACCAACGAAATGGGAATTGACCGCTTTACTCTGCCTTTGACTCTTGACGAGGCTGCCGAATTCATCGGTATGCAGCTTGAAGCCATGTATCCCGTAAGAGGAGATGTGATTATCGGCTACAATCTCGGCGGACTTTCAATTCTCCAGCTTCCCTTTAAGATGATGAAATATCATCAGTATTGCGACTACGTTGGTCTTGATATGTATCTCGGCTGCTTTGAGCCCGTTCTCAAAAATGCGGACCAGTATGTAACAATTCTCAACTTTGTAAGAAAAATCACGGGTAAGCCCATTATCCTTTGCGAATTCGGCTATATCGGCTACGGTGAGCCCAAAACCGATGAAGAAAAGATTGCAATTCTTCAGAAATACGGCTACAACAGCGAAGAAGAAGCAAGAGCAAATATTGACGATTTCATCAGCAGACTTCCCGAGGATATGAAGGAAGAAATCATTGAGGATTACAGCGACAGAACTCCCGAGGAGCGTGCAGACCTCATTTTTAACGGCGAATATTCAAATCACCTTTACTGTGAGCTTGCGGAGGGTACGGGACTTTATAAATTCCCCCACACTCCCGAGGGTCAGGCGGAATTCTTTGAATATGTAATTCCCAAAATCCGCAGTCTTGACTATGTTATCGGTATGTGCGTTTACTGCTGGGGTGACAGCGACAGCTGCTATGTCTGCGGTCAGACCGACTGCCCCGTTGAAACGGGCTGGGGTCTGGTTGACGGCAAGGGCAATCCCAAGCCCGCATACTATGCCGTGCAGAAGGCTTACGCTGAATAATTCATGAGAAAAGGGGCTGATTATTTCAGCCTCTTTTTTGAAAGGAATATTATAATGAAAACATATAATACAATACTTTTTGACCTTGACGGCACTCTCACCGACCCTGGTTTGGGCATAACAAATTCGGTTATGTATGCACTCAAAAAGTACGGGATTGAAGTTTCAGACAGGTCGGAGCTTTATAAATTCATCGGGCCGCCTCTTGCGGAATCTTTTGAAAAATACTACGGCTTTTCAACCGAAGAATCCTACAGAGCCGTTGACTGCTACCGTGAATATTACCGTGACAGGGGGCTTTACGAAAACACGGTTTATGACGGTGTTGAAGATTTGCTTAAGGAGCTTAAGGCGGCGGGCAAAACTCTGATTGTTGCAACCTCAAAGCCCGAGGTTTTTGCAAAAGAGGTGCTGCGCCATTTCGGGCTTGACAAATATTTTGAATATATTGCGGGCGGAAACCTTGACGGCACACGTACGGTCAAGGCGGAGGTTATTGCCTATGCACTTGATGCCTGCGGAATAACCGACAAGGAAAATGCGGTTATGGTGGGTGACAGAATGCATGATATAGTCGGTGCGAAAACCGTCGGCATAGACAGCATCGGTGTGCTTTTCGGCTACGGAAGCCGTGAGGAGCTCGAAAATGCGGGTGCGGATTATATTGCCGAAGTGGTAGAAAACATAAAATATTACACATAATTGTTGGCAAAAATTTACAAAAAGAAAATATGCCACATGGTAAAAATAACCAATTTTTGTCAAAAACTGAAAATTTATTCGTTTTCGGGTTGATTTTCTTTGGTAATGGGTGTATACTTTGTGACGGATCGGCACAAAAATTAAAAATCGGAGGTCCTGATATTGTATGCACTTACCCAAACAGAAAAAGAAATCGAAGACGAGGTTTTTCAGATTTACGCCGTTGAAGCAGAAGGAAAAATAATAATGGATTTCACAACCGACAGAGAATTTGCGGAAAAGGTTGTGAAGCTTCTGAATGAAAACGGCGTTGAGATTAATCACGCGGTTGATGTAATTGAAGATTTGGTGTATTGACAAACTCGGAATTGAGCACGGAAGAAACCCGTGCTTTTTTCTTTTGTATTTTTTGAAAAAAGTGTTGACAAACAGAGAAAAGGGGTGTATTATATGGATACACTTTAACACATAAAAGCTTTAAAGCATAAAAACTTTAAAGCGATAAATAAAAGGATGAGATAAATGGACAAAATTGCAATCTGGGTAACCATAGGCGTTTATATTGCACTTATGGCTGTAATCGGAATCACACAGGGCAAAAAAGCCAAAAGTATTGCGGATATCACCGTCGGCGGCAGAAATGCGGGTGCATGGCTTTCCGCTCTTTCATACGGCACGGCTTATTTTTCCGCCGTTATGTTTGTCGGCTACGCCGGCGGAACAGGTAAATCGTACGGTCTTTGGGGTATTCTTGCAGGTCTCGGTAACGCCGTTTTCGGCTCATGGCTTGCATGGAAGGTGCTTGCAAGAAGAACAAGAGATACCTCCGCAAGACTTAAGCTCAAAACAATGCCCCAGTTCCTTGAAAAGCGTTATTCAAGCAGCTCGATGAAGCTTTTTGCCTGCATTGTTATATTCATTTTCCTTATTCCCTATTCGGCATCTGTTTATAAAGGTCTTGCTTCCGTTGCGGAAGTTCTTCTCGGAATTGACGTTAATATCTGCATGATTATCATTGCTGTTGTTGCGGCACTTCTCCTTGTTTTCGGCGGATATCTTGTTCAGGCAAGAGCAGATTTCATGCAAGGCATCGTTATGATGTTCGGCGTTGCACTTCTTATTGTCTGCGTTATCCGCTGCGACGCAGTCGGCGGATTTGCGGGACTTGCGGAATACGCAAAAACTGCAGGCGTTCAGCCCTCTGCGGCAAACGGACTTCCCAAGCTTAACGCTTCACAGTGGATTTCACTTTGGGCAACGGTTCTTATGACAAGCTTCGGCACATGGGGACTTCCCCAGATGGTAACGAAATATTTCGGCATCAAGGATGACAAGCAGGCTAAAAAGGGCATCACAATCTCAACTTTCTTTGCATTCCTTGTTGCGGGCGGCGGATACTTCATCGGCTCACTCTGCTACAGATATTTCACCTTTGAACAGCTCAATAACCCCGCAGACCCCAACTACATCGCACAGGATTATATTGTTCCCCATATGCTTGCACAGTCGGAGCTTCCCTCTGTTCTTCTCGGAATAGTTCTTGTTCTTCTCATTGCCGCTTCGGTTTCAACTCTTTGTTCCGTTACCCTCACGGCAAGCTCAACTCTGACCATAGATTTCATAAAATCCTTCAAAAAAGATTTGTCAGATAAAAAAACATCATTTACAATTAAGGTGCTTTGTGTTATATTTATTATATGTTCCTATGTTATTGCCAACACCGACACAGCAATTCTTGACATGATGAGCTATTCATGGGGCATCATTTCAGGCTCGTTCCTTGCTCCCTATGTTCTTGCTCTTTACTTCAAAAAGCTCAACGCAAAGGGTGCATGGGCAGGAATTATCGGCGGATTTGTTATTGCCGTTGTTCCCGCAGCCGCAAAGCTCATGACAAGCTTCACGGCAAACGAAACGGTTGTAATGCTTGCGGGCAAGGGTCCCGTTTTCGCCTGCGTTGCAATGGTTGCATCGGTTATCCTCTGCCTTGCGGTAAGTGCGGCAACAAAGGATTCAAACAAAAAGGAAACAGAGTTTTTCTATACAGGCACAATTGCAGCAGAATAAAGTATATTTTTCTGTAAACGGACAGTCATTCGGCTATCCGTTTACAGTTGTTTATAAAAAGTAACATTTAGAAAAGGAATGACGATATGCCAATTACCGAATTTCTCGAAAGAAACGCAACGCTCTATAAGGATGATGTGAGCCTTGTTGAAATCAATCCCGAGGTGCAGGAAAAAAGCCGTGTTACATGGAGAGAATATTCTCTTATCGAGCAGGGTGCAAACCGCGACGGAAGAAGCGAAATAACATGGGATGAGTTCAACAGAAGAGCTAACCGTTTTGCAAATTTCCTTCTTTCAAGAGGAATAAAAAAGGGTGACAGAGTTGCAATTCTTCTCATGAACTGCATCGAATATCTTCCCATATATTTCGGAATTCTTAAAACGGGTGCACTTGCCGTGCCTCTTAACTACCGCTACACCGCAGACGAAATCAAATACTGCTTAAAGCTTTCCGAAAGCGATGCAATTGTTTTCGGTCCTGAATTTATCGGCAGAATGGAGCAGATTTGTGACAGAATTCCCGATGTGAAGCTCCGCCTTTATCTCGGTGAGGACTGCCCCACATTTGCGGAAAGCTATAATAAGCTTGTGAAATACTGCACGTCAAGAAATCCCGAGGTTAAGCTTTCCGACGATGACCATGCGGCAATTTATTTTTCATCGGGAACAACGGGCTTTCCCAAGGCTATTCTTCATGCCCACAGAGCTCTTGTTCACTCCTGCGAGGTTGAGCAGAGACACCATTCACAAACAAAAGACGATGTTTTCCTCTGCATTCCGCCCCTTTATCATACGGGTGCGAAAATGCACTGGTTCGGCAGCCTGCTTGTGGGTGCAAAAGCTGTTCTTCTCAAGGGTGCAAAGCCCGAATGGATTATCAAAGCCGTTTCAGAAGAGGAATGCTCAATAGTATGGCTGCTTGTGCCCTGGGCACAGGATATTCTTGACTCCATTGAGAGAGGCGATATCGAGCTTGACCGCTTCAATCTTGACCAGTGGCGACTCATGCACATCGGTGCACAGCCCGTACCTCCCAGTCTTATCAAAAGATGGATGAAAATATTCCCCCATCATCAGTACGACACCAACTACGGCTTGAGCGAATCAATCGGACCCGGCTGCGTGCATCTCGGCGTTGAAAACGTACATAAGGTCGGTGCAATCGGCAAGGCAGGCTACGGCTGGGAAACAAAAATCGTTGACGAAAACGGCAACACCGTTGCAAGAGGTGAGGTCGGTGAGCTTGCAGTCAGAGGCCCCGGCGTAATGCTCTGCTACTTCAACGATGAAAAATCAACAAATGAAGTGCTTCACGGCGGCTGGCTCTTTACGGGCGATATGGCACAGGAGGATGAGGACGGCTTTATTTATCTTGTTGACCGCAAGAAGGATGTTATCATTTCCGGCGGTGAAAATCTTTATCCCGTTCAGATTGAAGATTTCCTGCGTAAGCACGATGCAATCAAGGACGTTGCGGTTATCGGACTTCCCGATGCAAGACTTGGTGAAATTGCGGCGGCAATTATCGAAATTAAAGAGGGCTGCAAGGCGGACGAAGAGGATATCAAGGATTTCTGCCGTGACCTTCCCAGATACAAGCGTCCCCACAAGATTATTTTTGCAGATGTTCCCCGTAATCCTACGGGTAAGATAGAAAAACCCAAGCTCCGCAAGATTTACTGCGGAGAAAGCCTTGTTGCAACACAGGTTGAAATGAAGCTTGATAAATAAGAAGGAGGAAGGAAAATGAAACTTCTTTTAGGTAATGAAGCGGTGGCCAGAGGTCTTTACGAAGCAGGCTGCCGAGTTGTATCCAGCTATCCCGGCACTCCCAGCACGGAGGTTACCGAGTTTGCTGCAACATATGATGAAATTTTTTCCGAGTGGGCACCCAATGAAAAGGTAGCCTGCGAGGTTGCGTTCGGTGCAAGCGTTGCGGGTGCACGCTCTTTCTGTGCAATGAAGCACGTCGGTCTTAACGTTGCGGCTGACCCTCTTTTCACCGCATCCTACACAGGCGTTAACGCAGGTATGGTAATCCTTGTTGCCGATGACCCCGGAATGCACTCCTCACAGAACGAGCAGGATTCAAGACACTATGCAATGGGTTCAAAAACAATGATGCTTGAGCCCTCGGATTCCGCAGAATGCCTTGACTATACAAAGAGAGCCTTTGAGCTTTCAGAAAAATTCGATACTCCCGTCATTATCCGTCTTACAACAAGAGTTGCACACTCCAGAAGCGTTGCTCCTCTTGCAGACAGAGTTGACAACGGACTTAAGGAATACACAAAGAATCCGCAGAAATATGTTATGGTTCCCGCAAACGCAAAGGGTAAGCACGTTGTTGTTGAACAGCGTATTCTTGACCAGATTGCTTACTGTGAAAAGGAAGCCGTCGATAACGGACTCAACAAGGTTGAATACAACAGCAAGAAAATCGGCGTAATCACCTCGGGCATCTGCTATCAGTACGCAAAGGAAGCTCTCGGCGAAAACGCATCATACCTCAAGCTCGGCTGCGTTTATCCGCTGCCCGTTGACCTCATAAAGAGCTTCGCTGCAGAATGCGAAACCGTTTATGTTCTTGAAGAGCTTGACGATTATATCGAAACCCATTGCCGCAAGCACGGTGTAAACGTTATCGGCAAGGATGCCTTTACACTTCAGGGCGAATATTCGCAGAGCCTCATCGCAAAGGTCATTCTCGGCAAAGAAACAGAAACTCTCAAAACCGATGTCAACATCGTTCCCAGACCTCCCGTGCTTTGTGCGGGCTGCCCCCACAGAGGACTTTTCTATGCTCTCAAGCAGCTCAATGTAACGGTAAGCGGCGATATCGGCTGTTACACCCTCGGCTTTGCACAGCCCCTCGGTATGATTGACACCGTTCTTTGCATGGGAGCATCGGTTTCCGCACTTCACGGCAGAAATGCCGCAAACCCCGAAAACGCAAAGAAGAGCGTTGCCGTTATCGGTGACTCAACCTTCATTCATTCAGGCGTAACAGGTCTTATCAACATCGCTTATAATGCAACGGATTCGGTTGTTATCATTCTTGATAACTCAATTACAGGCATGACAGGTCATCAGCAGAATCCAACAACAGGCAAGAATATCAAGGGCGAACCCGCAAACGCAGTAAGCCTTGAAGCTCTTGCAAAGGCAGTCGGAATTCAGAACGTTATTGTTGTTGACCCCTATAATCTTGCAGAAACCAAGGAAGGCATCAAGCAGGCTCTTGAAGCAGACGGCCCCGCAGTTGTTATTTCAAGAAGACCCTGTGCACTTCTTAAAACAGTCAAACATAATCCGCCCCTTAAGGTTAACAAAGATAAGTGCAAATCCTGCAAAATGTGCATGAAGATCGGCTGCCCCGCCATCAGCATGAAGGACGGCAAGGCTGAAATCGACTTCACACAGTGCCTCGGCTGTAACGTATGCAGCCAGCTTTGCAAGTTCGGTGCAATTGAATAAGAGGGGAGGATAAAATAATGAATAAGTCAATTATGATTGTCGGTGTCGGCGGTCAGGGAACTTTGCTTGCAAGCCGTATTCTCGGCTCGGCACTTCTCGACTGCGGCTACGACGTTAAGGTTTCCGAGGTTCACGGCATGAGCCAGAGAGGCGGCTCGGTTGTTACATATGTAAGATTCGGCGAGAGCGTTGCATCTCCCATCATCGAAAAGGGTGAGGCAGATATTATTCTTGCGTTTGAACAGCTTGAAGCAGCAAGATGGCTCGAATATCTCAAGCCCGACGGAAAAATAATCGTTAACACTCAAAAAATGGACCCCATGCCAGTTGTTATGGGTGCTGCGGAATATCCCGAAGGAGTTATTGAGGCTCTTAAGGCTTCGGGTGCCGATGTTGCGGAGCTTGACGCTCTGCCCATGGCAGTTGAAGCGGGAACGGCAAAGGCAGTTAACGTTGTGCTTATCGGCGCAATGGCAAAGAACATGGCTTTTGTTGAAAAAGAAACATGGATAAAGGCTCTCAAAGAGAGCGTTCCGCCCAAGTTTCTTGAGCTCAACCTCAAGGCATTTGAAATGGGATATAATATCTGAAATGAAAAAGGAGTGTTACCAATGAGCAAATATTATCAGCCGGAAATTGAAACCGCATCGGTTGAAGAACTCAGAAAAATTCAGAACGAAAAGCTTGTAAAGCAGGTAAAGCACGTTTACGAAAACGTTAAATATTACCGTGACCTTATGGACGAAAAGGGCGTAACACCCGACGATATAAAGTCAATCGATGACCTTCACAAGCTTCCCTTCCTCACAAAGGCTGACCTCCGTGACGCTTATCCCTACGGACTTCTCGGCACAGACCTCAAAAACTGCGTCAGAATTCAGTCAACAAGCGGAACAACAGGCAGACGTGTTGTTGCGTTCTACACACAGGAAGACGTTAACCTTTGGGAGGACTGCTGTGCACGTGCAATTGTTGCTGCAGGCGGCACAAACGAGGACGTTTGTCAGGTTGCATACGGCTACGGTCTTTTCACAGGCGGTCCCGGACTTAACGGCGGCTCACACAAGGTTGGCTGTCTGACTCTTCCCATGTCATCGGGTAACACAGAGCGTCAGATTCAGTTTATGCAGGACCTTCACTCAACAATCATCTGCTGCACACCCTCATACGCAGCTTACATCGGCGAAACTCTCAAGGAAATGGGTCTTACTCCCGACGATATCGACCTTAAGGCAGGTATTTTCGGTGCGGAGCCCTGGACAGAGGAAATGCGCCGTGATATTGAAAAATCGCTCGGCATCAAGGCATATGACATCTACGGTCTGACCGAAACCAGCGGACCGGGCGTATCCTTCGAATGCGAAGAGCAGACGGGTATGCACATCAATGAGGACCATTTCCTTGCAGAAATCATTGACCCCGAAACAGGCGAAGTTCTTCCCGAGGGCTCAAAGGGTGAGCTTGTTTTCACAAGCCTTGATAAGGAAGCTTTCCCCCTTCTTCGTTACAGAACAAGAGATATCTGCGTTCTTTCAAGAAAGAAATGCTCCTGCGGACGTACACTCATCAAGATGTCAAAGCCCATGGGCAGAAGCGACGATATGATGATTATCCGCGGCGTTAACGTATTCCCCTCGCAGATTGAAACCGTTCTTCTTAAGGAAGGCTATTCGGCAAACTATCTTATCGAGGTTGACAGAGCAAACAACACCGATACTCTTGACGTTTCCGTTGAGCTTACTCCCGGACAGTTCTCCGATACTGTTAAGGACCTTGCTATTAAGGAAAAAGCACTTGCGGGAGCCATCAAGACAATGCTCGGCATCAATCCCAAGGTACACCTTGTTGCACCCAAGACTATTACAAGAAGCGAAGGCAAGGCAGTCAGAGTTATCGACAAGAGAAAGCTTCACGATTAAGAGAGGAGAATAACCATGAGCGTAAAACAGATTTCAGTTTTTATCGAAAACAAGAAGGGTAAGCTTGCAGAAGCTACCAGATATATCGCAGACCATGATATCAACCTCCGAGCTCTTTCAATTGCGGACACACAGGATTTCGGAATTCTCCGCATAATCTGCGATGACCCCAAAATAGCAGATGCGGCTCTCAAGGATGGCGGATATATAACAACAGTAACCGATGTTCTTGCTGCCGCAATTTCGGACACTCCCGGCAGCCTTGCAACAATTCTTGAGGTGCTTTCGGATGCAAACGTTATTGTTGAATATACCTACGCATTCAATTCCTCAAAAGCGGGTGCATACATGATTTTCCGAGTTGACGACAATCAGCTTGCAGCCGCAGCACTTGCAGGTGCAGGAATCAAAACCGCAAATCAGGAAGATTTGTTCTGATAATAAAAAATTCGCCCTCTGTCAAGCCGACAGAGGGCGTTTTTGTGTCTTGTCAATCTCTCGTAGGGCGGGCTGACCCAGCCCGCCGCAGAAAAAATTGAATTCCACGGCGGCTTGGGTCAAGCCGCCCTACGCAAAAATGTATTAATCAATGTAGTGGAGGGGTCACCCCTCCCGAAAAAATGTCAATCTCTCGTAACCGTTTTGACCCAATTGAAGCTGTTGACCTTGAAATATGCAACAACGCATTTGAGCACCTGGTCTGCCTTAAGGCAGGCAAAGGTTACCACAACGGGAAATTTGAAAACGAATGCACTCAATGCACTCAAAGGAAGAACAATTCCCCACATGAAAATGATATCGTTTTTAAGAACAAACGAGGTTTCGCCGCCGCCCGAAACAATTCCGCAAAGGGCAGGGGCTTCGTATGCCGTGCCTATAATCGTTACGCAAAGCACCCATATAAACTGATTTGTGAATTCAACCGTCTGGGCACTTGCATCATAAAAATCAATAATAAGATTTTTGGAAAGCAGAAGAATCGCACTTGACGTAACACCGATTGCAAGGAAAATCAGCTGAAGATTTTTGCTTCTGCGTTTGATGATTTCCATGGGCTTCTTTTCGCCTATGGTTTTGCCGATAATCACGCAGGCAACGTTGCTTGATGCGTAGCAGATAACCGTTGCAACCTGGAAAAGCGTTGTTGCAATGCTGTTTGCGGCAATGGCGCTTTCAACAAGTCTGCCGATGATTGCACCCTGAATGCTCATTGCAATGCCCCATGAAACGCTGCTCATCATAAGGGGCAAACCCGTTTTGAAATAATCTCTGAACATCTCTTTGTCGGTAACAAAGAGGTCACGGAGTCTGAAATTAAGCTTTTTATCGACAAACAAAACGTAAACAACCGTAACAACAAGCTCAATTGCTCTTGCAACAAGCGTTGCCGCCGCCGCACCTCTTATGCCCATTTCGGGTGCACCGAATTTACCGTAAATCAGCACCCAGTTAAGGAAAATGTTGACCGCAAAAGAAGAAAGGGAAACATAAAATCCGATTTTAACCGTTTCAACGCTGCGGAGAATTGCCAGCAGGATTGTTGTGAGGGTAAACATAAGATATGTATGTTTTATTATGTCAAGATAGAGCACCGACTGCTCAATAACATTTTCCTTGTCGGTGAAAAGACGGATGAGAGTTTCGGGTGCGATTGCCGCAAAGGCGAAAATCAGCAGAGTAAAAATTATTCCTATCCACATTCCAACCGCCGAAACACGGTGAATGGGCTTTGTTTCTTTTTTGCCCCAATACTGCGATGCAATAACCGTTACGCCCGACGCAACACCCGATGCCGCCATGTTGAGAAAAAACTGAATGTTATTGCAGATGCCGACGCCGCTCAAAGCGGTTTCACTGTATGCACCCATCATAACCGAGTCGGCAAGGTTAACGCCGAAAACGATGAGATTCTGCAACGCCATGGTGATTGTCATAGTGAAAAAGGCTTTGTAAAAGCTGCCGTCTGAAATCTTTTTCTTCATTTTCATCTCTCCTTGATTTCCAATTATATCACCGCAAAAATCAAAATTCAATGTGACAATTTGTGATATTTTGTTCGGAATTTATATTATATTAGGCAAATCTTAATAAAACACTAAGAAATTTGTTCTGAATAAGAAAAATGCGGGTTGTGCGGGATGATATAATTCAATTAAGGGACAATTGAAACGAAAGAAGGTAAGAAAATGAACGTATATGATTTTGATAACACAATTTACAGAGGGGAATCGGGGGTTGACCTCTTTTTATACTTTTTGAAAAGAGACCCAAAGCTTATTGCGGCACTTCCGTGGGCAATCAGCTGCATAACAAAATATAAGGCAACAAAAATGACCCTGCAGGATGCACTTGATAACTATGCGGGCGTAATCGAAAGCTATGCCGCAAAAATTGAGGATATTGAGGAGAATGTTCAGAAATTCTGGGATAAAAACAGCTGTAAAATCAAGTCGTTTTATCTCAAACAAAGACAGGATGACGATATAATCATTTCCGCCTGCGTTGACGTTGTGCTTGAGGAAATCTGCAAAAGGCTCAACATCAAAAACTTTGTGGGCAGCGAAACTGACCTTGAAAAAATGAAGCTTGTCAACTTCTGCTACCGTGAAAACAAGGTTAAGGCGTTCAAGGAAAAATATCCTGATGCCGAAATTGATAATTTTTATACTGACTCCCTCAACGACCAGCCCATGATAGACCTTGCCAAGAATGCGTATCTTGTAAAGGGCGAAAAGATAATAAAGATAAAGTAAGAATACCCCCGATTATTTGAAACAAATAGTCGGGGGTGTTGATATTTAAAATCATGAATATTTTCTTGACCATGCGTAGGGTGAGAATATCATAAGCATGGGGATAAGCTCAAGTCTGCCTGCAAGCATATCAAAGCTCAAAACAATCTTGCTTAAGGTTGAAAAATCAGCGAAATTGCCGTAAGGTCCGACCGCACCGAGTCCCGGTCCGATGTTACCCATGCACGCAACAACCGCCGTTGAGGTTGTTACAAGGTCTCTGCCGTCAATGGCAACAACCATAATCGAAAGTGCCGTGATGAGCATGAAGGTTGCAAAGAAAACCGATGTGCTCTTGACAACGGGCTCGTCAACGGAGCGTCTGTCAAGCTTAACCGTTTCAACGCTGCGGGGATTGATTGCTTTTCTGATGTCACGCAGAGCACTTTTAACAAGAATCATAAGGCGTGAAACCTTGATTCCGCCGCCCGTTGAGCCTGCACAGGCACCGATAAACATAAGAAAAGTGAGAATAAGCTTTGCGATAACGGGCCAGGTGTCAAAATTGGTTGTTGAGAAGCCCGTTGTTGAAATGATTGAAGCAACCTGGAAAAACGAATAGCGGAAGGATTCGCCGACGTTGTGCTTTGTGTTGATAAGGCTTAAGGCGATAATTATAACCGAGCCTGCAACAATGCCGATATACCAGCGAAGCTCTTCACTTTTGAGAGCCTGTTTTCCCTGCTTTATAAGAATCATATAATAAAGGTTGAAGTTTACGCCGAAAATCAGCATAAATACGGCGATAACCATTTCGGCATAAAGGCTGTTGTAGCCCTCAATGCTGTTGTTGAGAATGGCAAAGCCGCCCGTGCCCGCAGTTGCAAAGGAAGTTACAATGCTGTCAAACAAGGGCATTCCGCCCGCAAAAAGCAAAACAATCTGAACAAGAGTAAGCACACAGTAAATGCCGTAAAGAATTCTTGCCGATGCACGAAGCTTTGAAACAAGCTTGCCTACCGTCGGTCCGGGTACTTCCGCACGCATAACGTGCATTGAGCTGCTTTCGGTTTTGGGCATGACGGCAATAACAAAAACAAGAATACCCATGCCGCCTATCCAATGAGTGAAGCTTCGCCAGAAAAGGAGGCTTTTGGGGAGCGATTCTATTTCGGTAAGAATTGTTGATCCCGTTGTTGTGAAGCCCGAAACGGTTTCAAAGAAAGCGTCAACAAAGCTCGGAATATGACCGCTGAAATAAAAGGGGAGTGCCCCGAAAAGCGACATAAAAATCCATGACAGAGCAACTATGGCATAGCCTTCCTTGGCGTAGATGTTTTTGTTTTTTGCCTTCTTTCTGACACACAGCAAGCCTGTTACCGCAAGAGCGGCAATCGTGAGAGCAAAAGAAAGCAGCGTGTTTTCACCGTAGATAACGGCACCGATTGACGGAAACACAAGCAAAGCTGCCTCAACAAGCAGAATTTTGCCTATGTTGTTGAAAATCATTGCATAATTCATAAATCCGCCTCCGCAAAATCAGACGAAAATGTCATGAATATCTTCAAGAATTCTTCCTGCGGTGACAACGATTATGCTGTCGTTTGCTTTAAGCACGTCATTACCGCCGGGGAAAATGATTTTTCCGTTGCGGTGAATGCAGCCTATAAGCAGATTGGGCAGAAGCTGAAGGTCTTTGAAGGGAATGTCAAGATATCCCGCATCCTCGGGAACAACAAATTCAACCGCTTCAACCTTGCCGTTAACAAGCTTGTGGAGGGTCTGAATTTGTGAATTTCCTGCAGAGTTATGGAGTGCACGAACATAGCGGGTAACAAGATTACCTGCAACAATCTGGGGAGAAACAACGGTGTCAAGACCGATATCGTTGAGAATTGAGTATGAATGGCGGTTAACCTTGGTTATAACCTTATTGATGCCCTTTGATTCAGCGTACATTGAAACGATGATATTTTCCTCATCGATTCCCGTAAGGGCAACAAGAGCATCCTGGTATTCAAGCCCCTGTTCCTCAAGAATATCCTGGTCTGTGCCGTCACCGTGGATAACCGTAACGTCGGGCAGGGTGTCGGTAAGACTATAGCATCGGCTGTCATTCTGCTCAATGAGCTTGATTGTTCTGCCTGTGTCGGAAAGAAGCTTTGCAAGATAATAGCCTATTCTTCCGCCGCCGATAATCATAACCTTTTTGATTTTCTGCTTGAATACGCCCGTCTGCTTCATAAAGGTTGAAAGCTCGGAGCGTGTGCCCGTTATGCTGATGATGTCATCGCAGCGGATAACAAAATCACCCGAAGGAATGAAAACTTCATCGTCACGCTGAACGGCACAAACAAGAACCTTCGCCTTGCATTTTTTTCTAATTTCATAGAGGGGCATATCGCAGAACATATTATCCGAATGAATACGTATGCTTGCAATTTCGATTTTTCCTCTTGAAAACGAATCAAGATTTGCTGCCGAGGGGAAACGGATAATTCTTGAAATTTCATTTGCCGTTTCAAATTCGGGGTTAACAATCATGCTCAAGCCAAGCTCGTTACGCATGAACTGCGTTTGTGTTGCGTAGTCCGGATTACGGACACGGGCAATTGTGTTTTCAACGCCCATTCTGTTTGCGACAAGGCAGCAGAGAATGTTAACCTCATCGGAAGCTGTTGCCGCAATTATGAGCTTTGCTTTTGAAACACCTGCCGCCTCAAGGGTTTCGCAGGTTGTTCCGTTGCCCCAAACGCCCATAACGTCATAGGTGTCAACGATGGTTGAAAGTGTGTCATTGTTAAGGTCAACAACGGTTATGTTGTGACCTTCGGCAACAAGCTGCTTTGTCATTGTTATGCCGAGCTTGCCGAGTCCGACAATAATAATATGCATTTTGATTTCCTTCTTTACATATATTATCAGTTATTATTTGTTTTCTGCTTTCTTGAATTCCTTAACAAGGAAAAAGAGGGGGATAACGATTATTGCGCCCGTGATTGCTGCACCGAGATAGATGTGAGGAGCGGGAATGTTAACCATTTCGCCGTAGTCGTTGGCATACTGTGCGGTTGCGTAGAGGTCAGTGATTTTTGCGGCAATTCTGGGACCGGTGAGCATGGGAAGCATAACGGAGAAAATCATTCTTATGCCCTGAAGCTGACCCGCTTTGTCCTCGGGAGTGAAGTCACGGATGGCAGCGTTAATCATAATCATGAGAAGTCCGTAGCCGACCATTGCAATGACCGCTGCAAGAGCAAACCAGATTATATTTTTATCTGCAAGATAAACAAGAACAAGACCGACAATAAAGAAAGCTGCCGAGGGATAAAGGAAGGGAGCTTTTCCTTTTTTGTCGCTCAAAATAACGGTTGCAACAAGTGCGGAAACCGCACCGACGATAACAACAACCGCAAGAATAACCGTGGGAACGGTCAGCTTTAAGGTTGACATATCGATATAGTGGTCAACATAGATGAAGAGATAGGGGAAGAAAATCTGGCTGGAAACGGAGAAAATGCCCATGCAGATAAGGGAAATGTAAAGACCCTTGTTGCTCTTGATTACCGAAGGTCTGAAGCCGTAGGTGAGGCATTCGATAAAGCTGTTTGTTGATTTTTCGCCCGATCTTGAATCCTTTATAGAGAAAATACCCACAACGCCGCAAAGCGTAACGATAAGACCAAGACCCATAAAGCAGGCGGGATAGCCGAATTTGCCCGAAAGTGAGCCGAATGCAGCGGTAACAACAACCATTGCAATAACGGGAAGAAGGGCAAGAAGAGATTCAACCTTTGCTCTGTTTGAGGGTGCGGTGATGTCTGTAATCCATGCATTGAAGGCTGCGTCGTTGCTGGTTGAGCCCATGAAGGTCATTATGCAGTCCATGATGATAACAAGAATAACGGTTGTGCTGACTGCGGCTGCGGGGGTTGTGCCCATGATTTTTGCAACGTTTTCGGGAGAAATGAGGGCAAACGCCATAACGGTTACGCCCCATATTATGTAGCCCGCACAGATGAATATTTTTCTTTTGTTGAGTTTATCGCTCAGGCTGCCCATGAAAAGTGTTGTCAGAACGGCAACAACCGAGCTTGCGGCAACCATGTTTGAGATGTCGGTTGAGTCGCCGCCGATTTCGTTGAAAAGGAAAAGGTTGAAGAAGTTGTTTTCAACAGCCCATGCAACCTGACCCATAAATCCGAAAAGGATGATGTTAAGAATCAGCGATTTGCTGAGTTTAGCTTTGTTTTCCATGGTTTAACCTCCGAAATGTTCAATTAATTTTTTTATAATAAATCCGACAGCTGCAACTCCCGCAACACCCATACCGATGTTTGCGAAAAGATGCATATAAAAGCTTTGTCTGTCGGAAAAACGCTTAAAAATCGGACCAAGGCATTCGCATTTAAGACCGAATTCCTTGAAACGCTTGAGCTGATGAGTAAATTTTTCGGGATTCTTTTCGTCAATCGTAACAAGTCTTACGCAGCTGCGGCAGCCGTCCGTGTAGGCTCTGAAGCCTGCAGTTTTGTGCTGTGCCATAAAAATTCCGTCATGGAAGCCCGAAAAATCATTGAGGTGGTCATGACCGAAAAACGCACCGAGCACGCCGCCGACTTTTTTCCAGCTTGCAAACTGACCGTTATTGACATCGGGTGAGCACGGACCTTCGCCGACATAGCCCTCAACACCCTTTTTGCCGACATAGCGTGTGCCGCTGTGAGAATTATAGCCCTTGACTGAAACGGGAATTTCCCAAAGCTTTGCCTTGCGGAGCAGCTCGTATTCCTCGGGAACGGGCGTGTGCTGAAAAACAAATGACGGCATGGGCTTTCCGCCGTTTAGCTCTTTGAGCTTTGCACTTTCCGCCTCAAACCATTCAATCTGGTCGGTGTGAACAAAGTCATAATGGGAAACGTTTCTGTCCTCGTGGCAGTTGTTTGAGTCGATAAACCAAAGGCAGAAAACGGGCTTTTCGCCGTCGGAGGAATAAATCAGCTCCTTGAAGTTTGCGTTGCCCGTAACCTCTGCGGGAGTATCGTTACGCATGATAACGCCGTCAATGCTGCCGTAGACGGCAACAACCTCATCCTCGTGACCGTGGTCATGCTCGTGGTTTCCGAGCACGGATGCAACGGGAATTCCTCTGCTTGTTATGGGTTTAACAAGGTCGCTGACCATTTCTTTGAATGCTTCGGGATTTTCTTCGTATTTTCCCGTGTTGCAGTTATCGCCGAGAAGCACGCACAAATCGGGCTTGAACTCGTCAAGGGCGGCATTCATGAGCTTCTGCATATCCTTGAAGTTGAGGCTTGTTTTGTAGTCGTGATTTTCGTGGATATCGCCGAAAAGCAGGATTTTGAACTTGCCTTCGTTAAATTTCAGTTTCATTTTATCACCTTTATTGATAGTTAATCGCAACCGCAAGCAGCATGAGCCCAACGGAAACAATTCCTTCAAGAGCAAAGAGCTTCCATGAGAATTTGAGCCATTTGCCGTAGGAAATGTTAACAAGTCCGATTGCGATTATCATTATTCCGCTTGTGGGATAGAGCAGATTTGTGAAGCCGTCGCCAAGGCAGAATGCAAGAGTTACGCTCTGGCGGGTAACGTTTACCATGTCTGCAAGGGGAAGCACGATGGGCATAACGAGAAAGGCTTTTGCCGTTCCGCTGCCGACGAAGAATTCGAGAATAACAATAAACAGGAACAGCATCAGTATTGCAACGTATGGGCTGACACCGCTGATTAAATTATAAACATAATTGAGAATTGTGGGGATTATGTTGCCCTGGTCGAGGATATATGTGATTGAAAGAATTATTACAATAATTGGAACGATGGGAGCAACGGTTTTGATTCCTTCGCCAAAGCTTTTTGCAAGCTGTTTTCCGTTCATGCCCGAAAATCTGCCAGCAAACATTCCGCCGATGAGGAAAAGTATTGCCATTCCGGGCAGGGAAATTCCGCCTTCCGCACCGGTAATGAAGTCGGTTATAATCGCAATCAGAACACCGAGAAGACAGAAAAGGAATGCCTTTGATGCCTTTTTTATTTTCGGGTCTGACAGCACAGCCATGCTGTCGTCAAGATTGTATTTTTCACGAAGGGCAATGTCTGTTTCGCAGCAGAGAGATTTCTGCGGATTTTTTTCGATTTTCTTTGCATAGGCGGTAAGGAAAATTGAAAGAACGGCATAAACAACAAGAAAAACAAGAATTCTGAACAGGGTGCCCGAAAAAACGGGAATTTCAGCCATTCTCTGAACCGTTGCAACGTTGAAAGGGTTAAATGTTGCGGCTGTGAAGCCGAATGCAACGGCGATAAGGCTCATTCCGAGTCCCACAAATGAGTCCCAGCCCAGCGCAAGCGAAATTGCAACCGCAATCGGGACAAGGGTAACGGATTCCTCAAGGATTCCCGCCGTGGAGCTTAAAACCATGCAGGCAAGAATCATAAGATTCATGAGCAGATATTTTCTGTTTCCGAATTTGCGGATTATAACCGCCATTATGTATTTGAGAACGCTGCATTTATCAAGAATCAGAAATGTTCCGCCGATGAGGGTTATGATAACTATTATTCCCGCACCCGTAAGAGCAGTTTCCGTTCCGAAAACAAGAATGGGGGCAAGGATTATTTTCCAAATAGGCAGTTTGTCCTCAATTTCGGTATATGTTCCGTTGATGATTGTTCCGTCGGCATTCGTTTCGTAAACACCTCTCGGAAGCACCTGCGTCAGAGCTCCTGCAAAAGCCATGACCGCCGCAAGGAGAATGCAGATCATAACAACCGTTTTTTTGTTGATTGAAATGCCTGCCTGTTTATTTTCCGTCTGATTCAACTCTTTCACCGTCCGTGCATAAATACAAATGCTTTATTATTCGGATATTGTAGCACAGATATACATATTTTTTCAACTGTTATATAAAATTTAGCAAAAATATTTAAAATAATATTGTTTATTTATGCAAAATGTGCTAAACTGTATGAAACAAATTCCGAAAGGATGATTTTTTTGAAAAAGATAATCGCAATTGTTCTTTCAGCAGTAATGATTTTTTCGGTCATGATGCCTGCGGTTTCTGCAGCAAGCGATGAATGCGGCTGCGGAACGCTTCCCGTAATATATGTCGGTCCTCTCGGCAGCACCGATATCTATGAAAATCCCAACACCGAAAACGAAAGAACCCTTTTCAGACCCACAACCGAATCCATAATCAAAATTGTTCTCAAGGTTCTTCCTTCGCTTGCGATGGTCGGACTCACCATGAATCTTGACTATCTCGGCGATGCTCTTATTGAGTCAGTCGGCGAAGCCTTTGGTGCAATGGCACTTGACGGCGACGGAAACTCCCGTGAAAACGTAAGCACAAAGCCCGAGTTCCCCACCGAAACCGACCACGGCAAGGGCACACAGTATTATTTCAGCTATGACTGGCGTCTTGACCCCGTTGAGGTTGCGGGTCAGCTCAACGAATACGTTAAGCACGTTATGAAGCTCACGGGTCACAACAAAGTTCATTTCCGTGCATCTTCAATGGGCGGCGTTGTAACTCTTGCATACTTCAACGAATACGGCTATGATGCCGTTGATGCCTGCATTTTCCAGAGCTGTCCTCTTCTCGGCACAGCGGTTGCGGGCGACCTTCTTTCAAGAAAGCTTGCGCTCAATCCCAGAGCACTTCTTGAATATGCCTGCGACGGCTATCCTCCCTTTGATGCAGAGGGAATTCTTCTCACCGCTCTGTTTGATATGCTTTATTACAGCGGACTTGTTGACGTTGTTCTTTTTGCGGGCGAGGTTATTCTTGAAAGCCAGCAGGAAAGAGTTTTCAACGAGCTTATGACTCCCGTTTTCGGAACTCTTCTCGGACTCTGGGCATTTGTTCCTGATTGCTCTTATGAGGAAGCAAAGAAAATCAACCTTGACCCCGAAACACAGGCAGGTCTTATCAAGAAAGCTGACTATTATCACTATCAGATTCAGAGCCGTGCAGACGAAATTCTCAACGGTGCAATGGATGAGGGCGTTCGTGTTATGATTGTTGCAGGCTACAACATTCAGAGAACTCCTCTTGTTGAAACAATGAACGCAAACAGCGACGCAACTGTTGACACGCAGTATGCTTCGGCAGGTGCAACCGTTGCTCCCCTTAACGGCACACTCGGCGAAAACTATAAGCAGAAGTGCACCGACTGCGGTCACAACCATCTTTCACCCGACGGTGTAATCGATGCTTCAACCTGCATCCTTCCCGAAAACACATGGTTCATCAAGGATATGCTCCATTCCAACGCACACGACGGCATAATGGAAATGTATTATTGGTTCATGTATGCTGACGAATGCTATAACGTTTGGTCAAATCCCATGTATACACAGTTCCTTCAGAACGATAAGCCCAATCTCAGAGTTATTCCCATGGGTAACTTTGCAGAGGGTGCTGCTGCTCCCGAATATGAGGAGGGTGACGCACTTTATAACAAGCTTGAAAAATACGTTTTCCCCGTAACCGATAAAATTTTCTCGGCTCTTGACAAGTGCAGAGCAGTTTTCGGTCTTTGAGAATAAAACCGATTAAACATAAAAAACTAATCCCGGAGGCTTCGGCTTCCGGGAATTTTTTTGTTCGGGTGATGAAATGAACGCAAGAATCAAGCTTTCCGCAAGGGCAGCGCTGACGGGCTCGCAGGGCAGGGTAGTGCCAACGGCTGCTGTGATGATAACGCTTTTTCTGTTTTTTACCTTCTGCAACGGAATACTGGATTTTTATTCCGTAAACGAAACAATCATATTTGCCGTGTCTGCAGGTGCTTTGATTTTGTCGGTAATATCCGCAAGTGCATTGCGGCTTTCCCTGCAGAAAAAGCTGCTGATGCTTGCAAGCAACGTCAGAATTTTTAAGGGCAAGGGCATAGGCTTTTCGGGTGCGGCAAAATCCTTTGTGCTGACAGTTTATCTTTTCGGGCTGAAGCTTTTCTGGCTTTCCGTGTTTGAGGCTTTGCCTTTGCTGGGCGGAATGATTTTATATTTTCAAATAAAAAAAGAGCCGATGAGCGTAAGGGCGGTCTGTGCTTTTTCAGCGGGAATTGCAGCCCTTGCGTTAATCGGCTTTGTGTTTTATTCGGTTTTTATTCAGCGGTATTCAAAATCTTTGTTTTATCTTGCCTGCTACCGCAATTTTTCGCCTGCGGATGCAATCAGAGAGAGCGTGCGGAAAACACAGGGCATCTGCGGAGATATTCTGCTTTTCAAGCTCGGATTTCTGCCGTGGTTTCTGCTGTGCATCGGAATTCTGCCCGCACTCTATGTTATTCCCTACTACAAGCAAAGTCTTACCTGCCTGTTTTTATCTCGATAAAACAATTGTTGTTATGCTCTTTGTGGGGAGAGTATTTTTTGCGGTGAAGGAGTCGGAAAATGTTTTTTCACAGTTATGAGAAGCATCTGTTGTGTAAATTTCCATGTTTTTATAAACGCCCCAAAGCTTGATATCCTGTGCGTCTTCGGCGTTGTTGACAAGCACCATGACCGTCTTTTCTCCGTCGGTGAAGGCGGTTGAAGCGATTTTGCTGTTGCCTTCAAGGCTGTCCATAACGTCAATTCTCTTCATGCCGGGCATGATGAAATTGGTGAAATGCTTGTAGGCATAATATCTGTTATAAATAACAAGCTCGCCGTTGATAATTTCCATGAGTCCGTCGCCGTTGACGGCTGTCCAGCTCTGCCATGAAACGGCATTGAATAAATTCAGATCCTGCACGATGATGTTAGCCATATAAAGACCGCTGTCGATTGTTCTTGAATCAATCTTAAGGGGCAGCTCGCACCATTCGCTCATTTCGAATTTCTTGTCGGGATATTGTTCTGCAAACTTTTTGCCTGTTTCGGATTTTACCCATGTGTTGTTATCAAGCCAATAGCTGTGACCGCTGAAGGTGTCGCAGAATTCGTTGAGAGTTTCGTTTGCAAAGAATTTGTCGATGTATTCGTGATATTCGGGTGACATCTGACCGCTTTCGGGGCCGCTTAATTTATAGGGAGAATTGCGTTTTTTCATTTCCTTTGCAAAAAGCTCAAGCACCTCAACGGTTTCGTCGGCGGTATAGTGGCAGCCCTCCTGACCGACCCAGTCGCCGCCCCATTTCCATTGAGGCTCGTTGATGGGGGAGATTGCGGAAACGGGATAGCCCTGTGCAACAAACCAGTCGGCAATGGTGAGCACATAGTCAACAAACTTCTGATAATTTTCCTTGGGGAGGTTTGAAGCGTATTCCGTCAGCCCGCCCGATGCCTGACCGCTTGCAGTCATTGAAAAATGGGGGCTGTTGCAGAAAAGAATAACTTCCTTTGCACCGTATTCAACAGCCATGTCAAGCATTCTGCGTGCGTTTGCGTCACGGGTGAAGTCAAACTCATATTCACCCGTTTCTTTGTTCAGAACATAAAAGCTTTCGGTGCGTCTGGTGACATCTCCGATGCGGCAGTCGGGGTTATCCTTTTCGCCGCCGCCGATATTATAGCGGTAAATGTCAAGACCAAGACCAGTTTCATCGTCATAGAGAAGTCTTGCGATTTCCCGTGCGGTTTCTTCGCTGTCAATGGTCTGTGACCACCAGCAGGAGCTTGTGCCGAAGCCTTCGAAAACTTGATTTTCCATGTATTGATTCACCCCTACAGTCTGATTTTTGTCGCTTGTGAAAATATTGAAAAAGAACGTGTGGAATGCCGCAAGGGCAACGCATATAAAGCTTTTGAGCATACTCTTTCTCCCTTCAAATTATATTTTCAGTTTATCACACATAAAAATTCGTGTCAACTCTCTTGACAAGTGAATAATGATGTGTTAGAATACATTTAACGATTAAGTTAAATGTTAAATGATGGAGGCGATGATATGAGTTTGCAGAATACCCTGAAAGCGTTGTCAGACCCGACAAGAAGGGAAATTCTGAATATGCTCAAGGAAAAACGGATGTCCGCAGGCGAAATATCCGACAGTTTTTCGGTGAGCTTTGCGGCGGTTTCAAGGCATCTTTCCGTGCTTAAAGAGGCGGATTTAATCCGTGACGAGCGTGACGGAAAATACATTTATTATGAGCTGAATACATCTGTGCTTGAAGAAATTATGCTCTGGATATCAGATTTGAAAGGAGAGAAATCCGATGATTAAAAAGAACTTGAAAACATTGATTATAACATCAATAATTATTTTGCTGCCGATTGTTGCAGGGCTTATTTTATGGGATAAGCTGCCCGAAAAAATTCCCATGCATTTCAACGCACAGGGCGAAGCCGACGGCTACGGCAGCAGAGCGCTTGCGGTTTTCGGAATGCCGCTGTTTATGCTTGCAATGCAATGGATTTGCATGGCTGCATCCTCCCTTGACCCGAAAAGTAAGAATATAACAAAAAAATCGATTAATCTTGTGCTTTGGATAATTCCTGCAATTTCGCTTCTTGTCAGCGGAGTGGTTTACGCCTTTTCGCTCGGCGAAGAATTCAATGTCGGTACGGTGATGGTTATTTTCTTCGGCTTCTTTTTTATTGTTATCGGGAATTATCTGCCGAAATGCAAGCAAAGCTACACAATCGGCATAAAAATTTCATGGACTCTTGACAGCACCGAAAACTGGAATTATACCCACCGTCTGGCGGGCAAAGTATGGGTAATCGGCGGAATTGTTCTCATTGCAACGGCTTTTTTTAATTTGGTATGGATTTATCCGTCGGTATTTGTTATAATGGTTGCGGTACCCTTCATCGGGTCATATCTTTTCTACAAAAAGGAGAGTAAAAAATGATTTATGACAAGATTGAAAATCTCAAGCTTTATTTCAACATGAACGAAAAATTTGAGGCAATCGCAAAGTTCGTTGCCGAAAACGATATGAAAGCAATGGAGTGCGGCAGCTATGAGGTTGCAGAGGGCGTTAAGGTCGGCATTGACGAATACGAGCCCGGTACAGGCGGCGATTTTGAGGCTCACCGTGAATTCAACGATTTGCAGTACGCAATCTGCGGCGAAGAGGCAATTGATGTTCTTCCGCTTGATTTCGTAAAGGATTCAACCGGCTATAAGCCCGATATTGAATTCTTTACAACACAGACCGCTGCGGCAACAAGAGTTTCTCTTGTTGAAGGCACATTTGCTTTCCTTGCTCCCGCAGACACCCACAAGCCCGGCATCAAAACAAACAGCGATAAAATCAAAAAGGCTGTTTTCAAAATCAAAATATAATCAGGATAAAATCAAACAAGGAGTGCCCTAAGGGCGGCACATCATAAGGAATTTAAGCCTTAAAAAGGATATTTTGGCATATAACTGCGTTAAAAATGCTCGAAATCCGTCAAGGATTTCTGCGCTTTTTGCCTTGTTCTATATCCAAACTATCTTTTTTTAAGGTGCGAAGCAGTTTTTATCAGGTTATTTTTCGTTCAGACGAAATGACAAAAATCCCGCAATACTTTGTGTATTACGGGATTTTTTCATAATGTATTAACGGAAAAGAAACGATAAAAACCTTAACTTCCTTATGATGTTCCGCCCAAGCACTCCTTGTTATTTTATGTGTCAAGATATCCCGTGAATCTTTCAATATGGTTTGTGTAAACAATGTCAAGCGTCTGCAGACTTCGGTTATAGAGCATAAAGCAGCCGTAAATTTCATCGGAGCTTACTTCCTTGAACAAATCTGCAGAGGTTACGGAGCAGGTGTCTGCTGTTGTGTCGGAAACCTTGCCCGCAAATCTTGCCTCAACAAGCTTGTCAATGTATGCTTCAAACTGTTCAACGGTAACTCCGACAAAGGCGTTCTCAAAGCCGAAATCCCAGTACCAATGCTCACTTTGGTCAAGACTTACAAATTTGTCGGTAACAAATTCGTCAATGCCGTTGTAGCCGTAATAATAGCCTGTGTTTCTTGAATAGCCCTCAAATTTCGGGAATATTTCTTCAAGAGCGGAAGGGAAATTGTCAACGCAATCCATAACATCAATCTGATAAACATATTCGCCCTTGTCATTAAGCTTTGAATCGTTGACTCTGACAAGGGTTTTGCCGTCCTGCCAGTTTCCGTTGTAGCCGTCGGGGAAATAGCTTGTTCCCGAAAGATACTTTGTTCTTCCCGTGTAGCCGAGCTTGAAAAATTCCGCCGCAAACTCAAGATAATCCTTGTCAAGGCAGGTGAAGGTAAGCCTTACCCAATCCGAGCGGTAGCCGTTGCCGTCGGCGGAAGGTGTTCCCGTCTGCACCGTCAGACTGTGTGCACCTTTGGGCGGAGCGGGAAAGTTTTCGGGCAGAAGGTCGGTGCCCCATTCCGAAAAAGCCTTGTCGTGCAGGGTTGTTGATTCGGTTGTTTCGGCTGCGGATTCGGAAGGACCGTTGTCATCGCTTTTTCCGCAGGCACAAAGAAAAATCAATGATGCGGCAAGCATCAATGAAATGATTTTTTTCATATTATCAGCTCCCAAAAGGAAAGGTGTATGGTTTTAACACCATACACCTTATCACAAAATCTGAAATTTTTCAACAGGTTTTATTGATTACCATGAGTAAACCTCGCCTGTTGTAACATATCCGAAGAAACCGATGTCATTGCATATGAGGTCATACAATGCCCAAAGGCTGTCATTACAGCAGGTTTCGAAAAGTATGGGGAAATTCTGAACGAATTCCATCGCTGTATCTGAATACCAGATGTAATCGGCATATTCACGTCTGATGCTTGCGGTTATATCGTTGATAATGTAAACCTTGTTATTGTGAAGACGCTTGAAGTTTTCGGCAAAATCGGTAACTTCGATTCTGCAATCATAAGAAATGATTTCTTCGTAGGCAGCGCAGAAAACAAGCTCAACCCTACCGCTTCTTTCAACATCATAGTATGAATAAACCTCATATTCTCTGCCGTTGGGGAATTCAACAAAAGCGTAGCCGTATTCAAAATCAGCGGTTGACTTTGTTCCGTCGGTGAAATAAACGGTGATTTCTTCTTCAATGATGTCGGGAACGATATAGCCATCGTAATATTCAACAACCATGTAGTAGTCTTCGATGTTTGTCATTTCAATCTTTGAAACGAATTTGTCAACGGTGCAGACAGTCATTGTGAGATTTTCGCTGTGTTCAAGAAAATGAACCGTAATGTCGTTTTCTCCGTTAACGATTTCATCATTTTTTGAATCATAGGGAAGCGGACAGTTTTTGATTTCGATTGTTTTGCCGCTGTTGAATTTTACGGTTGTGTCTTCAAATGCGATGTATTTATGGTCACAACCTCCGCAGTAGCTGATGTCGCTTTCGATAAGGTAGTCGGTGAATGCGTTTTCCTCAAATGTAAGACTTGAGATTTCGGAGCCTGCGAATTCAACTTCAAAGAATACTTCCTCTTCGCTGTAATAACGGTCTGCTGCGACATAGTTTTTGCCTTCTTCAAGATAATAGAGAATTTCTGTGAAATAACCGTCTTTTACCCAGATGTTATTATCTCCTGTGTAGGCTGTACCGTCTTTTATGAAATCTGCAAAGCCTACCCAGCCGAATTCTTCGCAGCAGTAGGATACAAGATAGTAGCCGCTTTCGGGAACGTCGAATTCATAACAGATTTCATAGCTTTCCGTTTCGGGTGAAACGGTGTTCTTTCCAACCTTTGCTTCGCCGAGAAGGTCATATTCCCAGTATTCACCGTAATATTCATCTTCATAGATTTCACCGAAGAACCATTCAACGGTTTCGTTTTCTTCGGCAGCGAAGGCGGCGGTTGAGCCGCAGATTGCGAGTGCAAGTGCAAAAACAACTGTAAGAATGAGAGTGATGCGTTTTTTCATTTTTTTGTCCTCCTCAAAATTGTTTATTGGGGGTTATCCCCGATGACAATTTCATTATATACCATATTTCGGTTTTTGGTGCAATATGTAATTTTTGAAGCGTTTTTTGTAATTTTTGATTGTTTTGCTATACAAAAACCGCAAAATATGATATCATATCCGCTGCAGAGGGGAGTGATACCGTGCCGAGAAACATAAATTACACCGTTCCCGAGGAGTATGACGGCAGAAAAGTTGTGCACTTTTTGAGGGGATACTGCGGCTTTTCGTCAAGGCTGATGCGAAAGGTCAAATATGCTCTGACTCTCAACGGTGAGCAGACCCGCACCATCGACAGACTGAAAACGGGGGATATAATCGGAGTTGCAATTCCCGATGACGATGCCCTGCCCGAAATAACCGAGGCGGAAATTGATATTGTTTATGAGGATGACGATATTCTGGTTATCAACAAATCGCCGTTTATGGCAATGCACCCGACCCATAACCATCAGGGCGACACCCTCGCAAACGCCGTGACAGCATATCTTTCCAAAAAAGGAAAGCATTCCGCATTCCGTGCGGTGGGAAGGCTCGACAAAGGCACATCGGGGCTTGTTGTTTGTGCACTCAATCCGCTTTCCGCCTGCAAGCTTGCGGGAAAAATCGAAAAGGAATACCGTGCACTCGTCAAGGGCGAGCTTCACGGCACGGGCAGAATTGACGTGCCCATTTACCGACCCGACCCGATGAAAACTCTGCGTGCCTGCTCATATGAGTTGGGAGTTGAGCCTGCTGTCACAAACTGGACTGCCGAAAGAAATTTTGACGGCGCAACCCTTGTTTCTCTCCGACTCGAAACGGGCAGAACTCACCAGATAAGAGTCCATATGGCTTTTGAAGGTCATGTGCTTGCGGGGGATACTATGTACGGAGATTTTATGCCCGAAATCGGACATCAGCTGCTCCATTGCGGAAAATGTCGGTTTGAGCACCCTGTAACAGGCAAGATAATGGAGTTTGAGGCGGACTTCCCCGAGAATTTCAAGGCGGCAATGAATAAATATTAAATTGAATTCAGAATTTTTGTTATAAAAATACAAATTTACTTTACTTTTTAAAAATATGATGATATAATAATCACATCTGAAATTACGGAGGTATTTCCAAATGAAAAAATTTGTTAAAGTTCTTGCGATAGTTATGATTATCGCTCTTTCCGCAACCCTTCTTTTCGCCTGCGGCGGCAATGAAGATGGTGAGAAAACAGCAGCAGTAAAGGTTATCGACATTGACCTCACAGAAGAAGAATATGCTTTCGGCGTTGACAAAACACAGCCCGAGCTTCTTGCAGACGTAAACGCTTTCATCGCTGAAATCAAGGCTGACGGCACATTTGACGAAATCTGCAACAAGTATTTCGGCGACGGCACTCCCACTCCCGTTAAGTCTGCAGCACTTGACCCCGCAAAGGATCAGCTTGTTGTTGCAACAAACGCAGCATTCGAGCCTTTTGAGTATACTGTAGGCGAAGATTTCTACGGCATCGATATGGAAATCGCTGCTCTTCTTGCTGAAAAGCTCGGCAAAGAGCTTGTTATCAACCATATGGATTTTGACGCAGTTTGCCTTTCAGTAGGTCAGCAGAAGTGTGACATCGCAATGGCAGGTCTTACAATTAAGCCTGACAGAGAAGAATATGTTAATTTCTCCGATTCATATTACGAAGCATCACAGAAGCTTATCGTTAAGGGTGATGACACCGCATTTGACGCTTGCACAGACGCAGCTTCCGTTGAAGCTATCCTCAATACATATGACGCAGCAACAAAAATCGGCGTTCAGAACGGAACGACAGGTCAGTTCTACGTTGAAGGTGACGAAAGCTGGGGCTTCACAGGCTTCGCAGCAACCTGCGTTGGCTATAAGAACGGCTCACTTGCAGTTCAGGATCTCATCAACGGCGGTGTTAACTATGTTATCATCGACTCCGCTCCCGCAGACTGCATCACAGAATCTATCAACGCTGTTCAGTGATACTATAGTTTCGGAATAATAAATTGAATGAAACCGTAACCTCACCGCAAAGGTGAGGTTACTCTGTCAAAAGGGATAATTGCTATGAATTTTGAAGCAAAACTTGATAAATTTCTTGAGATACTTATTGACTACAAAGGTTATGTAAAAGTAATCGAAGGTCTCGAAAACACTTTAAAAATTGCAATTCTCGGTCTGATTATCGGTATTGTTATCGGTACGGTTATTGCAACGATAAGGGTTATACCCAAATATAAAGTTCTTCCCAGAGTCCTCAACTCAATCTGCACGTTTTATGTCGGCTTTTTCAGAGGAACACCCATGGTTGTTCAGCTGCTTTTGTTCTATTATGTAGCACTTCCTCTGATGGGTATAAATCTTCCGTCGGTCAGCGTTGCGATTGCGGTTTTCGGTCTTAACAGCGGTGCTTATATTTCCGAAATTATGCGAAGCGGCATTCAGTCGGTTGACTACGGTCAGACGGAGGGCGGCCGCTCTGTAGGCTTGAGCTTTTCAACAACAATGATGAAAATCGTTATTCCTCAGGCTGTCAAAAACATACTTCCCACGCTCGGCAACGAGTTTATCGTTCTCATAAAGGAAACATCAATTGTTTCGTTTATCGGTGCGGCAGACCTTTATGTTGCGTTCAACTCGATCGGAACAAACAGCTATGAATTCATGGTGCCTTATCTTGCAATGGCATTAATTTATATCGTAATTGTTTGTCTGATTACCGTTCTTATCAAATTTATGGAAAGGAGCTTGAAGAAGAGTGATAGACGTAATTAACCTCAAAAAGAGCTTTGGCAAAGTTGAAGTTCTCAAGGGCATTGACATCACTATCAACAAGGGCGACGTTGTTGTTGTTATCGGTCCTTCGGGCTCCGGAAAATCAACCTTTCTCCGCTGCCTTAACTGCATGGAGGACCCCACGGCAGGCAATATAATTTTTAACGGTGTTGATATTGCCGACCCCAAGGTTGACATCAATATCCACCGCAGACGCATCGGAATGGTATTCCAGCATTTCAATCTTTTCAATAACAAAACCGTTATTGAAAACATCATGCTTTCTCCCGTTCTCTGTGCGAAATCCGACAGAAGAAAAGCTCTCATAAAGAACCTTTTCTCAAAGAAAAAGCAGCCCGTTCAGAGCGTTGCGGAAATCAAAAAGGAAGCAGAGGAAAATGCCCGCAAGCTTCTTTCAAGAATCGGTCTTGAGGATAAGGCAAATGCTTATCCGTCAACGCTTTCGGGCGGTCAGAAGCAGAGAGTTGCGATAATCCGCTCTCTTGCCATGAATCCCGATGTTATTCTTTTTGACGAACCGACATCGGCTCTTGACCCCGAAATGGTCGGAGAAGTTCTTGAGCTTATGAAGGAGCTTGCACAGTCGGGTATGACAATGGTTGTCGTTACCCACGAAATGGGCTTTGCGAAGGAAGTCGGCTCAAGGGTTGTTTTCATTGATGAGGGTGTCATCAAGGAGGAAAACAATCCCCGTGATTTCTTTGAAAATCCCCAAAATCCCAGACTCAAAGATTTCCTTTCAAAGGTACTTATTTAATTTGTCAGAAAGAGGGTGAAAGCTTGAAAACCAAGGTTTCAAAAATATTTTCTTGCTTTGGCTATGAGCTTGGCATCTTTATAGTTTTCTGTGTTCAGGCGTTTTTAAACAGAGAAATGATTATCAACATGGAAAACGATTTTTACAGCTATTATCTTATTGACTACTCCATGGGCATCAACGCCAGAATGCTGGTCGGCTCGGTTGTTAACCTTCTGACCGATAACCCCACGGCGGCATGGCTTAAGGGCTTCATGATAGCCGTTCTTGTGCTTGCAATGCTCGGCGTTGCAATTCTTATCGGACAGGTAATCCGCAATGTCAAGGAAGAATACAAAAAACCGCTGTTTGTTTTTGTGCTTTTCTTTGTTTTCGGAACATTCACCATGTACGGCTTTTCAAGATACTTCGGTCTGCTTGATGTTCATATGTTCATTGTGGCACTCGTTTCGGTAATCTGCCTTCAGAACAAGTATCTCCGCTGGTTTGTGCCGCTGCTTTCGGTTGTCGGCGTTATGGTGTATTTTTCCTATATTTACGCATTTTTTATCGCCGTTATCGGAGCTGCATTCTATTATGCGGTTAACAGAAAAGAGGATAAATCATATCTTATAATTTTCCTTTTGTCCGCAATTCTTTGTGTTGCGGCAACGGCATACTGTGCGTTTGAAGCTCCTGACCATATGTTTGTGACCTTTGAAGAAATGTGGAACATTATGGAGCAGAAGAGCGGCATAAAGTTTGAATACGAAGAATTGCGACCCTTTGAGCTGTTCTATTACAGAAGTGCATCCGATGAGGGAACGGGCTATTCGTTCAGCAACATGACAACGGCAGAAATGCTCAATCTTGTTATTATGGCAATTCTGGGTCAGCTTCCCGAATTCCGTACGGTTAATTATGACGGAATTATATCGCTTGTTGCGATTTTTGCGGTTATTGCTGCGGGATTTCTTACAGTCTGGATTTTGTGCATCAAAAATTCCGAAACAAAGCTGCAGAAGTTTGTTTTTGCCTGCTTTATCCTTGCGATGCTTGTTATTCCTGTAAGCTGGCTTATCTCAACAGACTACAGCCGAATGGTTCAGACGGGTGTTTTGAATCAATTTGTATTTGTATTCTTTATGTTTGCAGCAAAAGATAAGGCATTTGAAAAGGCTATCGATACATTGAAATCATTCTTTAAAAATAAGGAAATTTTGCTTGTAATCTATTTTCTTATATGTGCTTCATGCTTCCAGAAGGGCTGGACAGTATAAAATAATTATCGGGTGTACCGCTTTGGGTACACCCGAATTTTTATATGTTGGAATATTTATTGTTTTTGATTATCTCATAGGCATTTGTGAGTTCTCTTATGCCGTCGTCAAGAGAATAGTGCGGCTTCCAGCCGAGAGCTTCAAGCTTTTCGTTTGAAACAATATAGTTTCTTTTGTCGGGGTCTTCGCCTACGGGAGCCTCGATATATGTAAACTTGGGAAGAATGAGTTTGATTTTTTCGCAGAGCTCGATTTTTGAAAGATTCGAATCGGAAAGACCGCAGTTGTGTGTGCCGCCTTCCATTTTTTCAAAGTTCTCAATTGCAAACCAGAATGCGTTTGCGGCATCTCTGACATGAAGATAGTTTCTTTTGAAGCTGCCCTCAAAAACAACAAGGGTTCTGTCAAAAACAGCCCTGTAAACAAAATCGTTAACAAGAAGGTCAGTCCTCATTCTTGGAGAAGCACCGAAAAGGGTTGCAAATCGGAATGCGGTTGTGCCGCTTTCGCTGAGCACGGCAGCCTCTGCTTCAACCTTGCTTTTGCCGTAGATTGAAATCGGTCTGATAGGTGAGCTTTCGGTGCAGAATTTTTCGCCTTCGCCCAAACCGTAGCCGCTGTTGGTGCAGGGGAAAATAATTCTCTGACCCTTTTCACGCAGGCGGAGAATCATTTTGATTGCGTCAAGGTTTATCGAATATGCGGAGCACGCCTCTTTGTCGCAGATGGGAAAGCCTGCAAGAGCGGCAAGGGGAATGATATAATCCTTGCCTTTCATTGCCTCTCTGACGGCATTTTCGTTGCGTGCATCGGCGTTTATCATTCTGAAATTAGGATTCGCACAGCATTCGAGCAGCGAATTCTGATTGTAAAAAAGGTTGTCAAGAACCGTAACCTTACAGCCCTTTGACAAAAGAAGGGGAACAAGCACGGAGCCTATGTAGCCCGCACCGCCCGTTACAAGAATATCAAGCATTAAAAATTCACTTCCGTTAAGATGATATTATAATCTTACCACATTACGGCTTAATAGTCAATTTACAACACAAATATTTTGCTTGGTTGACAATCTTTATTTATAGTATTATAATAAATATAATTATGTAGCGGGGGGATGAACGTTGAAAAACATATATTTTGTTCAGGCAAATAATGTTTACGGCAACGACAGAAAATCCGTTTACATCCCCTATGCTTCGGGCTGCGTTGCCGCATATGCTTTTGCAGACGAAACAATAAAAAATTCCTGCCGGATGGGCGGCTTTGTTTATACCCATGAGCCAATAAAGCAGGCGGCTTTAAGGCTGAAAGACCCCTTTATTGTTGCATTTTCCTGTTCCGTTTGGAACTATGAATATAACAAGGCTCTTGCAAAAGAGATAAAAAAGTTAAATCCCGAAACGAAAATTATTTTCGGCGGACACAACGTTTTGCGTGATTTCGGAACGCTCGAGGAATGCCCCGAGGTTGATATCGTGATATACCGTGAGGGTGAGGAAGCTTTCAGGCAATGCGTTCTTTCACTTCTGAACGGCACAGACCTCAAAAGCATTGCAAACATTGCTTTCAGAAAAGACAGCGGCTTTGTCAAAACCCGAGAAGAAGGCTTTTGCATGAGCGAATATCCGTCACCCTATCTTAACGGGATTTTTGACGGAATAGCCGACGGCGAAACGCAGTTTTCTGCCATTCTTGAAACAAACAGGGGCTGCCCGTTTCATTGTTCATTCTGCGACTGGGGCACTCTCGGAAGCCGTGTAAGGCTTTTCCCGATGGAAAGAATCAAGGCGGAAATTGATTGGATTGCCGCTCATAACATCGAATATGTATACTGCGCAGACGGGAATTTCGGACTTTTTGACCGTGACGAAGAAATTGCGGAGTACATAATATCTTCAAAAAAGAAGACGGGCTTTCCGCAGAATTTCAGAGTCTGCTTCACGAAAAACCGAACTGAATTTGTGAAAAAAATCTGCATGAGATTTAACGAATTCGGGCTTGATAAGGCACAAACTCTCTCTTTTCAGAGCTTGTCACCGACCGTGCTTGAAAACATCGGCAGAAAAAATATTTCTCTTGACCATTTCCGTGAGCTGATGAGTGAATACAGCCGCCTTGGAATTTCAACTTCCTCGGAGCTTATTCTCGGACTTCCGGGCGAAACAAAGGAAAGCTTCACGAAGGGGCTTTGCGATTTGCTTGAGTACGGACAGCACAAGGCAATCCAGGTTTATACCTGTGACCTTTTGCCGAATTCCGAAATGGGGTCGGAGGAGTCGGTTGAAAAATATGGAATAAAAACCGTAAAAACTCCATTTGCACAGGCTCATTGCAGCTCAAAAATCAGCTGTGAAATAACGGAATATAACAATGCGGTTATCGAAACAAACACCTTGAGCCGTGAGGACTGGGTTTACTGTGTTGTTTTTTCGTGCATTATTCAGGCTTTTCACAACATAGGACTTTTCAGAGCGGTTGCGATTTATCTTCGCAATGAATTCGGAATGAGCTATCTTGATATTTATTCATCGATTGCCTCTTTTTCCGAAAATCCCGAAAACAAGGCTTGCAACAAGGTTTTCAGCCTTGTCAAAGGCTTTGCGGAAGGGATGATTCGCCGTGAGAATTCATGGGCTGTGCCTTGTGAGGCTCTCGGCGACATCTGCTGGCAGTTTGATGAGATTTATTTTCTTAAATCCCTCGAAATTGCCGATGAAATCTATGACGAGCTTGAAGCTTTTTTTGCTTCGGAATTCGGCGAAGAAAATATAAAAGCCGTGTTTGATTATCAGCGTAAAATTCTGAAAAGAGTCGGATGCGAAACAGCTGAAATTTACTCCGATTATGATTTTTACTGCTACTACAAAAGAATTTATGAGGGAAAGTATGCTCCTCCCGAAAGAATAAAAACAGTTTTAACCTTTGACAAGGGTGAATTTTGCGGCAGCCTTTATGATTATGCGTGTGCCGTTGTGTGGTACGGCAGAAACAAATCCGCCGCTTTGTATTCATCCGATTGCTATAAACCTAAAGTGAAATATATTGATTAACGAGGTGCAGGAAATGTCAGAAAAAACAGCTTCACAGTTAAAAAACCGATTGATTGTATTTGCATTGTGTTTTGTGCTTATTATTCTGAAGGGATTACACGGTGCGGGACAAAGAGGTATGATACAACTTGATGTTTTCGCCGCTTTGATTGCAGGTGCGTTTGCGTATTCGTTTTTGATAAGCATGAATATTCCCGCTGACGGAAGACTTCTTTCCGTTCAGAATATTCTCGGAGCAATTTCAGCCTGCGGATTGATTGTCGGCACATTTGATTACCGTGAAATCAGCGTTGAGGTTTTTGCAATGCTTGCGGTTTTTGCGGGCGGACTTCTGTTCGTGAAAGAAATAAGATATCTTCCTGCGGCAGCCGCTCTGGCAATCCTTTCGCATTGTTTCTTCCAGTATACGGCAATTACGGCAATTCCCGTGCTTTTTGCGGCAGGCTTCACTCTTAACTGGCATAAGGTAAAAGCAGCATCCGTTTTTGACAAAATCATTTTCGGAATTTCCGAAGCTGTTCTTTTGGGTGCTTCGGTGTATTGCTTCGTTATCTTCAAGGATTCCTTCAACATTGGTTCGATTGCGGCATATTGGCTGAATTTTGCTGCGGTTGCGGCAATATCTGTTCTTGCTCTTTACGTTGCATTCAGAGCTTTTAAAGAAAAGGGCAGCAAAATTGAAGCATTCGGCTATGTTTCAATGGCGGCAGCGGCACTTCCTATAACTCTTATGAGCTCAAGAAACGCAAACATGATTGTAGTGGCAACGTCTCTTGCACTTATTGTTATTTCAAACGGCGATACAGCCGCAAAGAAAACATTTGATGAGCTTTATGCCCTTGCGGCAAAAAAGCTTGGTAAATAAATCGGCATTACGGGTGTGCAAAAGTACACCCGTTTGTAAACTTTTTAGAAAGCGTGTGATTGTTTGTCAGCAAAAGCCAATGTTTATTTTGTCCAGGCGGATGTTTCCTCGGGCAAGGATTCAAAAGTGGTTTACCTGCCCTACACGGCGGGAGTTATAGTTGCAAATGCCTGGCGAAGCAGTCGGGTAGCTTCTCTTTACGAATTCAAGGATTTTATATTTATCAGAAAAAATATTGAGCAGGTTGTTGCGGAAATGGAAAGCCCTGCTGTTGTCGGGTTTTCAAACTACTGCTGGAATACGGAGTATAATCTTGCACTTGCGGCAGAAATAAAGAAAATGTTCCCCGACTGCGTAACCGTTTTCGGCGGTCACAATATTCCGCACAACACATCGTTTCTTGAAAATAATCCGCAGGTTGATTATCTTTGCTTTGGTGAGGGTGAAATAACCTTCGGGAGTTTGCTTGAAGCTCTTGACGGGGATGTTTCCGCCGTGCCTAACATTGCATACAGAAACGGCGGAAATTGCGTTATGAGCGAAGAAAAGTTTCTTTGCGGCGATGATTATGCTTCACCCTATCTTGACGGCTGGTTTGACGGCTTGCTTGAAAGATATCCCGAGCTTGAGTTTAACACAATCATTGAAACAAGCAGAGGATGCCCTAACCGCTGTGCCTATTGCGATTGGGGTCTGCTTAAGGAAAAAACAAGATTTTTCCCGCTCGATAAGGTTTTTGCGGAAATTGAGTGGATGGGCAGAAACAAAATCAGATTTGTATGGGGTGCGGATGCAAATTTCGGCATAAGACCCGATGATTTGCTGATAGCCGATGCTTTTGTTGAAGCAAAGGAAAAATACGGCTACCCCGAGCGTGTGCGTATAAACTACTCAAAAAGCAACCGAGAAAGAGTGCTTGAGATTGTCAGACGCTTTAACCGCAAAGGAATCGACAGGGCAGGGGCAACCGTTTCGCTCCAGAGTCTTTCTCCTGTTGTGCTCGAAAACATTGGCAGAAAGAATATGTCCCTTGAGAATTTTCAAAAGGATTTCGGGGTGTATCACGAAGAAAATCTTCAGGTTTATTCCGAGCTTATTCTCGGTTTGCCCGGCGAAACCTATGACAGCTTTGTTGACGGAATCTGCAAGCTGTTTGAAATCGGTCAGCACTTTATATTTGAGGTTTATAACTGCATTGTGCTGCCCAATTCGATTCTCGGGCAGCCCGATTACATGAAAAAATTCGGCATAAAAACATCCAATTCGGAAATTGTACGCTATCATTGCGATGCAGATGCCTATTATATTCCCGAAAAAACGGATATCATAACGCAGACCGACAGTATGCCCTGTGAAATGTGGCAGAAAAGTGCGGCATTCGGCGGATTCACACAGGCTATGCACGGCTGCGGATTGCTTCGCTGCTTTGCGATTTATGCATATTATGAGCTGAAAAAGAGCTACAGAAGCTTTTATGAGGGGCTTATAGAATATATTGAAAACGGTAATGTGCCTTTTACCTGCAGCATATTCGAAACGGTTAAGGATTATTTTGCACGCCTTGCCAAAGGCGAAAATCCGAGACTGACCGTGCCGTTTACGGGAAATCTTGTGTGGGAAAACTACGAATACATTTTTCTCAATCTCTGCCGCAATCTTGAATTGTTTTATGAGGAAATGATGCCGTATCTTTCATCGGTTATAGATGATAAAGAAGTTCTTTCGCAGCTTTTCTTCTATCAGAAGGCGGTGCTTCGTAAGCCCTGCGAAAAGAAGGTAAAATGCAAATCGGAAATTGATTTTTATAACTATTTCAAGAAGATTTACGTCAACGAATATGAGCCGCCTGTCAAAGGCAGCTTCGAATTGCTCATGACGGACAGCGACCCTGCCGAAAGCTGGGAGGAATTTGGCAGAAAAGTTGTCTGGTACGGCAAAATGGGAAGCCGTTCATACAAGGACACAATTGAAATTATGTAAAGTCAAACCGCTTTACAGTACGCAAAAAGGAGCTGCAAAAAACGCAGCTCCTTTTGATATTATTAGGTTTTCGGTTATTTGACTTCAATCATGCTTGAATCGTTCGTGTAAAGTGTTGCACCTTTACGTCTGCCGTACCATACAATTTCCTTTGCAAAGCGAGGCCATTCCTCATATTGCTCTTTTGCCTTGAAAATATAGGTTGTTTTTTTCTCGGAAAGCTCGGTTTTTTCGTTTGAGCCCATGCTTCTGAAGTAGGAAAGAAAGTCGAAATCGCATTCAAATTCTTTTCCGTTTTCAAACGGACGTTTGATTGCGTTGAGCTGGAATTTAAGAAGCTGGGGATAAATTTTTTCGTTGTAGCCCAAGGGTTTGACAAATTTTTCTATAATTTTTTCAAACTCGCCGAAGTTGTAAAGAATTTCAAGGAAAAGACCTTCCTCAAAAAACCATGTAACGTTTCCGAAAACGGGATTGCTGTGATTCCATTCGCCCTCGAGCGAGCCGTCAAGCTTTCGCTTTATTTCTCTGAAAAGCTCTCCGATAAGTCCGTCATCGTTAAGGCAGAAATCGAGCAGACCCTTGTAGAAGTCATAATAATCAACGCCCATTGCGTGGTAGGCGTAGATTGCAAAGAATCGCAGCAGACCGAGGCTGTGAAAGCATTGAAGGCAGATTGAGAAGAGATTTGCATAAACCCATGCGTCACGGGGCATTGTGCTTGTTGAGCGAACAAGATATGAATATTCGGGAATGGTATCCTTCTTGCCGCACGCAGAGTGGATATGGTTAAACTGCACCTTCATGGACTCAATTTTATATTTTTCCATATATTCGGGCTTGCACATGGGTGCGTTGGGCAGCAGCTCGCAATAGTAAACGCTTATTGAATTGTGCTGACCCGCACGAAGAAGCTTGCAAAGACCCTGACAAAAGCTTTCCGCCGTTTCGCCGGGCAAGCCGAGAATCAGCTCGGAATAGGTGGGGATGTTTGCCTTTGTGTAATTTGCCATAAGGTCCGAAAAATGCTCCATTGTGAGGTTTTTTCGGTTGATGTTTTTCAGTGCTTCGTCGCAGAGGGTCTGATATGCCATTGTTGCACCCTTGTCAAGACCTCTGGAATTGAGCGTTTTTGAAATGTTGAAAACTCTTTCTGCACTGTTTTTTTCGTAGCAGGGACGAAAAACCTTCGGAAATCCGGTTTTTTTGTTAAGCTCAACGATATATTCCGCAATTTCAACATCACGGTCAAACATTCCGAAATTCGAGTCTGCACAAAAACAATATTCGATGTTGTGGTCGGAGAGCCATTTCAGCTCGCCCCTGACCTTTTCAATCGGGAAAAGACGGAGCTTTTTGTGATTGCTCCAGTCGCAGTATGCACAGTTATAGGGGCAGCCTCTGTTTGTTTCGATGATTGTGTCAAACATCGTATCGGGATTTTTTTCGATTATTGAATCAAAAACGCCTGTTAAATAGGGTGAAGGGTAGTGCTCAACGGTTTCGGGACAGTTGGACTCTGTTAAAATTTTATTTCCGTTATCATCTCTGAATGCAATTCCTTTGCATTCGGCAAGACTGCCGTTGTTTTTGAAAGTTAAAAGCAGGTTTGCGGTAACTTCTTCACCTTCACCGAGGGTGAGAATGTCAATATATTCCTCGTCGAGAAATTCCATGCGGTCGGAAACGCTGTGACCGCCGAAAACGATTTTGCATTGAGGGAACTTCTCTTTAACGGCTTTGGCGAGAGCTTTGTTGAACTCAACATTCCATACATAGGTCGAAAATGCGGCGATATAAGGATTGACCATGCTGTTTACGATATTGTCAACATCGTCTCTGCGGAAAATAATTTCCGGGAACGCATATTCAGCCGTGATTTCAGGCAAGCTTTTGCAGTACGCAACGATTGTGCCCGTTGCGTAGGGCAGATAGACGGATTTGTCAAAGGCAAAACCCACCTGAATGAAGTAAACATTTTTCAAACTAAAACACCTGCTTTATTTTTAGGGAAAAGTCATAAAGACTTTCGTAGTGAGCCGAAGCTGTTTCGGCATTAAAAGGCTCGTCGGAGCCGATAAGAATGCTGTTTTTGATTCCTGCATTCAATCCTGCAAGGGTATCGGTGCTGCGGTTGCCGACCATAAATGATTTTTCAAGGTCGATTTCAATTCCGATTTCGGCAAAATCCGAAACCGCACGGAGAATAAGCCCCGGCTGCGGCTTGCGGCAGGAACAGATTTTTTTGTATTTTTCAACAACTGCATCGGGATGATGCGGACAGTAATAATAGCCGTCTGCAATAACCGAAAGCTTTTCGTTGAGAAGCGAATCAATGTATGAATGAAGCGAATCGGCATCATCGGGGGAGTAAAGCCCTTTTGCAATTCCCGCCTGATTTGTGACAACAACGGCAAGATAATCAAATTTTTTTATTTCCGCAATCGCTTTGTCTGCGTCGGGCAGAAACTCAAAATCCTCCTTGCGGAAAAGGTGAACGGTGTCTTTGTTTACCGTGCCGTCACGGTCAATGAAAACCGCCCTTCTTTTTCGGGTTGATTTCAGCTTGTTGCAGTCGGTTTGTGCAAGATTATACGCTTCGGGAATGCCGATATCAATAAAATAACCGTCACTTTCGAAAACTCCGATTTCGTAAACTCCGCTTTCAAGAACAGTTTTTTCAAAAGAAAACTTATCTTCGGATATGGTTTCAAGTGCGTTTTTGTTTATAAAATATATTCCGCCGTTGATTTTGCCTGCACCCGTTATCCCTTTTTCTGAAAAGCCCGTAAGCCTGCCGTTTTCGGTGCGTATGCAGCCCGAGCGGTAAACATCGGGAATTTCCTTTGCTGCAAGGGTTACGGGGCAGCCTGTGCTGCGGTGGAATTTTCTCATTTCAAAAAGGTCAACGTCAAAGAAGGTGTCGCCGTTGATAACAACCGCAAAATCGTCTTTGCACATTGAAAGAGCTTTTTTTATGCCGCCGCCTGTACCGAGCGGAGCTTCCTCACGGCAATAGTCAATGACCATGCCTCTGTGCTTGCTTCCGACTGCCTTGACAACCTCGTCTGCCATGTAGCCTGTTGAGATTATTGTACGGTGCACGCCGTTGACATAAAGATAATCGAGCAGATACAAAAGAAAAGGTCTGCCGCAAACGGGAGCAAGGGGTTTTGGCAGATTTTCAACGCAGGGTCGGAGCCTTGTTCCGAAGCCGCCTGCAAGAACAATTGCTTCCATCAGCCGTTATCCTCCGGAATAATGTCTTTTGTTCCGTCGGGCAGTTCAACGCCTTTGTCGTAAAAGCCGATAAGAGTTGTGTCCTCAAGATAAATGAACGAGTGCATAACCTCGGGCTCGATAAGAAACATATCGCCTTTTTTGAAGGTATGGCTTGCTTTTTCGTTGCCTTTGTGAACGTTGACGGTAAATGAGCCCTCAACAACATAAAAACCCTCACGGTTAAGCCTGTGGCAATGATTCCCTCTGATAACGCCTGCTTTTGAGGTTACAACGTTTATCTGATTGTAGCCCTCATGAACAAGCTGAACAAGGGTTCCTCTTTCGTCCTCAAAAACGAAGTCGGGAGTGAGAATTTTTATCATGTGATTACTCCGTTCAACAAAATATTTACACAAAGTATAGGTTAACATATTAAAATGAGAATGTCAAGAAAAGCAAGAGCCACGGTAAGAAATACCGTGGCAAAATTCAATAGTTACTTATTATTTTTGTGCCTTCATTTTCAAATCTGAATTTAACCTCGTGCAAATCCGAGAGTGCGTTGCGGACTGATTCCTGCTTTTCCCTTGGAACATAGAACAAAAGGCATCCGCCACCGCCTGCACCGAGAAGCTTGCCGCCGAGTGCACCCGCATTCATGGCTTTTATGTAAACGGAATCGATTGCATCGGTTGAAATTTCGCTGCTTATGCTTCTTTTCAGCTGCCATGTTTCGTTGAGCAGAGCACCGAATTCGTCAAGTGAACGGTTTTCATCGGTGAGAATTTTTTCCGCAATGTCAACCATGTCACGGATTTTGATTAACTCCGACGTGCGTTTGCCGAGCATCTTTTTTGTGGTTTTCTGAATCTGGAATGAAAACCTTGAAAGACCCGTGAAGAAAAGCAGAAGATTATCGTTAAGCTCGTTTTTTCTTTCATCCGAAAAATCAACAGGCTTTACCGTGTAGCCCTCACGGGAAAAATCGATGCGGTTAAATCCGCCGAAGGATGCGGCAATCTGGTCCTGAATTCCGCCGTCCTCCTCGCAGAGGATGCGTTCAAGATAAATTGCATCGTCAGCAAGCTCACGCTTTGTTTTGGAAACGCCCTGCATGGTGTAAAAAGCATTGAGAAGTCCGACAGAAAAAGCACTGCTTGTGCCGAGTCCCGTTTTTGACGGAAGGTCGGCATCATAATTGAGGGCTATGCGTTCAAGATTGAGCCATTTCATTGCGTTGCGTATGGCAGGGTGCTTTATTTCTTCAACGGAATTAACTTTTTCAATCTGTGCATAGGCAAGATAGGATTTGTAGTCAAAAAGCTCGGGAAGGTGACGGACATTTACATGGCAGTATTTATCAAATGTTGTGGAAATTACCGCACCCGAATATTCGTTGAAAAATTCGGGAAAATCCGTGCCGCCGCCGAAAAAAGACATTCTGACGGGAGTCCGTGAAATAATCAAATCAAACGACCTTCTTTAATAGACGATATTTTGAGGCTTGCCGTCAAGAAAAGCAAGAACATTTTCCTTGGCGATTTTCATAAGTCTTTCTCTTGTTTCAAAGCCTGCCCATGCGATGTGCGGAGTGATGAGGCAGTTTGAAAGACCGAAAAGGGGATTATCCGATTTGGGCGGCTCAACGGTCATCACGTCAAGACCCGCACCTGCGATAACGCCGCTTTTGAGGGCGTCTGCAAGGGCGTTTTCGTCAACAACCTGACCTCTTGAAGTGTTAACAAGAAAAGCGGAGGGCTTCATTTTTGAAAGAAAATCCGCATTGACCATTCCTTCTGTCAGCGGTGTAAGCGGACAGTGTATCGAAACAAAATCGCTTTTTGAAAGCAGCTCATCTCTGCCGCAGAATTCAACGTTTTCGAAGGGTGCAGGGTGGTTGGTTGATGCAATAACCTTCATGCCGAAGGCGGCAGCAATTTTTGCAACGGCTTTTCCGATTTTTCCGAAGCCGATTATGCCCAGCGTTTTGCCGTCAAGCTCGGTGAGCGGAGTTTTCCAATAGCAGAAATCCTTGCTTGCCGCCCATTCGCCCGAATGCACAGAGCTGCTGTGAATTGCAACGGCGTTTGTGTGCTCAAGAATGAGGGCAAAAACAAGCTGCGCAACCGCAGAGGTGCTGTATGACGGAATGTTACACACGGGAATGCCTTTTTCCTTGCAGTATTCCCAGTCAACTATATTAAATCCCGTGCTTAAAAGTCCGATATATTTAAGCTTCGGCAGAGTTTTGAGAAGCTCTTTGCGAAGGGGAGTTTTATTGGTTATAACGATTTCACAGTCCTTTGTTCGTTCGGCGATGAGCTCTGCGGGAGTTCGCTCATAAACCGTGCATTCGCCGCATTCCTTGAGCCAATCCCATGAAAGGTCACCCGGATTTGTTGTGAAGCCGTCAAGCACGGAAATTTTCATAAAAAATCACCCTTTCAACTGTATGGAACTATTATAGCATATAAAGTCGGAAAATAAAACATCAAAATATTTTGTTTTCTTATTGACCCGACGTTAATAATATTATAGAATATACATAAAAATAAAAATGTGTATATTTGAATCGCGGTGATGACTTGAAAAAAAGACAAAAGCGAAAAAAATATATGCTTTTCGGCGGACTGATACTGATTGCACTTTCGATTGCTGTTGCGGTGCTTTTGTTCTCGCTGCAATATGAGCAGCTCTGGTGGTGGTATGCACAGGCAAGGCAAAAGCTTGCGGAGCTTGAGGATATAATTCTTCATATCGACCAGACGTGGAAGTTTATCGGTGCAATAATGATTCTTTTTTCCGTCAAAAGCATTTTTCCGATATACGCAACCTCAACGGTCTGCTTCCTCACGGGTATCGTTCTTCCGATATACTTTGCGATTCCCGTAAACATAATCGGCTTTGTTGTTATTCTGACAATCCGTTATTTCTGGGGAAAGCGTTTCGGTGCGGGCAATGCGTGGAAGATGATTTCAAAGGTTGACACAATAAAAGATCTGATTGAACGTGACGGCAAGGTGAATTCCGCATTGCTGGTTGCTTTCAGAATGATACCCTGTATGCCGATTAACAGCATATCGGGAATTTACGGTTCAATGGATTTCGGCTACGGTAAATTCATTCTTTTTTCCCTTATCGGATTCTTGCCGAAGCTGATTTCGTTCACCATAGTGGGTCGCAACGTTTATGACCCGCTTTCACCCGGCTTTCTTGTTCCGATTATGCTTCTGCTGTTTGTTACGGGAATTTCCGTGCTTTCGGTCAACGGAGTGTGGACAGCGGTTGAAAAATCGGTTGACTATTTAAAAATGAGAAAATCAAAGAAAAATAAAGCGAAAGGAATTACAGAAAATGATTAAAACAGAACCTTTAAAAGAAAAGCTTGTGGGAACGGAATATGACTCCGCTTTTGCGAGAATTTATAAAAAAGAGGATACAGCGGCACAGAAAGAGAGATATATTCAGCTTGTTTCAAGATTTGAGGCTCTTTTCGGAGCGGGCAGAGAGGTTGAAATTTACTCCGCACCCGGCAGAACGGAGGTCGGCGGCAACCATACCGACCATAACCACGGCAAGGTTCTTGCCGCAAGCGTAAACCTTGATGCGGTAGCGGTTGTTTCGGCAAACGAAGATAACATTGTCAGAGTTAAGTCCGAGGGCTACAAAATCGATGCCGTTGACCTTGCAAATCTTGGTGTTATGCCTTCTGAAAGAGGAAAATCCGAGTCGCTTATCAGAGGCGTTTGTGCAGCCTTCAAAAACAGAGGCTATAATATCGGCGGCTTTGATGCCGCAACCGTTTCCGATGTTCTTTCGGGCTCGGGACTTTCATCCTCTGCGGCTTTTGAGGTGCTTATAGGAACAATTCTCAACCATCTTTTCAACGGCGGCAAGGTAAGTGCGGTTGAAATTGCACAGATTGCCCAGTTTGCCGAAAACGAATATTTCGGAAAGCCCTGCGGTCTTATGGACCAGATGGCTTGCTCCGTAGGCGGCTTTGTTCAGATTGATTTCAAAGACCCCGCAGTTCCCGTTATCAACAAGGTTGATTTTGATTTTGCATCCTGCAACCATGCTCTCTGCATTGTTGACACAGGCGGAAACCACGCAGACCTCACGGATGAATACGCAGCCGTAAGAGGCGAAATGGAAGCCGTTGCGGCAAAATTCGGCAAAGCTGTTCTCCGTGACGTTGACAGAGCAGAATTTGAAAAGAATATCTCCGTTGTCCGTGATTCTGCAGGCGACAGAGCAGTTCTGCGTGCAATGCACTTCTATAATGAAAACGCCCGTGTTGACAAGCAGGCTGAAGCTCTTAAAAGCGGTGATTTTGAAGGCTTCAAGGCTCTTATAGTCGAAAGCGGATTTTCGTCATATATGTATAACCAGAATGTTTACACCTGCAAAGCACCCTCCGACCAGCCCGTAAGCGTTGCACTTGCAATCTGCCAGGATGCTCTCTGCGGCAAGGGTGCATGGAGAGTTCACGGCGGCGGCTTTGCGGGAACAATTCAGGCTTTTGTTCCCATGGAAATGCTTGACGAATTCAGAACAAGAATCTGTGCTGTTTTCGGCGAAAAATCCTGCTATGTTCTCAATATCCGTCCCGAAGGCGGCGTAAAGGTTTTATAATATAAAAGGTTGGCTCTTCGGGGTCAACCTTGATTTGTTTGGAAGTGATAACATGAATAATTTCAGCGAAGTTTCCGCTCTGCTCAAGGAGCTTTGTGCTGCAAAAGGCGTATCGGGAGCGGAGAACGAAGCGGCAAAAGCTGCGGCGAAGCTGCTTGAAAAATATATGCCTGCAAAAATTGACCCTCTCGGCAGCGTGACGGGCACAGCGGGTGAGGGTGAAACTCACATTCTTCTTGATGCTCACCTTGACCAGATAGGTCTGATTGTTACCGCAATCGATGAAGACGGCTTTCTCAAGGTTGCAAAGTGCGGCGGAGCGGATATCCGTGTGCTTGCAGCTGCAGAGGTTACCGTTCACGGAAAAGAGAATGTTTTCGGAGTGATAACCTCAACTCCTCCCCATCTGTCAAAGCCCGAGGATTCAAACAAAGCAAAGGGATTTGATGAAATTGCCGTTGACATCGGCATGACAAAAGAAGAAGCCGAGAAGGTTGTTTCACTCGGCGACAGAATTACCTTCAACGGAGCTTATTCCGAGCTTCTCGGAAGCCGTGTTGCATCACCCTCAATTGATGACAGGGCGGGCGTTGCGGCGATTCTGAGATGCCTTGAATTAATCAAAGATAAAAAGCTCGGCTGTAAAATCAGCGTTATGTTTTCCGTTCAGGAGGAAACGGGCGGAAGCGGTGCACAGGCAGGAGCGTTTGCTGCAGCTGCAGACGAAGCGATTGCCGCTGACGTAAGCTTTGCATCGGCACCCGGAGTGAGCGGCGAAAAATACGCAAAGCTCGGCGGCGGAACGATGATAGGCTATGCACCGTCGCTTGATTATGAAATGAGCAGAAAGCTTTCCGAAATTGCGGAAAAGAAAAATATTCCGAGTCAGCCCGAGGTTATGGGCGGCAAAACAGGCACAAACTGCGACGAAATTCAGGTTTCGGGCAGGGGAGTGAAAACCGCACTTCTTTCAATTCCACTTCGCAATATGCATACCGCCGTTGAGGTCTGCGACCTTGAGGATATCGAAAGTACAGCAAGACTTATGGCGGAATATATCACGGAAAGGGGCGGTAAGAATGCTTGAAATGATAAAAGAGCTCTGCACTTTGTCGGGAATATCGGGCAGAGAAAACGCCGTTCGTGATTATATAATCGAAAAAATCAAGGATTATGCGGAATACAGCGTTGACCCGCTCGGAAATCTGATTGTTTTCAAAAAGGGTAAAAATCCCGCAAAGAACAAGGTTATGCTTGATGCTCATATGGACGAGGTCGGCATGATTATAACCGCAATAACCGCTGAAGGATATCTCAAATTTGCGAAAGTGGGCGGAATTGACAGCCGTGTTATGCTCGGCAGAGCCGTCAGGGTCGGCGACAAGGCGGTCAACGGCGTAATCGGAATAAAGCCCGTACACCTTGTTGACAAGGGTGCGGAGGCTGACATTCCCAAGTCCGAGGATTTGTATATCGATATCGGTGCAAAGGATAAGGCAGAGGCGGAAGAATATGTCCGCCCCGGCGATGCCGCATGGTTTGCGGGAGATTTTGTTGAATTCGGCAACGGATTCGTGAAATCAAAAGCACTTGACGACAGAGCGGGCTGTGCAATTCTTATTGAGCTTATCAGAAGCGAGCTTCAATATGACGCATGGTTTTCATTCAGCACGCAGGAAGAAATCGGAACAAGAGGTGCACAGGCATCCGCATTCACAATCGCACCCGACTATGCAATAGTTGTTGAAACAACAACGGCGGCGGATATTTCGGGCGTTAAAGACGAAAAAAGAGTGTGCATCTGCGGCAAGGGCGGCACAGTTTCTTTCATGGACAGAAGCACAATCTATAACAAAGAGCTTTTCGACAAAGCCTTTGAGGTTGCCGAAAGAGAAGGCATTGCCTGCCAGCCCAAAACCATGGTTGCGGGAGGAAACGATGCGGGTGCAATTCATAAAAGCAGAGGCGGAGTTAAGGTGCTGACGGTTTCCGTGCCCTGCCGCTATCTGCATTCACCAAGCTGTGTTATAAAATACAGCGATGTTGACGAAAGTCTGAAGCTTATTAAAGCAATGGCGGAGGAGTTTGCAAAATGGTAAGCCTCTGCGAAAACGGCGGTGAGCTTTCATTTCTGCCCGCAGACCCCTATGCGGCAAGGATAACCGCACTCGAAAAAACCTACGGAACAAACCAAAGCTTTGCAATGTTCTGGGTGCAGAGGGTTGACGGAATTCCAGCAGCCGCAATTTCAAGGGTTGACGGCAACATGACCCTTTGCTGTCTTGAAAATGCGGATTTTGAGGAGCTTTTCTGCTTTATCGGTGCTGTGGGATATTCAAGCCTTACCTGTGATGAAGAAGCAATGAAAAAGCTCGGAATCGAGCCCTCAAAATCGTCATTCACCGTTAAATATAAAGGCGGTGCAAAAGCGGAAGCGGACGGAATTCTCCGTGACTGCGACAAAAAAGAAATCTATAATCTGCTCATATCCTGCGGCTTTGAGCTTGGCGATTACAACGCTTTTCTGACAGATGTCTGTGCACGGCTCAACAAACAAACGGCATCCCTTGCGGCGGCTGAAATCGGCAATGAAATTTCAGCCTGTGCGTTTGCTCTTTTTGAGGGCGAAAAAAGCGTTTTGCTCGGTGCGGTTGCAACAAAAAAATCCGCACGGGGCAAGGGCTGTGCCTCAAAGCTTGTGGGCGCTCTTGCAAAAGAAAAATCCGATAAGGAGGTTTATCTTTTTTGCAGAAATGACGGGCTTGTTGATTTCTACGGGAAAATCGGATTTGAACCCGTCGGGAGATGGGCGGTGTCTGAAAAATAAAAACTGAATAAGGGAGGTAAAATTATGTCACCAATTTGTGTTATGCTGTCTGTTTTAACCGTTGCGTTTGCAATCGGATGTATCACCCTGCGGCGTAAGAACAAGGCGTTTGAAGGTATGCTCTGCAAATTTATGGCAAGCTTCGGATTTGTTTCCGTTGCCGTTGTGGGCTACGGCATGAATCCCGCCGATACATATTATTTTGTGCTTATCTGCTTTGCGTTGCTTTTCGGTTTCTGCGGCGATATTCTTCTTGGCATAAAGGAAGTTGCGCCGACCTTCAAGGGTCAGCTTGTTCCGCTGGGTACGCTCTATTTTCTCGTGAGCCATATCTTCTGCCTTTGTGCGTTCATTGAAACAAGCAGCTTCAATGTTGTTGCCCTGATAATCGGCATCTGCGGAATCGGACTTGCGGCGGTTATGATTAAAGTTTTCAAAATGAAAATCGACGGCAAGCTGAAAATTGTTATGGCGATTTATTACGGCACGCTGATTTATAAGGCGGCTGCGGCAGGCGTTATGGCAATCACAATGAAAACTCCTGCAGGCATTGTTGCGTTTGTCGGCTCAATCCTGTTTCTTATCAGCGACACCTGTCTTGGACTGCTCTATTTTACCCCCGTCAAAAGAAAAAATGTCTGGGTAACCGTTGAGCTTTCAACCTATTACCCCGCACAGATTTTGCTTGCAATGTCTGTTGCACTCATGAAATAAAACCGAAGGAGAAATAAAACCATGTTAACCAAATTTATTGCAGCCTTTCTTGCCATGTTCATGCCCATGATTATTGCAATCAACGGCATTTCGGTTTCGATTCCCGGCGTCGGAGATACCGCACAGATTGAGTATGATTTTGCAAACGATAAAGCCGGCTCTGCAGCGGGCACGGTTACAGTTGAGTCGAAAATCGGCGGAACATATGACCTTTTCTGGGGAAACGAAAACGGCGAAAAGCTTTTTGTTGAGGTTAAGGGCAAGGCTGCTTACTACAGCGAATTTGCCGAGGTTAAGGTCAAGGGCGGCACGGGAAGCACGGAAATCATCAGCTTCACAGCCATTCCCGAGGGCGCCGAAACCGTTATTGCACTCAAAAACGGAGTTGTTGCGGACACAATCGAAATTCCCGATGAAAAAATCGCCGATTACGGTAAAAAAGAATACAGCTTCGGTGCGTTGAGCGATCTTCATTTCAACAGATATAACGGCTTGCTTACGGGCGACGACGCAACCATTACCTTCCCCAATGCTCTCAATTTCATTGAAGGCTTTGATGTTGAACTTGTGGGAATGTCGGGCGATATTTCTGCAGACGGCGAAAGAGATGCTTTTGAAAAATTCAACAGTATTGCATCAAACTATGACTTCCCCGTTTACACCTGCACGGGTAACCATGACGTAAGCGAATATTATGAGCTCATGAACTGGCAGGAGCTTGTCAATGAGGGTGTTTACGGCAAAACAAAGGCGGATGGCGTTAAGGCGGTTGCGGATAACGGTCTTGACTTCGTTTATGCACCCGAATCGGCAAACGGCGACGCTTTCATCTTCCTTTCACAGTATCAGTGGGACTACGGCGACGCCCGGACCAGCCGAATTCTTAAGGATGAGCAGCTCAACTGGCTTGAGGCACAGCTTGAAACTTATAAGGATAAATCCGTATTCATTTTCTTCCATACCTTCCTTGCAAACGCAGAGGGTGAGCCTATGATGGGTGAAGGAAATCTTCTTACCGAAAAGGGACATCATTATGACCTTGTTTTCACACCCGGTGCAGCCGATGAAATCCGTTTCAGAGGAATGATGGAAAAGTATGAAAACGTTGTTTTCTTCAACGGTCATTCGCATTGGGCATATTCCATGCAGGAAATCAATCCCCAGCTCAATATCACAAACCATAACGGCACATATGCAACAATGGTTCATCTTTCAAGCGTATCTTCTCCCAGAACAACAAGTATGAATTCCGATGACACAACCGAGAACTATATGCGTAAATCCGAGGGCATGATTATTACGGTTTATGATGACTGCATCGTATTCACAGCCTGCGATTTCCTCAAGGGTCAGCTTCTTGCTTATGCAACATATGTTGTTGAGAAATAAAGAATTCAAGGCGGTCTTCTGACCGCCTTTTTCTACGCTCTGTTATTCTCCTTGATACGCTTTATTGCACCCTTTTCGAGCCTTGAAACCTGTGCCTGTGAAATTCCGATTTCGTTTGCAACCTCCATTTGCGTTTTGCCCTGCATGAAACGCAGATGAAGGATTTTTTTCTCTCTGGGGTTAAGGTCTTTTATTGCCTGCTTGAGAAGAATTTCGTCAAGCCAGCTTTCATCATTTTCGCTGTCGCCTATCTGGTCCATAACATAAATCGTGTCACCGCCGTCGGAATAAACGGGCTCATTGAGCGAAACAGGCTCAACTATGGCATCGAGTGCAATAACAACGCTCTCCTTTTCAATGCCCAGCTCCTTGGCAATTTCTTCGGGAGTGGGGTCACGTTCAAGCTCGTTTATGAGCCTTTCACGCACCTGCATTGCATGGTATGCCGTATCCCTCACCGAGCGGCTGACTCTCACGGGATTGTTGTCCCTCAAATGCCGCCGTACTTCGCCGATTATCATTGGGCAGGCATATGTGCTGAACCGCACGTCGAGCGACAAATCAAAGTTATCGATTGCTTTAATAAGACCAATACACCCCACCTGAAAAAGGTCATCGGGGTTTTCGCCCCTGTTTGAAAACCGCTGAATAACGCTTAAAACAAGCCTTAAATTTCCAGTTACCAAATCCTCTCTTGCTTTTTTATCTCCCGCCCGTGCTTTTTTTAAAAGCTCCATTTTTTCGCTTTCCTTAAGAACTTTGAGCTTTGAGGTGTTAACCCCGCAAATCTCAACCTTGTTGAACTGCAGAAAAATCCCCCCGATACATTTAATGGCAATAACAGTATTGCCCGATTGCTTCGGGGTTATTAAAAATGAAAAAATATTCAAAAAAATTTAAAACAATAAAAATCGAGCAAAACGGAGCATTTAAGAGTAAAACAGAGCAAATCAAAGAAAAATATTTAAAAATTTCCGAGGGCGTTGGATTTTTCACGGATTTGTTAAAAAAATTGTTGACATTTGCAAGATTTTGCTCTATATTTTATTATACTATATAATAAGCCGCTTCGCCGTTTTTCGGCAAAGGCAGAGAGGGGCTGCATAATTGAATAAAAATGCGATTATTGATTTGAAAAACATTTCCGTAACATTCGGAAATAATCAGGTGCTTAAAGATCTTAACCTTTATATTCGTGACAAGGAGTTTATAACCTTCTTAGGTCCCTCGGGCTGCGGAAAAACCACAACCCTGAGAATTATTGCGGGCTTCATTGAGCCCGACGAAGGCGAGGTTATTTTTGAGGGCAAAAAAATAAATGGTGTTCCTCCTCACAAAAGGCAGGTTAACACTATTTTTCAGCGTTATGCCCTTTTTCCCCACCTTAATGTTTATGAAAACGTTGCTTTCGGTTTGAGAATAAAGAAAGTTCCCGAAAAGCAGATTAAAGAAACGGTTGAAGAAATGCTCGCTCTGGTTAACCTTACGGGCTTCAACAAGCGTAATATAAATTCACTTTCAGGCGGTCAGCAGCAGCGAGTTGCAATCGCCCGTGCTCTTGCGGTCAAGCCCAGAGTCCTTCTTCTTGATGAGCCTCTCGGTGCGCTTGACTTAAAGCTGCGCAAGGATATGCAGGCAGAGCTCAAAAAGATTCAGCAAAGACTCGGCATAACCTTTGTTTACGTTACTCATGACCAGGAAGAAGCCCTTTCGATGTCTGACACCGTTGTTGTTATGGACGGCGGCGTAATTCAGCAAATCGGCACTCCTCTTGATATTTATAATGAGCCCAAGAACGCATTCGTTGCGGATTTCATCGGCGAAAGTAACATTCTTGACGGCGTTATGATAGCTGACGGACTTGTTGATTTTTCGGGTCACCGCTTTGAATGCCTTGACAAGGGCTTCGGCAAAAACGAGGCGGTTGACGTTGTTGTCCGTCCCGAGGATGTTGATGTTGTTGAGCCCGAAAAAGGAATGCTCTGCGGCGTTGTAACCTCCGTAACCTTCAAGGGCGTTCACTTTGAAATAATCGTTGATATTGGCGGCTTCAAGTGGATGATTCAGACAACGGATTATCAGCCCGAGGGTGCCCAAATCGGTCTTTTCATCGAGCCCGACGCAATCCACATCATGAAAAAATCCGAGTATTCGGGTATCTACGGCGACTACAGCTCCTTCAGCGAGGAGTTTGACGAGCTCTCCAATGCAGAGGAGGAGGTGGAGGAATGAACAACCGCTCTTCTTTAGGCTCAAAGCTGGTTGCCTCACCCTATATCGTCTGGTCGGTTCTTTTTATCATTGCTCCGCTGATTTTTGTTGTTTATTATTCCTTTACCGATGCCGCAGGAAACTTCACCTTTGAAAATATAATGTCTTTGAGCAAATATGCTCCCACATTTCTGCGCTCCATCTGGTTCGGAATCGTTGCAACCGTTATCTGTCTTCTGATTGCGTTTCCGATTGCCTACATCATTTCGCAGAAAACGGAAAAGGTTCAGCGTACGCTCGTTATGCTTGTTATGCTTCCCATGTGGATGAGCTTTCTCATCAGAACATATTCATGGATGGCTCTTTTGCAGGATACGGGTATAATCAACAACCTTCTCGGCAAGCTCGGAATTGACCCCGTTCACATGATTAACACCTCGGGTGCGGTAATTCTGGGTATGGTCTATAATTTCCTGCCCTACATGATAATGCCCATTTATTCGGTTATGGCAAAGCTTGACCACAGCATGGTTGAAGCCTGTCAGGATTTGGGCGGCAACAGATTAACGGTTATCAGACGCTGCATTATTCCCATGAGTATGCCCGGCATCGTTTCGGGTATCACAATGGTTTTTGTTCCGTCGGTAAGTACGTTCTATATTTCCCAAAAGCTTGGCGGCGGCTCGTTTGACCTTATCGGCGACGTTATCGAAAGACAGTTCCAGCAGTCCTATAACTATAATCTCGGTGCATCGATTTCGCTTGTGCTGATGATACTCATTCTTATCTGCATGGCGGTTATGAACCGCTTTTCGGGTGATGAGGAGGGCATGGTTATATGAAAATTGCTTCAAAGATTTACGCAGGTCTTGTTTTTGCGTTTCTCTATGCTCCGATTTTTGTAATGATTCTGTTCTCGTTCAACACAACAACAAGCACAAGCGTTTTTTCGGGATTTTCGCTTCAATGGTACAAATCCCTTTTTGAGGACGAGGCAACGTTGCGTGCACTCTACAACACAATCATTCTTGCGGTCAGCTCGTCGGTTATCGCAACCGTTCTCGGAACTGCTGCCGCAGTGGGTATTGACAAAATGAGAAAAGGTCCGCTGCGTTCGGGTCTTATGGCAACAACAAACATCCCCATGATGAATCCTGAAATCGTTACGGGTATTTCAATGATGCTTCTGTTTGTTTTTGTCGGCAGAATTGTCAGCGACGATGCCGTGCTCGGCTTCGGAACGCTGCTTATTGCTCACGTTACCTTCAATCTTCCTTACATTATCTTAAATGTTCTGCCAAAGCTTCGCCAGACCGACAGAAACCTTGCCGAAGCGGCACAGGATTTGGGCTGCAAGCCCGTTATGGCGTTCTTTAAGGTGGTTTTACCGTCGATTATGCCCGGCATAATAACAGGCATGATTACGGCGTTCACTCTTTCGCTGGATGACTTTATTATCAGCTATTTCACCAGCGGTCCCGGCTTCCAGACTCTTCCCATCGCCATTTTCTCAATGACCAAAAAGAGGGTCAAGCCGGATATGTATGCACTTTCCGCTTTGATTTTTGTCAGCATTCTGTTTCTGCTTATTCTCTATAATCTTGCACAGGCAAAGAGCGAGGAAAAATCAAAGAAAAAGTGATCGGTATTTCTTTAAAGGAGTGACTGATTTGAAAAAAAGAATTATATCGGTGCTTTTTGCGCTGATTGTTGCTCTTGCTCCCTGTACGGCTGCGTTTGCCGCAGAGCAGAGCGAAATCGATGCTCTTAAAGGCACAAAGCTCTATGTTTATAACTGGGGCGAATATATTTCCGACGGCGTTGACGATACGCTTGATGTCAATGCCGCATTCGAAGAAAAATACGGCATAGATGTTATCTATGACACCTATGACAACAACGAGGTTATGTATTCAAAGCTCAAGGGCGGCGGAGTTTCATATGATGTTGTTATTCCCTCCGACTATATGATTGAGCGAATGATAGCGGAGGATATGCTTGATAAAATTGATTTTTCAAACATTCCCAACTATAAATACATTCCCGAGCAGTATAAAAACCTTGCCCATGACCCCAAAAACGAATTTTCAGTGCCCTATACGGTCGGCATGGTAGGTCTGATTTACAACACAACCATGGTTGAAGAAGCTCCCGACAGCTGGACTGCTCTCTGGAATGAGGATTATTCAAACAGTATTCTCATGTTCAACAATCCCCGTGATGCGTTTGCGATTGCACAGAGCGTTCTCGGTATGGACTATAACAACGAATCACCCGCTGCGTGGAGAGTTGCTGCAGAGCTTCTCAAGGAGCAGAAAAGCGTATCTCCCGCATACGTCAACGATGAAATCTTCCTTAAGATGGAGTCGGGCGAGTCGGCAATGGGACCCTATTATGCAGGCGATTTCCTCACCATGCAGGAAAATAATCCCGACCTTGAATTTGTTTATCCCAAAGAGGGTGTAAACTTCTTTGTTGACGGTGTCTGCATTCTGAAAAATGCAAAGAACAAGCTTGCGGCGGAGCTTTATATTAACTTCCTTCTCGAGCCCGATGTTGCCCTTGCCAATGCTGAATATATCTGCTATGCAAGTCCCCACACCGAGGTTTACAGCAACCCCGAATATTCATTCTATCAGAACGAAATTCTTTATCCCGAGGAAGGAAAGTTCAAGACCCAGCTTTTCCTCAATCTTGAGCCCGAAATTCTTGCTCTTATGAGCACACTCTGGGATGATGTCAAAAACCACGTTCCCTCAACGGGAAACGGCAACAGAGCATTTTTCTTTGGCGGCGAAACCGAGTCGGTTATATCCGATGACGGCGAGGCGATGACTCCCGAGGCAAAGAGATATGCACTCTATATCGGAATTTTCATTGCTGTTTGTCTTGCATATGTAATTTTCAGATATGCAAGGAAGAAGTACAGAGAGAATATATAAATAAAAAATCGGCAGTCCCAATGGACTGCCGTAATTTTTTTGCTGTTTACTGTTTTGCGCCGTCATCAAACATTTCAAGCATCTTAACACTTGCTGCGAAGCAGTTTTCAATGCCCTTTTCGTTCATGTTTGTGTATGTATCGAGTCTGGTGTGATAGTAGCGTTCAAGCTTGTGGTTAAGACCTGTTACGCCTGCTGCACGGAAACCGCCCTGTGTGAAGGCTGCTGCGTCAACCGCACCGCCAAGGGGAGGTACGCCGCCCTTTTTGCAGGGAACGCCGACTGCCTTTGCAGCTTCCATAAAGAGGTCTGCACAGTCCTTGTCGCTTCTTATCGTGCCGTTAAGGTCATAGTAGTTTGACATAAGATATTTGGGGTCATTGATTGTGTCGTAAGCGTAGATGAATGTGGGAACATCCTTAAAATCGTTCTTGTGCATTTCAGCCCATGCCTTTGAACCTCTCAAACCGATTTCCTCGGAGCCTGTGAGAACAACGCCAACCTCTGTGTTTTCAAGCTCAATGCCTTCATCCTTGAGGTATTTGAGAATTGCAATGCCAACGTAGCAGCCTGTGAGGTTATCGTTTGCACCGTCAACAACTCTGCGGTAGTTAACCATAAAGTAAAGACCGATTGAGAAGGGGAGAGTAACAAGTCCCCAAAGACCTGCCTTTACGAGGGGGTCGGAGGTGTCGGGCATTCCGAAGGTTATGCCGTTTTTGGCAACGTAAATAATTGAAAGAACAAGATAGAAAATTGCAGCACCGATTACGATAACTGCGTGGCCTTCAAAGCCGATTCCGCCAAGAGCGTAGTTTACGGGCCATTCCCATGTTGCGTCGGGGTGACCGTTGAAAATGATTCTTCTCTTGACTTCGCCCTTACACTTTTTGATTGCGGTTACGTTGTGGCTTGTTTTCTTGGGGAAAATGGGGTCAAGAAGCTTTTTGTAAACGCCGAACTGAATAAGAACGATTGCAAAGCCTGCAATAATCAAAGGAATTGAAATAATGGGAGCAAAGGGAAAGAGGATTGCACCGAGAATTGCGAAGGTTACGGTGAAATAAATCCAGCCGTAGAAGGCTCTGGGAGCAACCTCATAGGATTCGATTTTAACATCTTCGCAGCCGCAGTCTTTTTCAAGAACCTTTGCCATGTATTCGCATGATTTCTTCTCGCCCTCCGAGCCGGGGTCTCTTTTTCCGCAGGTTTTGATGATGTGGGTGATTTCATCAATCATGTATTTTGCGGCAGAATTCTTTTTGTCAATAATCTTCTTTAAATCCATTCTTAATTCTCCTTCACAAATTTATAACAAAATTTTAACATTATGTATAATTTTTGTCAATCGGATTAAGGGTTACTGTTACACATTTTGAAAAAAATGACCCGAAAATTACACAAGCTCAATATCCGCATATGCCGCAAAGTGGTCTGAATAATACTCACCGTCAATCATTTTGTTGATAACCCTGAATTTAGCAGGCTTTACGGTTGCTTCGTCAACGAAAACAAAGTCGATGATTTCACGGATTTCTTCGGGTCTGAAGCCGTGGAAGGTGTAGCAGTCATCGGTGTCGGGTGCAAGCTTTCTTGCGTCCTTCATGTTGCCGCTTATCATTGTGTTGTAGCAGTCGGAATCCTGGAAAACATTGAAATCACCTGTGCAGACAACGGGCACTTCGCCAAAGGAAGCGGTCTTCTGCTGAATCATTTTAACGCCTTCAATTCTTGCGATTTCACCGACATGGTCGAGGTGAGTGTTGAAATGAACATAGGATTTGCCTGTTTCTTTGTCGGTGAGTTTAACATACGATGCAACTCTTATGCAGGCGGCATCCCAGCCCTTGCCGGGCTTGTCCGGAGTTTCGGAAAGCCAGAAATTTCCGCTGTCGCTTGCGGTGAATTTGTCTTTTTTATAAAACACGGCGGAAAATTCGCCCTTCTTTTTGCCGTCATCTCTGCCAACGCCGACAAAAGCGTATTCGGGAAGATTTTTTATAAGCTTTTTCATCCATTCATAGTGTGCTTCCTGCACGCCGAAGGAATCGGGGTTTGCCTCACGGATAATTTTATAAACAAGGGGAGCTCTTTTTTTCCATTTTCTGTGTTTACTGCCGTAGCAAAGCAGGTTGAATGTCATTACTCTATACATTAATTGTTACCTCCGTTAAAAAGTGTCATTTCAACAATTACGGGGAAGTGGTCCGAGGGATAAACAAGTCCGAATGTTGACGAATCAACAATGCTTGATTTAACCGAAGCGTAATAGCCGTTTACGAAAATAAAATCGATGGGCTTTGTGTTGAAAACAAAGGGGTTATAGTCGTGATAGGTTGCACAGTTATCGGCTCTTTCGGCAAGATGCCTTGTGTCGTTGAGTTTACAGGCAAGGATGTTGACATAGTTGCCCGAATCCTCTGTCATGTTGAAATCGCCCGTTAAAACAACGGGAATATCGGGTGCGATTTCGGCGATTTTTTCTGCAATAAGAGGAACGGATTCAGCCTTTGCCTTTGCACCGACATGGTCGAGATGCGTATTGAAATGTGCGTAAACAAATCCTGTTGCTTTATCCTTGAGGATTGCCCAGGTTGTTATTCTGCTGCAGGCGCTGTCCCAGCCCTTGCTTGGTTTGTCGGGGGTTTCGGAAAGCCAGAAATCACCCGAATCCACAAGCTCGAATTTATCTTTCAGATAGAAAATCGAGCAGGATTCTCCGAGGGAAATTCCGTCATCCCTGTATGTGCCCACACGGGCATATTGCGGCAGAGCTTCCTCAAAGCTGTCGTTCCACCATTTTTCGGCTTCCTGCACGCCGAAGGAATCTGCGGCGTGTCTTTCAATCATTTTAACGGCTTTTGGGAATCTGTTTTCTCTTGTCTGATATCCGTCGCCGTTATATTTCAGATTGAAGGTCATGACCTTGATGTCCTGTGTTTTTTCAGCCTTGGCAATCGGAATGGGATTAACGCTGACAAGAGGTTTTTCTGTTTCAACAACGGGAGTCGGTACGGTTGCCGAAAACAATGATGCAACCGAAAAGAAGAATGCAACAATTATCTGACAGATTTTGAAAAGCATAAGTTACACTCCTTTAGCCGTTGATGAGGATCAACTGTGAAATAACGGGATGGTGGTCGGATGCGATTATGCCGTCATATTCTGTTGTGTCAACGGTGTAGCTCTTAACCTTTGACGCCATGCTGTTAACAAAAATGAAATCGATGGGAGCATCCTTTTCCATGAGGGATGAATAGCCGTGATATGTAATGTTTCCGCCGCTTACGGTTTCGGCAAGATATTTTGTGTCTTTAAGACCGGTTTCAAGAACTCTGCCGTACATATCGCCGCCCTCATAGTCGTTGAGGTCACCGGTAAAAACAACGGGGAAGGTGTTGCAGATTTTTGTTATCTTTTCGGCAACAACCGCAACGGATTCAAGGCGGGCAATAACGCCGAGATGGTCAAAATGTGCATTGAAATGAGCATAAACAAAGCCTGTTTCAACGTCACGGAGAACTGCGTAGGTGCAGACTCTGTTGAGCATTGCATCCCAGCCTCTTGAAGGCATATTGGGAGTTTTTGAAAGCCAGAATGTGTCTGAATCAAGCACCTCATACTTGTCTTTTTTATAGAAAACGGGGCTTGCTTCACCGCCGCCGCCCAAATCTCTGCCGATGCCGACATAAGCGTATTCGGGCATAGCTTCGGAAATTCTTTCAATCCATGCGGGGTCAGCCTCCTGAAGTCCGAAGGAATCGGGCATATATCTGCGGATATTCTGAACAACGAGGGGAGTTCTGTTTTCGGGCGATTTTTCGCCTGTACCGCTGATGTAAACGTTATATGTCATAACGGTAACATCCTGCGTTCTTTTGACTTCTGCTACGGGGGCGGGGTTAACGTTTTTTACGGGAGTGGGGGTGTAGAAAAGGGTGAGGATTGCAGTAACAACGGCGAAAAAAGCTTTGATAATTTTGTCAATCATTTTTATCTCTCCTTAATCAATAAAGTTTGTGAGTGCCGATATATCAAGCAAATCAATGTTTTCAGCTGACGAAATAACAGCGAAAACATCCTTTGCCATTTTTATGATTCCGCCGATTTCGTCGCTCTCAAAGTTGAGAACGATAATCGGGTCGTGAACGCTCAAACGTACAAGAAACCAGCCGTTTCCGCAGGATTTGTCCGCATTGATGCGTATTCCCTCACGGTTATCGTCGGCAGGAGTCCAGCCGTCTTTTTCTTTTGCGGCATTTTCGAAAAGTGCAATTATTTTCTCGCCCTCGGGCTTGAAATCGTCGCAAAGAATTCTGAAACGCATTTCCTTTTCTTCTGCGGCTTCACGCAGATTTTCAATAAGGCTTTCAAGCGTTTTGCCCTGCTTTGAAAGTGCCGCCGCTTCGATAATCAGCTTTGTTATAAGGTAAGCACCGTCATCAAGGAAATAGTTTTCCGCAAATGCGGCGTGACCCGAAGTTTCCATTGCAAGGGGACACTTGACGCCGCTGTTTTCAAGCTCAATCTGCTTGTTGATAACGTTGCGGTATCCTCTTTTGAAGCGGTAATGAACGCCGCCGTTTTCTTTTATGAATTCCGCAAGTCCGTCGGAGGTAACGCTGTCGGTGACGATTGTGCCGCCTTTGCAGGAATTGAGAGCAATTTTTGATGCAAGGGCAACAAGTCGGTTGCGGTTGATTTCAAATCCGCCTTTGCCGACACAAGCTGCACGGTCAACGTCTGTGTCGAATATAACGCCGAAATCGGCATTTGCATCAACGGCAGCCTTTGAAACGCAAGCCATAGCCTCTGCGTTTTCGGGATTTGGAGCGTGATTGGGGAAATTTCCGTCGGGCTCAAGATAAACGCTGCCCGAAATGTCAGCACCGAGGGGCTCGAGCACATCATATGCATAGAATCCGCCTGCACCGTTGCCTGCATCAACAACAATTTTCATTCCGTTGAGCGGCTTTTCATCTCCCACGCCGTCAATAATCATCTGACGAAGAATTTCCGCATAACGCTTCATGAAATTGCAGGCTTTGCATTCGCCCTTGCCCTCGCCGAGAGGATTAATTTCACCTGCAGTTTTAAGAATATCCGCAATGTCGGAGCCGTCAAGACCGCCGTCACGGGTGAAAAATTTCAGCCCGTTTCTGTCCTTCGGGTGGTGGCTTGCGGTAATCTGCACCGCACCGTCGCATCCCATATCAACGGTTGTCATAAACATAGCGGGCGTTGAGGAAAGTCCGCAGTCGGCAACGTCAATTCCGTTTGAGGTAAGAGCTTTTATGACTGCATTCTTGATTCTTTCGGCAGAAAGCCTGCTGTCATGACCGACGGAAACAAACAGCTTTTCCTTGCCTGTTTTATTTTTCAGCCATTGTGCAAACGCTGCAGAGGCGCGCATAACCATTTCGTCGCTCATGAAAAGGGGATTTGACTCATCACCCAACGCATAGCCTCTTATGTCGCTGCCGCTTTTGAATTTGGAGTAGTCCATGTTATTCCTCCTTTGAGAAATATTCATCAGAAACCTTGAGCAGGAATTTATACATCGGCGAATATGCCTTATAGGTTTCACGCATGATTTTTATTATCGTGTCGTCCTCAAGGTCCTCAAGCTGACCCGAAAACATGATAAAACCAACATCTTTTGCGTTGTAATATTCTTCAAGACCCTCGGGACAGCCGGGGAAAGGTCTTTTGTATTTTCTGCTGAAGAATTGCGAGCCTGTGCCGATGCACAAATCAGCCGCTTTTCTGAATTCCTCGGGATTTTCACGCAGGTTTTTTCGGAATGCTTCGAGAAGTCCGGGCTCATCGCCGAAAAATCCCACTCCGAGCGAATAATTCATCGGCGTAACCTCAAACCACATGCAGGGATAACCTCTCCATTCGTGCTTGGGTCGCATGAACATTATCCACATATTCTCACGGTAAAGGCTCTTATCCTTGGTGTAGCGTGTATCACGGCGGACTCTTGAAACCATTTTTGTGGGAATGGTATTCATAAGCGGGTCAAGGGAAACAAGCTCTTCGCCGATGATTCCCGCAAGCTGACGCATGGGAATTGTCATGGAGCTTTTGATTTGTTCTTTGTGCTCCTCGTAATATGCCTTTGAATCTCTGAAACGGTTGTCCGCCATAAGGAAAAGGGCATCACGGGTTATTCCTTTGTATTCCATTTAAATCAGCCCCTTCTTTGAAAGCTTTTCCGCCGCAAGCATAATTGCGGTTTTGGCGGAGTGGAAATTTATTCCGCCCTGAAGCCATACCGCATAGGGCTCACGCAGCGGAGCGTCGGCTGAAAGCTCGATTGACGAGCCCAGAATGAATGCACCTGCCGCCATGATAACCTTGCTGTCATAGCCGGGCATATCCCAGGGCTCGGGCACAACATAGGAATCGACGGGAGCACCGCTCTGGATTCCCTGACAGAATTCAACAAGTCTTTCGGGTGTTTCAAGACAGAGAGCCTGAATGATATCGTGACGGCTTTCGTCACTTGACGGAGTGACCTTAAAGCCGAGGTTTTCAAAGAGTGCGGCCGCAAAAACCGCAGCCTGCAATGCTTGACCAACAACGTGGGGAGCGTTGAAAATACCCATATACATATTTCTGTTTTCGCCCAGAGTGCAGCCGACTTCTTTTCCGAGTCCGGGGGTTGTTGCCCTGTATGCACAAAGCTCAACAAGGTCGGCTCTGCCTGCTATGTAGCCGCCCGTGCGTGCAATCGAGCCGCCCGCATTCTTTATGAGCGAGCCTGCAATGAGGTCTACACCGACGTCGGTAGGCTCAAGCTTTTCAACAAGTTCGCCGTAGCAGTTGTCAACCATAACAACCGCATCGCATTTTGCGTGAACAAGGTCGGCAATTTCGCCGATTTCCTTAACCGAAAGGCTGGGTCGGAGGCTGTAGCCTCTTGAACGCTGGATATATACCATTTTCGGATTGGTTTCCAGAGCTTTTTCAATTGCTGCAAGGTCGGGTCTGCCGTTTTCGTCAAGGTCTACCTGTTCATAGCCGATACCGTAATCCTTGAGCGAGCCCATTCCCTCACCGCTTAAGCCGATAACGCTGTGAATTGTGTCATAGGGTGTGCCCGTAACGCAGAGCATGGTGTCGCCGGGACGGAGCACTCCGAAAAGTGCAACGGCAAGGGTGTGAGTGCCGCAGGTGAAGCTGTGACGCACGATTGCATCCTCCGCACCGAAAATTTCCGCATAAATTCTGTCCAGCTTATCTCTGCCGCTGTCGCCGTAGCCGTAGCCCGTTGAGCCTGCAAAATCCGCTTCACTGACACGGTTGTTTATGAAAGCGGCAAGCACCTTCTGCTGGTTGTATTCTGTTATTTCCTCAATTTCGTCAAGCTTTACGACCGCTTTTTTCAAAGCGGCATCGCTTGCAATTTTTATTCTTTCGCTGATGTCAAAAAAGTTTTTAGTTTCCATATCTTTACCTTTTATATATTCTGTTCAGAGTTTTGAAAAATTCTTTGTTTGCACCGTCAAGCTGCTCTTTTGTAACACGGTAGCTCCAGTTGCCGTCTGCAACGCCCGGGGTATTAATTCTTGTGTCCGAGCCGTACATCAGATAGTCCTGTATGGGGATTACGGCAAGGTTGCTGACGCTTGCAAAAACCGCACGCAGGAAAAGGGGAGTTGCTCCGCCCCAGTCGCCGCCTTCAAATCCGCAGTAGTCAAGAGCTCTGCGGCGAGTGGCTTCATCGCTTTCCCAAAGGAATCCGAAAAGGGTGTTGTTATCGTGAGTGCCCGAATACGCAACGGAATTTCTGATATAGTTATGAGGCATATGAATGCTGTTTCCGTCGTCAAGGAAGCCGAACTGAAAAACTCTCATGCCGGGAAATCCGCTTTTTTCAACAAGCTCACGCACTTCGTCTGTGATATCGCCAAGATCCTCCGCAATGATAAGCTTATCTTCATTGCCTTTTTTGATTGCCTCAACAAAATCCATGCCCGGCCCCTTGACCCAGACACCGTTTTTTGCGGTCTTTTCGCCTGAATCAACTGCCCAATAGGCTTCAATTGCTCTGAAATGGTCGATTCTTACGCCGTCAAACATGGTGAGTGCATGATTCATACGCTCTCTCCACCACGCAAAGCCGTCTTTTTTCATTTCGTCCCAATCATAAAGGGGATTGCCCCAAAGCTGACCGTCCTCTGCAAAATAATCGGGCGGCACACCCGCAACCTTTGTCGGATATCCTGCCTCATTTATCTGAAAAAGACTTCTGTTTTCCCAGACGTCGCAGCTGTCATCCGAAACATAAATCGGAATATCACCTATTATGCTGACTCCATTTGAGTTTGCGTAAGCCTTGATTTCAGCCCATTGAGTAAAGAATTCATACTGAATGAATTGCCACATACCGAGCGTTTCGGTGTCGGTGATTTCGTCGGACTCCCATTCCTGCCAGGGCTTTTCGTTGTTCTGTGAACGAAGTGTCATGAAGCGGCAGAAGGCTTCGAGTCTGGGATGCTTTTCAATAAATTCCGAAACCGCACCGTGATTTTTGAAGTTTCCGTATGCTTTTTTCAGCAATGCAAGACGTTCCTTGTGAAGTCTGTCAAATTCCGCAGAATACGGGGTTTTCTGTCTGCAGTTTTCCAAATCTTCTTTTGAGATAAGTCCGTCATCATAAAGCTTTTCGGGGTCAACAAAATACGGATTTCCGCCGAATGCCGAAAAGGATTTATAGGGGGAGTTGTATTCGTCGGTTACGGTAAACGGCAAAACCTGCCACACCGAAAAGCCCGAATCAACAAGAAAATCTATGAATTCAAAGGCATTTTTTCCGAAAGTGCCTGTTGAATAATCTCCGTAGAGCGATGAAATGTGCATAAGAATTCCGCTTTGTCTTTTCATAGGGTACACCTTTCTTTCAATTTGTTAAATTATAACATAATAATGTATTAAAATAAAGTAATTTTGAAAAAAACTTGATATTTGCTTTAATATGATTTAGAATTATGGTGTAAAATTGTAATCGGAGGAAAGATCATGTCAAAAGCTGTTGAATATTTTGAAAATTTAAATAAGATAATTGCAAGAATCGCAACCGAACAAATCGATAATATTGAAAAAGCAGCCCGTGCAGTTGCAGATACACTTGAAAACGGCGGAAGAATTCACACCTTCGGCACGGGTCATTCGCATATGCTTGCAGAGGAGATTTTTTACCGTGCGGGCGGACTTGTAAACGTAAATCCCATACTTGAAACAGGGCTTATGCTTCATGAAAGTGCTTCAAAAAGCACCGTTCTTGAGCGTCTTGAGGGCTACGGCGAAATTCTGATGGATGACCATGATGTCAAAAAAGGAGATTTGCTTTTCCTTTTCTCAAATTCGGGCAGAAACGGTGTTGCTATAGACCTTGCTCTGATTGCAAAAGAAAAGGGAATCAAAACCGTTGTTATAACCAACATGGAACACACCATGCAGGGAAAATCAAGACATTCAAGCGGTAAAAAGCTCTATGAGCTCGGCACAATCGTAATTGATAACTGCGGCTGTATCGGCGACGCATCAATGCTTATTCCCGAAATAGGCAGAAACGTTGCACCCACCTCAACCTCTGCGGGTGCAGCAATTCTTAATGCGATTGAAGCAAGAGCTGTTGAAATGATGTTTGCCGACGGATTTGCTCCCGAGGTATTCTCCAGCAGCAATGTTGACGGCGGCGATGAGATAAATAACGCCTACGTTGCGAAATATAAAAAGGAGATAAGGTCGTTATGATTTATCCCGCTTTCCAAAAATCCAAAATAACGGAATGGACAGACTGTTTGTTTTCGGATATTGTTGTTTTGGGCTATGAAAACGAATTTGCGGCAAGTGAAATCAGCTTCAAAAAGAGTAAGTTATGTAAAGCGAATAAACTTTACATAGATATATCCAAAGAGAATACCCGCCGCACGGAATATATCGAAGAAGCAAACCGCATAACCGATGAAAAGTTCATCATAAATTCCGAAAAACGCAGCGACGGACTGCATATCAAGCTTACCGTTTCGGGCAAAAAAAGTCTGTTCAGAGCAGTTTGCAGAATTCGTCAGATGCTTGGTGATAAAAACTTCTTTGTCGGAGAGGTTGAGGACTACCCTCTGTTTGTCAAAAGGGGCTATATAGAAGGCTTTTACGGCAAACCGTGGGATTTTGAAACACGCATTTCCAATCTTGATTTACTGTCTTTTTACGGCATGAACACACATTATTATGCCCCGAAAGATGACCCTTATCACCGTGATAAATGGGACGAGCTTTATCCCGAAAAAGAACTTAAGCAGCTTTCGGAGCTTGCAGAAATCTGCAAGGAAAAATTTGTTGATTTTCATTATTGCATCGCTCCGGGATTGAGCATGAAATATTCTTCCGATGCCGATTTTGAAAAGCTTTGCCGTAAAGTCGAACAACTTTACAACATTGGAATAAGAAATTTCGGACTGCTTCTTGATGACATTCCCGAAAATCTGTGGTTTGACGAAGATAAAGCGGCGTTTGACGGTGAAGCCGTTAACGCACATATTGCCCTTATCAATAAATTCAACTTATTTCTTACAAATTTGAATGAGAATTGCTCCCTTACAGTTTGCCCCTTGCAGTATCACGGCAGGGGAGATGAATATTTTATCTCAAAGCTCGGCAGGGGAATCCCTTCAAAGGTCAGCCTTTTCTGGACAGGAAAAAACATCTGCTCGCAGGAGCTGACCGTGCGTGAAGCGGTTGTTTTTGAAAACGCAACAAATCATAAACCGCTCTATTGGGATAACTTCCCTGTCAACGATGCTGAAATGCAAAACGAGATGCACATCGGCTATATAAACGGCAGAGAAAAAGATTTGTACCGTTATTCCGAGGGCATAATTTCCAACGTTATGGAGTTCGGAATGTCAAGCAGAATACCTTTACTGACGGTCTGTGCCTACCTTTGGAATCCGATTGAGTACAGCGGCTATGAGTCATGGCAAAAGGCCTGTGAAATTGTGCTTAAGGATAAAAAAGAGCTGCTCATGCCTTTGCTTGACAACCTACTTTTCTCATGTCTTAAGGTTGAAAATTCGCCTATGATGAATTCGGTGCTCAATGAAGCACAACAGATGTTTTTTGCGGGCGATATTAACGGTGCGTATTCTGTGATGCAGACATATATTGAAAAGCTGAAGAAATGCATTGAATTTACCGAAACCGTTGATATGCCTGAAGTTTCCGAGCTTCTGCCATGGGCGGAAAAACAAAAAATCGCCCTTGAATTGCTTGAATCCGCAACGGCAACAATTGTAAATAATTCCGATGAAAACAAGCAAAAAACAAGAGAAATTCTCAAAAAATATCTGGCACATCCCAAAACGCTTTGCGATTTTTCGCTGCAGAGCTTTGCCGAAAGGACACTTACAATATGAAAAATCTGCACCCTGCATTAAAGGATGCCTATGAGCGTCTTTATCATAAAACACCCCTCGGATTTTATAACTGCGGCAGGATTTGCGACGGACTCTGTTGCAGGGGTGACAGTAAAGGTATGTGGCTTTACCCCCATGAGAAGGAGTTTTTTGACGGCAAAGAAGGCTTTGATGTTTGCGAAACCGAGGGAAACTACGGTTACCCTATGCTGATATGCTCCGGAGAGTGCAACAGGGAGGAAAGACCTCTTGCCTGCCGCATTTTTCCGCTGTTTCCCATCGTTTATGAGGATAACGGAAAGAATAAAATTAAAATTATTTATGACCCGAGAGCGGGAATGTGCCCGCTTGCAAGAGAAAACCGCCTTCTTGACCCTAAATTTGTCAAAGAAGTCAGAATGGCGGCAAGGTCGCTTATGCGTGACCCGGAAATTCTTGAATATATGAAAGCTGTCAGCGAGGAGCTGACCGATATTCTTGAGCTTAAGCATTTACTTGGAGAGTGAATTTAAAGTTGTATAAAAAGGGTATTTATATTATAATAACATTTATATTATTGATTTCGTTTGTCGGATGCAGCATGAACGGCTCTTTTGATTCTTCAATCGAAGAACAGGCTAAAAAGTTCGATTTTGAGCAGGCATCGGAAGTGATTTCCGCTGCATCGGGGCACGAATTCAACGAGGCGTTTCTTAAATCGCTTGGCGAGGATCTTGTAAAGCAGATTCAGACCGAGATTCTCAACGGAACTTACACCGAAAAAACATGGCACGATGTGACCGGCAGCTCGTTCAACGTTATGAAAGATATGGTTGACAGAAAATTAACCGCCGAAAACATCACAAACAAGGGTGATAACGGCGGCGAAAACTTCAGCGTTGCTTTTGTCGGCGATATTCTTCTTGACACAAATTTTGCACCCATGGCACACGCAAGCAAAAAGGGCGGAGTTCTGAACTGCATTGATGCCGACTTGATCAAATATCTCAATTCCTGCGATGTTTTTCTCATTAACAATGAGTTTTCAATCGGTGAAAGGGGAGAGCGGATTAACGGCAAAACCTGGACTTTCCAGGTTGCACCCGAAAGAATTCAGATTATGAAGGATTTGGGAGCGGATATTGTTTCACTTGCAAATAATCATGTCTACGATTTCGGCGAAATCGGTTTTCTTGATACCCTCGAACACCTCAAAAAAGCGGGGATGCCATATGTCGGTGCGGGAAAAAATCTTGAAAAAGCCTCCGAGGGACACTATTTTATTATAAATGGTTATAAAATAGGAATCGTTGCGGCAAGCAGAGCCGAAAAGAAGTATTTTACCCCCGTTGCAGAGCCTAACAGAGCGGGAATAATGGGAACCTATGACAGCACAGATTTTGTGGAGGCAATCAGAAAAGCCGATGCTCAATGCGACTATCTTGTGGTTTACGTTCATTGGGGCACGGAGAATTCAACCAAGCTTGAAGCTGCACAAAAGACCATGGCACGGGAATATATCGATGCGGGTGCGGATGCCGTAATCGGCGGTCATACCCATTGTCTGCAGGGCATGGAATACTATAAAAACGCACCGATTGTTTACAGCGTGGGAAACTTCTGGTTTAACAGCAAGAGCCTTGACTCGTGCGTTGTGACTCTGAATTTTGACAGAAAGCTGAATATGCAGGTTCACTATATGCCTCTTGCACAAAAGGGCTGCGAAACCCGCATTCTTAAAACGGCGGAAGAACGCAGAGCTCTGTTTGACAGGGTTGAGAGCTATGAGCCGCAGGGCGTAAAGATTTCGGACAACGGAATTGTATCTCCGTCATAATTAATCGCCCATCCAACCGTATTTTTTCATATCTACTCTGCCGTCCTCAAGGAATTCAACGCCTTCCTCGGACAGCAGAGTTCTTTGCATATTTTCGCCGCCGAAGGCAAATGCCTTTGAAACCTCGCCGTTTTTGGTAACAACACGGTGGCAGGGGATTTTGCCCGGCTCGGGATTAACGTGGAGAGCATATCCCACAACCCTTGCCCATCGGGGATTTCCCGCCATGGCGGCAACGGTGCCGTAGGACGCAACTCTTCCTTTCGGAATTCTTTTAACCACTTCATAAATTCTATTAAATGTATCCATAATATCACCTGTTATTATTTTAACATTAATTGTTTAATTTATCAACAAATTGAAAAAGGAGGTTAAATATTGAAATACACACACATTATATGGGATTGGAACGGTACTCTGCTAAATGACATATCATCATCGCTTCAAAGCGTTAACGATATGCTTGAAATGAGGGAAAAACCGCCCATTGACATTGATTTTTACCGTGAATGCATCGGAGTACCGATTGTAAAATTTTACGAGCGTGTTTTTGACCTTGAAAATGACGATTACAATTTGATTATAAAGCAATATAATGAGGGTTATCTGCGTTACCTTGAGGGGTGCGGATTAACCGACGGAGCACGGGAAGCGATTGCTTTTTTTGCCGAAAAAGGCATAAAACAAGCAGTTGTATCTTCGTCTAATAATGAACAGTTATTACTAAATATGACCAAGTATGGAGTGCGTGAAAAATTCGATGCCGTGCTCGGTTCGGGTGATTTTTTTGCAGGCTCAAAGATAGAAAGAGCGGTCGATTACCTTGAAAAAAGCGGTGCAGAAAAGGGTCATGTTCTGGTGGTCGGCGATCTTGAACACGATGCTGAAATGGCGGCGGAATTGGGTGCGGATTGCGTGCTGCTGACGAGCGGTCATGAGCATATATCCCGGCTGAACAAAACGGGTGCAAAGCTGATTGACAATTTGCACGAATTGATAGCCGTTGTTGAAGATGCACAACGGCAGAAAACAGACTTTGTGCAACATGAATAATTTTTGAACTTGTTAATAATTTGTTCATAATTTCTTTACAAATTGTTTAATAATTCACACGGAATTCACAACAACTCCTTTATAAAGTAATTAACGTAAAGTAGGGCAGAGGATAACTGTCCGACCAAAGAGACCTCTTGCAAGGGTCTCGGCGCAGAAATGCGTTCAATTTTTTTGGAGGTGCAAATATGAAAAAGGCAAAACAACTTTTAGCGGTTTTGTTGGCGGCGATTATGATTTTCTCCGTTGCGGTTGTTCCCGGTTATGCAACCAACCTGTCATCGGATAACTTCCGCCAGCCCAACGAATCCAAGGGCTTCTACTGGTTCACTTATGAACAGTCATGCGGCTATGTTCTCGACCTTCTTGACAACCTGCTCAAGGAAGGCAACCTGACCATGACTTGTGATGAATTGAACGACATGGCTAACATCGGTCTTAATATTTTCACAAGTAACATGATGCTCAACCTTGACGACAAGCTTGCAGATGCAGGTAACCCCAAAGGTCTTCTTGACTTCAGAAGCGTTGACGGCGTAATCAGAACCCTCAGTGGCGTTCTTGACTGTCTTGATAACAACTGGCTTGTCGGCTTCGCAGACGGCGTTGGTTTGCTTGGTGACGTTCTTGACTCAAGCAAAGGTCTTAACGGTACAGGTTATGACGTTTCGCTTCAGAGACAGTACAACACCGTTACCGACAAAGAAACTTTTGAAATGTTAATTAACTGGGTATGTAACCAGAAGAATCTTTTCAGGGCTGTTGTAGGCGGTACATTCAAGTGGGGCTCTATCCTTGAAGGTCTTATCGGCGACCTCATCACCGGCTTCCTTCCCGGTTCATCACTCGATAACCTCGGCGTAGGTATCAAGAACCTTCTTTACACAAAGCTTGTTGACGACACTCTTGAAACTATTCCTTCAGGCGAAACAATCGACACAGGCGTTCAGAAGCTTGTTAACTGGGCACTTATCGAAGGTACAGGCACATCCGCTGCAGAAGGTGCTGCTTCTCTTCTTGGCGAAAACCACACGCCTCTCATGCCCGCAATCGGTGAACAGCCCGGCGGTGCAGGTCTCTATGCTTCATCAATTCAGGCAGACAGAGACGGCGACGGTGCTCTCGAAACCCACACAATGAGCTTCTATCAGCTCGTTAACAACGTTCTCCAGGCTCTCCTTGACGGTATGCTTGGCGATCTCCTTCTTGACCTTCTTCTCGGTCTTATCGATGCAGAAGTAACAGAGCAGTTCCCCTACGGCGATCCTTCACTCATGACCGACGTTATGTTCAACACAATTCTCGGTGCTGTTGAAGGACTCATGGTTCAGAACGGTGCTCCTGAAATCACCTATACTGAATTCGAAAACACATATCCCATTCCCAAGGTTCAGAAGCTTGTTGATTGGTTCCTGATGCCCGGCGGCGGTCTTGAAACTCTTATCAAGATTGACTATTACGGCATTCACATTCAGGACGCTTTCATGTCACTTCTCAACGACGTTGGACGTCTTGCAATCAACCTTCTTCCCGGCCTCGGACTTTTCGCTGACTCAATGCATCTTGCTTACACAGCAGATGAACTCAACGAAGTTTATTATTACACAGCAGATAAGCAGATCGTTTCTGACCCCGATGCAGAGGGCATTGTTGATCAGCTTTACCTCACATACGAAACAGAAGAGCTTGTTTACCCCGCATCAAAGTCAGTTACAGCTGACGGTGCGACCGTAATCGACAGCTACAACTATTTCGCAACAGATCTTCCTCTTAACACAACAGATGAAAAAGCTGCAAATTACATGAACCCCAACTATATCAGACCCTACTATGTAATTTCAACAGACAGCGTTTTTGCTTGCATCATTAAGATGGCTCTTAATGATTTCATCGATGGCTGCTACTTCCCCGAGTGGACAACCGACATTCCTTCGGTTCTTGCTTACGGTCTTGCAGCTCTCACAGTTCCCATCCTTCCCGAAAACAACTACTATGCTCGTCTTGACGCATACCATGAACTTACACAGGGCGGCGTTGCTCCCGCTGATGCAAACGGCGAAGCAATCGAACCTCTCTACTACTATGTTGACAAGGTTTATGACGGCGTACAGGTAAGAGTTCCCAAGGCAGCTCTTGATATCATCAGCTCCTATGCTGCTGCACAGCTCAATTCAATCCTCTTCATCAGAGACTCAAAAGACGAACTCCACACCGACACAACTCTTGAACAGTTTGCAGGTGAATTCCTTGTCTGGGGCTTTATGAACTACTTCCCCGCACTTACCGGTGTAGAAACAGCCTCGGGTGTTAATACAACTGTTGCCAGAACATGGACAGCAGACGTTAACAACTTCATCGGTCAGGTTTACTCCAACTGGGAAAGCAGAACAATCAGTCCCGAAGCAAACTGGGATGCAATCTATCAGCTTATTGATAACACTCTCCTTAAGCTTCTTCCCGAATCATGGCTTCCCAACCTTAACGGCTCATTCGAGCTCATCAACAGCGTTCTCCTTGAAAACCTCATCAATTTCGACCTCCAGGGTATTCTCAACCTTCTTTCGGTTAACACAAGTGCCGATGCAGAGCTTGCAAAGCCCGCTGTCACAGTTGTAATCAGAATTATTGACCGTGTTCTCGCAGCTGTATTCAACGACAGAGGCGTTCTTGCTCCCCAGAACAGAAGCGGCGTTGTTCTTAACGGAAACGTTACAAACATCACAACACTTGATGAGCTTCTTTCAACCCAGGTTAACGGCTCACCTTCAAATGATTCCAGCCTTGCACTTCTTATTTATAATCTCCTCAATTATATCCAGCTTTATGCTATGGACAGAAGCGGCGGAACACTTGGTGTAAACGGCAATGCATCGCTCCTTGCAGTTGCTCTTCCCCTTATCGCACAGTCCTCATATGAAAGACCCGCTGACAGCGTTCTCACAAGTGCAGGTATGCGTGCATATAAAGTTGAAGACCTTGAAAACTATGTTAAGATGTTCACCGATAACGTAAACGCTGAACGTTATCTTTCAAACCTTGATGAACACACAGCTGAAATCCTTACAAACGGAACCTCAAAGGTTGTTCGTTCAACAGATGGTACCGTTTATGAACTCCAGCTTTCAGACGGCAGCGTTTGGGCAACATTTGAAGACTATTCAGATGCTAACGAGCTTCGTAAGACTCTCAACAATTGCTACATCGTTTCAGAACTTGTAGACGAAAAGACTGAAACATATACCTATCATCTCTACAAAGAAAGAGATTATCTCACAACAACCGCAAAAGCTAACGACACAACAGATGCTGCCGGTGACGTTACAAACTACACAGACTTCAAGTTTTCAATAATGTCCAACAGAGCACCCTTCGTTTCATACGATAGCGACTACAGATTCTTTGAATTCGAAGACTTTACAAACGGCTACAGATATCAGAATGCAAAGAAAGCTATCGAAGATGCAGATGAATATGCATCATCCTACAGATCATTTGCAACAAACGATCTTCCCGATGCTTATAAAGCATGGATCATGTACACAATCGAATGCCAGCTTTACAACAATGACATCTACGACAGAAACGGCGACGGCTACAGCGTAAAGAATGAGTCCGATGGCGACTATGTTGCTCCCACAACAGATGCCAACGGCAATCAGACTGATGACGGTAACCCCGTTGACGGCTATCCCTCACAGCCCACAGCAATGCTTCCCTTAACAATCTCTTCAGCAACAGCGTTCACAATCTATGACGATATGCTCGGTCAAAACTTAACTGTTTACATGGGCGGCGATCATGAAGATGCTATGACTGCAGCAAACTTTGAGCAGATTCAGCTTGCAAATGATTATGCTGCTGACCGTGATAATGACCGCGTATTTACCGTAATGGAAACCGAAATGATTGTCAGAGCTGCTCTCGGAAACATGAGCTTCGACATTACAGCTGACGAAAACGGCAGCTTCCACGGCTCAAAGAACTGGAGCAATCTCACAGCGGAAGATCTTACAAAGATTGATAACTACTGTGCAGGCTTCGGCTTCACACGTGTATCAGAAACCGCTGAAGACGGAACGGTTAACAATTATATTAAGCATCTTGCTTATGCACCCATCTTCAACAACATCACCTTCATTGACGGTGTAACATCCAACCCCGTAAGCTACACCGAATATCAGAACACCAGTGCTGTTAAGGAAAAGACAGAAGCACAGAACCTTCAGTTACAGGTTTACAAGAGCTACGAAGCTTATGCAAAGGCTCTTTATTCTAACAGAAGAAGCCTTTACAACAAGATTGACATGATCGGCTTTACCCATGAGCTTGCAGAAGCTGACAGAGCTCGCCGCCTTGATCCCACAATGCTTAACTGGCTTCTTGATCACACAAGATCCGCTTACGTTAACTCCACAACCAACAAGAGAAATAAAAAGCTTGGTACAGGTCTTGATGCTAACGGCAACCCCATTGAAGTAAAGGTTTATACCTCATCTTCATATGAAAGATTCAGAAGAGCTTATGACTACGGTCAGGCACTTACAAACGCAGCATCCGCTGCAACCCTCGGCGCAGGCTTCACGCAGGGTCAGGTTACAAAGGCATTCTACGGAATCCTTGATGCTTACCAGGCACTTATCGAGTACCTCGGTGCAGCTGATAAGACACAGCTTAATGCATTCATCGCAATCGCTGATACGATTATTGATGATGAATTCACATATGATGAAACCTACGGTGTTGAAGAAGCAGGACTTAACAACCTCATCAAGATTCTTGCAGAAGCAAAGACAATGAGCGCTGATGAAAACTACGATGCTGAACAGCAGGGCGAAGTTGACGTTATGGCTGCTACACTCAACCAGGCAATCGGTCTCCTTGTTTATAAGACTGCTCCCACAATTCTTCCTTCAGAAGTAACAACAGGTAACGGCAACATCGTTAACATTCTCCAGACCTCCAACGTTAATAACCGTATCGTTGGTCAGGTTTACGGCCTTGAAGAAGGCGTTGGTGCTGTTATGGATCTCGTTGAACTTGTTGGTATGACTCTTGACTCAAGCGTTGGTAACACCGTTACAATCACACCTTCAGGTCGTGGTATGGGTACAGGCGCTTACTACAGCGGACGTGTTAACAACTCTGAAAAGTTCAGATACTTCGCAGTTGTTTACGGCGACCTTAACGGTGACGCCCGTGTTGACGGTACAGACGCATCTTACCTTGAGTACTACATGGCTATCGAAAGTGCAAACAGCAGTGACATGGGCTCCGCAGTTTATGAAGCAGCTGACGCAAACCATGACGGCTTTGTAGATGGTGGTGACGTTGCAGAAATCGTTAACCACTACACATTCAGAGGCGAGATTAACCAGCTTACACACTCAACAAGTGAAGTCGTTCTCTGATACTGAAACTATACAAGTTAGCGTTTAATAAAAATATCCCCGGCTTTCTTCGGAAAGTCGGGGAATTTCTTTATTTAATTTAAAACAACAGCAAATTCCTTAAGTGCAAAGTTTATCGTGTTTTATTTCACGGTGGGGGAGCATCGCTTTTAAGGCAGGTGGATTGCTTGCGATGGATGAAGTGATGACAAAAACCTCCACCTCATCACTCTCTATGACGTAGCATCTCCTCAAGTAAAAGCCGTAATATTATGGTAGGGCGGCTTGACCCAAGCCGCCGAATATCTCATATGATTTAACAAAAAGTATAATTTTATGAACAAAATATGACGGCGAAATCGGCAAATCCTGCAAAATTTATTCACACACATATACCGTATATTCTGCATAAAAATATTCGAAATCGGAATAAAAACAACCCGTAAAGTGGAAAACTTTACGGGTTTAATGTTCTTTTTGGAATTATAATGCGAGTTATTCACTTTTTCCACCGAGTTTTCCACATCCGAAAGTTAAAGAGCTTTACAACCTTTGGCTGTAAAGCTCTTTGCCATTACTGCATATATTCATGTATATATTAATGTATATAATTTATATATATATTATAATATGCAGGATAACCTTCAACTTTCGATTATTTAACTCTTTTTCCCTTAACAAATACGCTTTCTATTTTTGAAAAATCATCATTAAGAATAACAAGATCTGCAAGCTTTCCTTCTTCAATTGAGCCTGTTGTTTTGTCAACTCCGATTGCTTTCGCCGGGTTGATTGTAACCGATTTAACAGCCTGTCTGACGGGAATTCCGAATGAAAGGATGTTTTTGAACTCATCAAAAAGATTTGTGCTGCTGCCTGCAAGAGTACCGTCTGCAAGACGTGCCGCACCGTCTTTTTTGATAACTCTCTGACCGCCCAGAGTGTAATCTCCGTCGGCAAGACCCGCAGCCATCATAGCATCGCTTATAACAATCGTTCTGTCTTCGCCGAGTGCCTTGAATGTGATTCGCAGCGTAGCGGGAGAAATATGTATTCCGTCGCAGATAAGCTCTGCGTTCACGTTATTGCTGTCGAGAACTGCACCGACCATTCCGGCTTCCCTTGATGTAAGTCCGTTCATGGCGTTGTAAAGATGCGTTGCGTGGGTGATGCCCCATTCAATTGCCTTTGTGCCCACGGTGTAATCGGCGGTTGTGTGTGCAGCCGATACGGTGCAGATATTTTTTGCATTTTTAATGAATTCCTCTGCACCCTTTCTTTCGGGGGCGATGTCAACAAGCTTTACGGGGCAGATGTCATTGAGTTCACGGAAGAAATTGAAATCGGGATTCAGAATGTGTTCTTCAGCCTGTGCGCCCTTCTTTTCGGGAGCGATAAACGGACCCTCCATGTTGATTCCGTGGATATAAGCACCCTCTTCTTTGCCCATTGCCTGTGCAGCATATTTAAAGCTGTTTCTGATTTCATCGGCGGAAATTGTCATTGTTGTGGGGCAGAAAGAGGTGATGCCGTTTTGTGCAAGCCATTTGCTCATTTCAAGAACAGAGTCCGGATTTCCGTCGGTTGCATCTGCCATGTTGCAGCCGTGAATATGAATATCAATAAAGCCGGGCAAAATAACCTTTCCGCTAAAGTCAACACCTTCTTTATCGGTCTTGCCGACAGACTTGATAAATTCGCCTTCAATTTCAATGTCTGTGATTTCGGGAGTGAAATCCTTTCCGTATACAAGGGCGTTTTTCAAAATCATATATAAAGCCTCCATAGGATATGTTGAATATATTGTAGCACAATAAAAGAACTGTGTCAAAAAAATAAACCGCAGCTTTTAACTGCGGTTTATGGCCGATTAGATTCTGTCCTCGATGTAAACAGCAAGGTCGCCGACTGTCTTGATTTTTTCAAGAGCTTCGTCGGAAAGTTCAATGTCAAACTCGTCTTCGATTGACATTGCAAGGTCAACGAGATCAAGGCTGTCTGCGCCAAGGTCACCTGTGATTGTTGAACCCTCTGAAATAATGCTCTGGTCAACTTCGAGCTGTTCGCTGATGATCTTCTTGATTTTCTCTAATACCATGATTTTTTCTCCTTTTACTTATGTCTTCTTAACTACAATAACATATTATTGATTAACCGGCGTTTTGTCAATAGTAGATTTCAACAAATTCCGAATATCAAAAGCATTGATTGCCATACTAACATAAAAAAGATGGCGGTGGAACATGGAAATTATTATCGACTTGCTGAAAGCGTTTGCCGTAGGCGGAGGAATTTGCCTTGTTGGGCAGATTCTGATTGATGCAACCAAGCTGACGCCCGGACGCATTCTTGTTATGTTTGTTGTTGCGGGCGTGATCCTGACTGCACTCGGTATTTACGAGCCGCTTGTCGAGTGGTCGGGAGCAGGGGCAACCGTTCCGCTTACGGGCTTTGGATTTACGATGGCGAAAGGAATTGAGAAAGCGATTGCGGAGCAGGGGATCAGAGGAATTCTGACCGGAGCGCTGACCGCATCCTCTGCGGGCATAACCGCTGCAATTCTTTGCGGAATAATCGCATCGTTCATTGCACGCCCGAAAGAGAAATGATTTTTCAATCAACAATATTAATAATATCGATTTTTGTGTCTTTGTCAACGATATACGGATTAAATTAATAAAAAATTAGAAATTACGAAAAAATCCCCTTGCCGAAACAGCAAGGGGAACGGGTTTTGCGTCAATTATGCTTCACAGCAGGAGCATGAAACGTAGTTTTCTTCGCAATCAGCTTCAGCGTTCTTCTTTTCGAGGAACTTCTTAACTGCGAAATAGATTCCTGCGGCAACACCTGCAACGGCAGCGATAATGCCGATAACTTTGAGAACTTTCTTAACAGTATCCATAATTATTTTACCTCCCGTGTAAATCTTTATGAACTGATTATAGCTTAAAACGGCAGGAATGTCAATATGTAGTGTGATAAAGTAACAAAAAGTTTACAGGGGCACAAAAAAACTCAATAACCGTGGTTACGGATAACCACGGTCATTTAGCTTTGTTTTCTTAAGTTGTTAACAACAGCTTATTTAACGAGCTGTGCGAGTGCCGACTTTTTGTGAGCGGCATTGTTCTTGTGGATAAGACCCTTTGCAGCAGCCTGATCAACCTTTTTGATAGCATCTCTTACAAGAGCGTTTGCTTCGGGAGCATTAGCTTCAACGGCTGCGTGAGCCTTTTTGATAGCTGTTTTGAGAGCTGTATTTCTTGACTTGTTTCTTGCAGCTCTTGTCTTGTTAACGATAACTCTTTTCTTAGCTGACTTAATATTGGGCATAACGACACCTCCTTCTTCATACAGGTGATTATGATAACACATTTTTTCAATAATTGCAAGAATTTTTTGAAAAAACTTTAAAAGTTTTGCAATTAATAATACTAAATATTCATAAAAAAATCAAGAGGTAATTTAAAATATGAATTTCAGAACGGATTTGGCACTTGAAAGGTGCGAATTTTTGGGCAAAAAGTCAATAAACGGAGTTGAAATCGAAAGCTTTGATGCAAAAAAAGCCAAGGTTACGAGAATTGATGTTCTGAATGCAGAGGGCGAAAAAGCTGTAGGAAAGCCTGTCGGGCGGTATGTTACGGTTGAGGTGAAGCCCTTTGCACAGCACGCACAGTTTATAGACGACAGCTTTGACACGCTGATGCAGGAAATGAGGCGGCTGATTCCCGAAAAGGGGAGTGTGCTTGTTGCGGGGCTGGGCAACACAAAAATAACCCCCGATGCATTCGGACCAAAATGTGCATCAATGATTTTTGCAACAAGGCACATAACGGGTGAGCTTCTGAAAGCAACGGGACTTTCGGATTTAAGAAAGGTAAGCTCGTTTTCAACGGGAGTTGCGGGTGAAACGGGTGCAGAGGCGGCGGAGCTGATAAACGGAGCGGTGCAGGTGTTGAAGCCCGATATTGTTATTACCGTTGATGCACTTGCGGCGAGGAATGCCGACAGACTCGGTACAACCGTACAGATGTGCAACACGGGAATAGTGCCGGGGTCGGGAGTGGGAAACTCTCGTCAGGAGATAAGCGAAAAAACAGTCGGAGTGCCTGTTATTTCAATAGGTGTGCCTACGGTTGTTGATGCGGCAACGCTGATTCTTGACTGCATAGGCGACGGAGTTGATGAGCACCAGGTCACGGGGCAGGCGGGCAGTATGATGGTTACGCCGAGGGAAATTGATTTGATGATTGAGCGTGCATCAAAGCTAACTTCGCTTGCTCTCAACTGTGCACTCCAGCCTCACATCAGCCCGGAGGATATGTTGATTCTGACGGCATGAGAAACAGTGGAAATCGGAGCGGATTTTTCTGCTCCGATTTTTTTGAAAACGAAAAAATCTATATATTGTGTTTGAAAAAATCAAAGACACAATTTTGCAATAAAAAATTTTAATTTTTTGCAAAAAACCTCTTGATATTCTTGAACGTTCATTATATAATAAGGGTGCTCATGGGAAGAAAAGGAGTAAAAAGGGTGAAAAAGGAGGAAAAGTCAAGTGCCGGGTCTTCTTGGTAGAGAATTAAGAAAATTTGATCAGGTCAACAGAATGACTATACCTCCGAAGTATAAAAAAGAGTTGGGGGACGAAATTGTTATTATGATGCCTCTGACTGATGTGCCCTGCCTTCTTGTTTTTTCAGAGAATTCATGGAATTCGTTTTATGACAGAGTGCTTGAAGCCTTCTCGGGCGAAGATCAGGCGGAAGTTCAGAGAATTATCGCAGACAGAGCAGAGCCTCTGACAGTTGATAAGTCGGGACGAATTTCAATCGGAGAGGACTTCAAGGAATTTGCGGGACTTACCGATGAGGTTCTTGCGGTAGGTCTTACGGACAGAGTTGAGCTCTGGAATCCCGATGTCTGGAAAGATCGTAACCAGAAGAAGTTTGAGGAAAGCAAGAAGAAGTTTGACTTCAGCAACATCAGCCTCAGTGCACCGAGGAACAACACATGAGCGAAATGAAATCTTTCCACCACGTACCTGTTCTTTTTAATGAGAGCATTGAATCATTGAATATCAATCCGGATGGGATTTATGTAGATTGCACCTCCGGCGGAGGAGGTCACTCCTCCGCTATCGCCCAAAGACTAAAGGGCGGAAGGCTCATTGCCATTGACAGAGATCCGCAGGCAATCAAGGTGCTCAAAGAAAGGCTTCTGCCTTTCGGATGCGTAACTCTTGTTCACGATAATTTCTTTAATATAAAAAATATTCTTGAATCATTGAATATAGAAAGCGTAGACGGAATTCTTGCCGACCTCGGAGTCAGCTCCCATCAGCTTGATGAGCCGTCAAGAGGATTTTCATTTCATAACGATGCACCGCTTGATATGCGAATGAGCATGGAGGGTGTGAGCGCGGCGGAAATAGTCAACACGCTTTCGCAGCAGGAGCTTCAGAAAATCATTTATGATTACGGTGAAGAAAAATTTGCTCCTTCAATTTCAAGAGCAATCATAAAAGCAAGAGAGATAAAACCCATTGAAACAACTCTTGAGCTTTCCGAAATAATAAAATCTGCCATGCCGGCCGCCGCAAAACGTGACGGACATCCGGCACGCCGCACTTTTCAAGCCATCAGAATTCTCACAAACTCGGAAATTTCGGGGCTTGACAATGCCGTACAGGATATGTTCGGCTGCTTGAAAAAAGGCGGAAGAGTAAGCATTATAACATTCCATTCTCTTGAGGACAGGATTGTTAAACAGGAATTTGCTTCTCTTGCGAAGGGGTGCACCTGCCCCAAAAATTTTCCTGTGTGTGTTTGCGGAAAAACTCCGTCAGCTAAAGTGCTTAAGGCTGTTGCACCCGGTGCAGGGGAGCTTTCCGATAACATAAGAAGCCGCAGTGCGAGATTGCGTACGGCGGAGAAGCTATAGTTTTATAAGCGGCAAGATGATTGCCGGCTGTAAAACTGCAATCGGATGACTGTGACATTGTTGCACGGTTTTGTGAAAGGAGGATAGAGGAAATGGCTGAATATAACCGCAGCGAGGCTTATGATCTTTCGCTGTTTGATATGCCGGTGATAAAAGGAAGTGCCGCACCGCAGATTGACGATGCCCCCAAAAAAGAAAAGCCCGCCGTTAAAAGAGCAAAAACGGCAGAGCAGCACCGCAAGGAATCTGTTTCCTCTGTTCTGCGAGCTCTCAAGCTTTTCCTTGTCTCGGCAACTTTGCTTCTTCTTTTCGGCTCGGTGCTTTTTTCACGGATAAGCCTTATTGAGCGAGAGAAAGATATAGCTGAAATAACAGCGAAAATTGACGAAGCTGAGAGCGAGAACACAAGACTTGTTATGGCGCTCAACTCATCGGTGTCTATCGAAAAGGTTGATGCGTATGCGGTTTCCGTTTTGGGTATGCAGAAGCTTGAACGCTACCAGGTACGCTACTTTGAAAACAGGGATGGCGACAAAGTGGTAATGGCGGGCGGAAAAGCTGTTTCGGATGAAGTGAAAGCAGCCGACTGATTTTGACGGCGGCTTTATCTGATTAATCGGCATATGCAGAACGTCAACGGGCATATACATAATTATAGTCAGGATTGCAGCTGAAGGCTGTCTCAATTTAAGCGGACTGAAAAAAGCGTTTCCGATGCGAAGTTTGTCGGGAATTCGGTTTTTGTACGCTGTATTTTGGGACAGCAGCTTTTTTATATTATATAAATAAAAATAAATTTAAATTATAGAAGGATGGAACGGCTTTGGAAAAAATGACACCGAGAAGAAAATTGTTCTTCAGAGCACTCACGGTGTTTCTGATTCTTTCGCTGGTTGTGTTCGGCTCAAGTGCCGTTAACCTTGCAAGAATTCAGCTTGCGGACAGTGAACAATACAAGCAGCAGGCAGAAAAAAATCAGCTTCATGACACCGAAATCTCCGCTGAGAGAGGAATTATTTACGATTCCAACGGAACCGTGCTTGCAAAAAGTGCATCGGTCTGGAAGCTCTACATAAAGCCCTGCGAAATCGAAAACGAGGATTTCAAGAATGCCCTTTGCAGAGAGCTTTCAGCAATCACGGGCATCGAGCTTGAAACCATAAAAGAGAAGGCTGACAAGAGCCATCACTCATATCTCACCGTCAAAAGACAGATTGAGCTTGAAGAAAAAAAGAAGCTTGAAAACCTTCTTTCCGACTTTTATTCCTACAACGTGCTCGAAGAGAATGACGACGGCACTCTTGAAAGAAAAACCAAAAAGATTTATTACAGCTCCGCAATCGGACTTGACCCCGACGTAAAGAGATATTATCCCTACGGAACTCTTGCTTCAAACGTAATCGGCTTTACGGGTACGGACGATATCGGACGTGCGGGACTTGAACTTAAATATGACACCGTGCTTACTGGCACCCCCGGAAGAATTATCACGGCACAGAACGGCAGAAGCGACGTTATGAGCCAGGAATTCGAAACGGTTTATGATGCGTCGCAGGGCACAAGCCTTGTTCTTACGATTGACGAGGTAATCCAGAGATATCTCGAGGATGAACTCAAGCAGGTTTATACCGACTCCAAGGGTGCGGGTGCTTACGGCGTTGTTATGGATGTTGATACGGGTGCGATTCTTGCGATGGCTTCCATGGATAACTATGACCTCAACGACCCGCAGGGCTTCACGGACGAAGAAAAGGCTGCTTTTGAAGAGGAATATCCCGATGACATCGCTGCCCGTGATGCTGCAAGAAACAGTGCTCTTTTCGCAAGATGGAGAAACTTCATTGTCAGCGACAGCTATGAGCCCGGTTCGGTTTTCAAAATCATAACTGCGGCAGCTGCTCTTGAAGAAAATGCCGTTGAAACGGATATGAATTACTTCTGCTCGGGCAAAATACAGGTGTCCGACAGAACAATTAAGTGCCACAAGCGCTCTGGTCACGGCTCACAGGACCTCACGGAGGGACTCATGAATTCCTGCAACCCGTTCTTCGTAACCGTCGGTCAGAAGCTCGGCAAGGAAAAGTTCTTTGAATATTTCGAAGCCTTCGGTTTTACCGAGAAAACGGGAATCGACCTTCCGGCGGAGTTAATGCCCGTTGCAGGCGTTAACTATCACGCACTTGACAGCATGGGCATCGTTGAGCTTTCGAGCTGCTCGTTCGGACAGTCGTTCCAGGTTACACCCATTCAGATGATAACCGCCATAAGCGCAATTGCAAACGGCGGACATCTTATGACTCCTTATCTTGTGCAGAAGCAGCTTGACGAGGACAACAACGTTATAAAAGAAACACAGCCGATTGAAAGACGCCAGGTTGTTTCGGAGCAGACCGCAGCGGCGGTTGCCGAAATGATGGAAGCAGTTGTAACAAAGGGTACAGGTAAGAACGCCTATGTTGCGGGCTACAGAGTAGCGGGTAAAACAGGTACATCGCAGAAGCTCACAAGCGGACAGGGCAAATATGTTGCATCGTTCGGATGCTTCGCTCCTGCGGATGATCCCGAAATTGCTGTTCTTATTCTTGTTGACGAGCCCGTGGGTCAGTATAACGGCGGTCAGATTTGTACACCCGTTGCGGCAAAGGTTGTTGAGAAAACTCTTGAATATCTCGGTGTTGAAAGACAGTATACCGATGACGAGCTTGAGTTCCTTGACACCAACACTCCAAACCTTGTCGGCAAATCCGTTAACGAAGCCGAAGCATCGCTTGAAAAAGAGGGCTTTGAGGTTAAGGTTGTGGGCGAGGGCGAAACCGTTCTCAATCAGGTTCCTGCTTATAATCAGACAATTCCCCAGGACGGAATCATCGTTCTCTATACCGAGGACACCGAAGAAAGACTCACGGTGAAGGTTCCCGACCTTCGAATGATGAGCGTTTCACAGGCAAATAAATATGCTCTTTCAGCGGGATTAAACATCAAGATTTCGGGCAATGCTCTGAATACGGGTGAGCTTGTTTCCTATGATCAGAGCATAGCTCCCGAGGAAGAGGTTGAATACGGAACAACGGTAACGGTTTACTTTAAATCGAACACAGGCGTAAGCGACTATGCGGACTAAAATAAAAGCTTTTCGGAGGACAAAAGAATGAAGCTTAATCTGATTGTAAAGGATTTGGGTTTGGATAAATCCTTTGATGACAGAGAGATAACGTATATAACGGACAATTCCGCAAAGGTCTGCGATGGATGTATTTTTATCTGCATCGAGGGCAGACGCTTTGACGGTCACACAAAGGCTGCGGAGGCTCTTGCAAACGGAGCTGCAGCGGTTGTTGTGCAGAAGGATCTGGGACTTAAAAACCAGATTCTTGTTGAAAACACAAGAAGTGCATATGCAAAAATATGTGCTGCATTTTACGGACATCCCGAAAGGGAAATTAAAATCATCGGTGTAACGGGAACAAACGGAAAAACAACCTCCTGCTTTATTCTCAAATCAATTCTTGATAAGCTGGGTTACAAAACAGGACTTCTCGGTACGGTGAAAAATATTGTCGGCGACAAGGAATATCCCGCCGCTTTGACAACTCCCGACTGCTATGAGCTTTTCGGCCTGTTCAGAGAAATGGTTGACTGCGGCTGCGAATACTGCGTTATGGAGGTTTCCTCGCAGGCACTCGACCAGAGGAGAGTTGACGGAATCCGCTTTGATGCTGCAATTTTCACAAATCTTACCCGTGACCATCTTGACTATCACGGCTCTTTTGAAAACTACAAAGCCGCAAAGCATATGCTTTTTGAAAACTCCGACCTTGCAATTCTTAACATGGACGATGAAAGTGCGGAGGAAATGACAGAGGGCACGGACTGCAGAACGGTTACCTTCTCGGTTAACAATGACCGCTGCGACTATTCCGCAAAGAACATCAGAAATTCCGCTTCGGGCGTTAAATATGAGCTTGTAAGCAATAACAATATCGGCAGAGTAAAGTTTGCGGTGCCCGGCAATTTCTCGGTTTATAATTCAATGGGTGCGGCGGTCTGCCTTGTTGAATTGGGCATGGATTTCAAGGCGGTGCTTGATGCCGTTGCGGAATGCACGGGAGTTCCCGGCAGAATGGAGGTTGTGCCCACAGACACACCCTACACCGTTCTCATTGACTATGCACATACCCCCGACGGACTTGAAAACGTTTTGAGCACCGTGCGTGAAATCACCGAAGGCAAGGTTATTGTTGTTTTCGGCTGCGGCGGTGACAGGGATAAAACAAAGCGTCCCATCATGGGCGAGATTGCCGTCAAAATGGCGGATGTTGCGGTTATCACCTCGGATAACCCCAGAAGCGAGGACCCCGAAAGCATAATTGAAGACATCACGGCGGGCATCGGACGTTACGGTGCCAAGGTGATTGTTGACAGCGACAGAACGGGTGCAATCGAAAAAGCTCTTGAAACCGCAAAAGAGGGCGACATGGTTGTTCTTGCGGGCAAGGGACAGGAAACCTATCAGATTCTTGCAAGCGGCAAAATTCACTATGACGAGCGTGAAGTTGTTGCAAAAATTCTTTCCGAAAAGGCGGCTGAAAACAAATGAAAGCCATGACATTCAAAGAAGCGGCTGCCGCAGTAAAGTCAACAACGGAGCTTAACGGCAAATTTGACCGCATCAGCACCGACACCAGAAAAATCGAGCCCGACAGCCTGTTCATTGCAATTAAGGGTGAAAATTTTGACGGTCACACCTTCGCTCAAAAGGCGATTGAATGCGGAGCAAGTGCCGTGCTTTGCGAAAGGGACTGCGGACTCGGCGAAAAGCAGATTCTTGTTGAAAACACCCGTCTTGCACTTCTTGACCTTGCGGGCTATTACCGCAGCCTGTTCAATATTCCCGTAATCGGAATAACGGGCAGCGTCGGCAAAACGACAACCAAGGAAATGACTCACGCAGTCATGTCCTCAAAATATAACACCTTGAAAAATGAGGGAAACCTCAACAACGAAATCGGTGTTCCGCTCACTCTTTTCAGACTCGAAAAATGCCACGAGGCGGCAGTTATTGAAATGGGTATGAGCGACTTCAACGAAATTTCACGCATGACAAGGGCGGTAAAGCCCGATGCGGCGATAATTTCAAACATAGGCGTTTCCCACATTGAGCATCTTGGCTCAAGAGAGGGAATTCTTCGTGCGAAGCTTGAAATTCTTGAAGGAATGAAGGCTGATGCACCCGTAATTCTCAACGGCGATGACGATATGCTCGTAACCGTAAGACCCGGAGCACATCCCGTGATTTATTACGGAATCGAAAACGAAAATTCAAGCTTTAAAGCATCGGAAATAACCTCCAAAGAAAGCGAAACCGGGCTGACAGTCGGTTTCAGCGGCGGGTCGGGCAGGGTCAACCTGCCTTTCCCGGGCCGTCACAATGTCTACAACGCTCTTGCGGCGGTTGCAGCGGGTACTCTTTTCGGAATTGATGTTCAGAGCGGACTTGAAGCTCTGAAAAACTATGTGCCTGCAGGAATGCGTCAGAGAATCAATAAAAAATGCGGCATAACCTTTATCGAGGATTGCTACAACGCAAGCCCCGATTCACAGGCGGCAGCTCTTGCCGTTCTTGGCGGAATGAACGCCGAAAGAAGAATTGCCGTTATCGGCGATATGCTGGAGCTTGGCTCTGTCAGCGAAGAAGCTCACTACGGAGTCGGCAAAAAAGCGGGCGAAAATGCAATTGACGTTGTTTTCACCTACGGCGAACGCTCTCTTGAAACCGCAAAGGGAGCAAGAGATGCGGGTGTAAAGCTTGTTAAAAGCTTTGGCGATAAAAATGAGCTTGCCGAGGAGCTTAAAGCCTTCCTCAAAGAAGGGGATGCGGCTCTGTTCAAGGCAAGCAGAGGTATGAAGCTGGAGGATGTTATTTATTCCGTCTACGAATCATTAGATAAATAAAGGAGATTTTCGGATATGAACACCGCCGCTGCAATAATCACCGCATCGGTTTCCGCATTTGCGGTTACTGCTCTTCTGGGATTTGTTATGATACCCTGGCTCAGAAAGCTTAAATTCGGACAGACTATCCTTGATATCGGTCCGAAATGGCACATGACAAAGCAGGGTACACCAACAATGGGCGGTCTGATGTTCATAATCGGAACTCTTTTGGCAATACTTCTCACGGTCATAACCGATAAGCTCATGGGCGGCGATATTGTTGCATCGGGCAGCCTTGTTCCGCAGGAAATGTATACAAAGCTGTGGAGCGGCGTGCTCATGGCAATCGGCTTCGGCTTTATCGGATTTGTTGATGACTATATAAAAGCGGTCAAGCACAGAAATCTCGGCTTGACAATAAAGCAAAAAACAGCGATGCAGCTTGCAGTCTGCGTCAGCTATCTTTTGAGCCTCTATATGGGGATGCAGGGTGAGCCCTATATGTTCATTCCCTTTGTCGGGGCGGTGGAAATCGGATTTTTTCATTGGATTTTCGGAATTGTTGTTATTTATGCCTGCGTTAATGCAGTCAATTTTACGGATGGGATTGACGGCCTTTGCGGCAGCGTCACCGTGACGGCGGCAGCGGCTCTCGGAGTTGTTGCCGCCCTCAGGGGACTTTTCGGCTTCTCAATGGCGGCTGCTGCACTTGCGGGTGCGTGTGCAGGCTTTGTTCTCTGGAACAAAAACCCCGCAAAAGTTTTTATGGGCGACACGGGCTCAATGTTTCTTGGCGGAATGGTTGTTGCCCTTGCATATGCAATCGGTTGTCCACTGATACTTCTTCTTGTCGGCTTTATTTATGTTGCCGAAGGGCTTTCGGATGTTCTTCAGATTGTTTATTACAGAGCAACAGGCGGCAAGCGGATTTTTAAAATGGCACCGATTCATCATCACTTTGAAATGAGCGGCTGGAGCGAAAAGAAAATAACTCTGGTCTTTACTGCGGTCAATGCTCTTGCGGGAGCGGCGGCTGTTGCCGTTATGTATTACGGCGGATATAAAATATAATGAAAGGGGAGGAAGTATTGAAGAAAAAAATTCTTGCTTATTTCGGGTTTATCGATCTTGCCCGTGACATAATATCGGGTAAAAGAAAAATCAAGGACTGCTTTTCAAACGGACCTCTTGACATAACTTTTCTTACCTTGGTAATCACGCTTCTGACAATCGGCATCGTAATGATGTTTTCGGCAAGCTATGTTAACGCAATGTATGATTCAAGCGAAACTGTAGATAACAATGCATTTTATTATGTGAAAAATCAGATTTTGTTTGCTGTGATAGGCATTGTCATAATGATTTGTATGTCGTTTGTGAAAACGGATATTTACAGGGATTTCACGGGCTTCATAACCGTTGTTTCGCTTCTTTTTCTTATTTACGTTCTTTTTGACCCATATATTGTTCCGGGTAAGGAGCAGTTCAAACGCTGGATGGAATTTCCGATAATCGGCTCATTCCAGCCGTCTGAAATTGCAAAGCTTGCACTGATAATGTTTCTGTCATTCAGCATGGAACGCAACCATAAAAAGGTTGAGCAGAAGTTCAATGCAATCTGGTTTTATCTGCTTGTCATCGCCGTTTTCTGCGGTCTTGTTGCACTTGAAAACCACGTTTCGGGCACAATTCTCATGCTCGGCATCGGCGTTGCAACCGTATATTTCGGAGGAATAAAAATCCCGAAATGGATGTATATTGTCGGAATCGGTGCGGTGATTGTCGGCGTGCTCGTGTTTGTTTTCAAAGCAGACGATATTCTCAAAGGTTACGCTTCCGAAAGAATCCGAATCTGGCTCAAGCTTCTCACGGGCGAAGAACTCACCAAAGAAGAAGCAAGAGGCTCCGGCTGGCAGAGTCTGCAGTCACTTTATGCAATCGGTTCGGGCGGACTTTTCGGACTGGGCTTCGGCAACTCAAAGCAGAAGCATATGTACCTTCCCGAGCCGCAGAACGACTTTGTTTTTGCGATTGTCTGTGAAGAGCTCGGATTTGTCAGAGCGTTTCTCATTATTGTGCTTTTCATTCTTCTTGTTGCAAGAGGCTTTGTTATCGGTCTGCGTGCAAGAACAAGATTTGAAGCAATGCTTGCAATGGGCATCAGCTTTCAGGTTGGCTTGCAGGCGGCGTTGAACATTGCAGTTGTAACCTCAACCATACCGAATACGGGCATCAGCCTTCCTTTCTTCAGCTACGGCGGAACATCGCTTGTCATGCTTCTTGCGGAAATGGGAATGGTGCTTGCGGTTTCAAGAAACAGCGAAAGGAAAAATAAAAATGTTTGATAATAAAAGAATTCTCATTGCAACCGGCGGTACTGGCGGTCACATCAACCCCGCTCTCGGCACCGCAGGCTACATAAAAGAAAAAAATCCCTCTGCGGAAATTGTTTTTGTAGGCACGGCTGATAAAATGGAAGCAAAGCTTGTTCCGCAGGCTGGCTATGAGCTTCGTACCATTGAAATCAGCGGCTTCTGGAGAAGCTTTTCTCCCGAAGCAATAAAGCATAATCTCGGAACAGTCAGCAAGCTGCTCAAATCCTCGTCACAGGCTAAAAAAATCATCAAGGATTTCAAGCCCGACCTTGTTATCGGTTTCGGCGGCTATGTCAGCGGACCTGTTCTGCGAATGGCGGCAAAGATGGGAATTCCGACCGCAATTCATGAGCAGAATGCGTTCCCCGGAGTAACAAACAAGGCTCTTGCGGGCAAGGTTGACCGTGTAATGTTAACCGCACAGCAAGCTGAAAAATATATGAAGCCCAAAAATCCCTGTGTGATTACGGGTCTGCCGATAAGAGGCGATATTCTCAAAGCAGATGCGGATTTTGCGAGAGCGGAGCTTAATCTCGGCAATAAGCCCCTCATCCTTTCAATGGGCGGAAGCCTTGGTGCAAAGCCTGTTAACGATGCTGTGCTCGGACTTATTCTTAACAAATATAAAGATAATGACTGCGTGTTCCTTCACGCAACGGGTAAGGGCGGCGATTGGTTCACCGAAAAGCTCAAGGAAAACGGTGTTGACCTTGCCGCAAATCCCCACATCAGAGTTTGCGAATATATCGATATTCCAAAGTGCCTGCCCGCAGCAGACCTTGTAATCTGCCGTTCGGGTGCAAGCACATTGAGCGAGCTTCAGGCACTCGGTAAGCCTTCAATACTCATTCCTTCGCCCTATGTAACCGAAAACCATCAGTTCCATAACGCAATGGCACTTGTCAATAACGGTGCGGCGGAGATACTTGAAGAGAAAAACCTCACACCCGAAAGTCTTACCGAAAGAGTAAATATTCTTCTTGCCGACAGACAGAATCTTGACAGAATCGGCAAGAATGCAAAGCAGATGGCGGTGCTTGACGCAACCGACAGAATTTATAAAACTCTCTGCGAGATAGTTTGATTCACACAATTGCATACTCCCGAATAATATGGATTAGAGTTATTACGGCAAGGGAGTATGAATATGGAAAAATTGGTTATTGACGGCGGAATTCCGCTTTGCGGCAAGATTGATTTGCAGGGCTCAAAAAACAGTGCGTTGCCTGTTCTTGCGGCAACGGCTGCGGTTGACGGAATAAGCGTAATACATAACTGCCCCGATTTGAGCGACGTTGCGGCGGCGGTAAAAATACTTGAACATATCGGCTGTAAGGTCAAGCGTGAGGGACATACTGTTATTGTGGACGCAAGGAATGCGTGCGGATTTGAAATTCCCGAAACGCAGATGCGTGAAATGCGTTCATCAATCGTCTTCCTCGGAGCACTTCTTTCAAGATTCGGAAAAGCAAGCGTAACTCCGCCCGGTGGCTGCGAAATCGGACTTCGCCCCATTGACCTTCATTTGAGTTCGCTGCGAAGCTTGGGTGTTTCCGTTTGCGAAAACGGCGGAATACTCGAATGCAGGGCAGAAAACGGAATGAAGGGCTGTCATATAAGCCTTGCATTTCCGAGTGTCGGAGCAACGGAAAATATAATTCTTTCCGCTCTTTCCGCACAGGGCGAAACTGTAATAACCAACGCCGCAAGAGAGCCGGAAATTATTGACCTTGCCGATTTTCTTTGTTCTTGCGGAGCAAAAATAAGCGGAGCGGGTCAAAGCACGGTCAGAATAAGCGGAGTGAAAGGGCTGACGGGTACGGAGCACAGAATCATTCCCGACAGAATTGTAGCTTCAACCTTCATGGCTGCAGCTGCAGCGACAGGCGGAAAAATAACCGTAAACGGTGCGGTGCGTGAGCATCTTTCACCGATTATTCCTGTTTTTGAAACGGTTGGATGCAGAACGGAGTTTTCGGGAAACGAAATGAGAATTTCCGCTCCGAGAAAGCTCACAAGAGTAAAATCTCTTCGTACAATGCCTTATCCGGGCTTTCCGACCGATTCGCAGGCGATTATCATGGCAATGCTCGTTACCGCAAAGGGAACAAGCGTTGTAACGGAAAAAATATTTGAAAACAGATTCAGACACGTTCCCGAGCTTATAAAAATGGGTGCGGACATAAGAGTTGAGGACGGCTGCGTAGCCGTCATAGACGGAGTAGAAAGACTGCACGGTGCAAAAGTTTCCGCAGGCGATTTGCGTGGCGGATGTGCATTGGCGGTTGCGGCTCTCGGAGCTGCAGGAAGAACGGAGATAGACAGAATTTATCATATCGACAGGGGCTGCGAAGCAATCGAAAAAAGTTTTTCGCAGCTGGGTGCAAGAATAAAAAGAGAAAGAATCTGAAGATTGGCAGGAGTGGAAATGGACAGAGAAATGAACGGTCAGCGCAGACTGACGCCCGAGGAAAGAGCAATCAGGGTCAAACAGCTGAAACGAAAAAGAATGTTCAGGCTTGCAATTGTTATTGCGGCTTTTGCTCTCGTGATTTCAATAATAATCAGCCCGATTATTATTTTTGCGGTTCTTCGTGTGAAAAACTTTACGGTTGAAGGGGCTGCGAAATATCAGAACGAGGAGATAATTGCAGCAAGCGGCATAGCCTATGGCAAAAGCCTTGTTTTTGCAGACCTTGATGAGGCTGCGGCGGCAATTGAAAAAACTCTGCCCTATACGAATAACGTTAAACTGACAAAAAAGCTTCCCAACGGAATTGTAATAAGACTTGAAGAAACTTCGGTTTTGTTTGCCGTGGAAATCGGCAACGGAATGTATGCCCTCACAAACGGCGATATGAAGGTGCTTGAGCTTTCAGGGGATTTGCCCGACGGAACAACCCTTATAACAGGCGCAATACCTCTGGAGGCAGAACCCGGCAGCGAGCTTGAATTTGCGGTTAAGGATGACGAACAGGGTGACAGAACGCTTGAGCTTCTTAAAACTATTTCAAAAGCAATGGCATCTGTTGAGGTTAAGGATATTGACCTTATCAACATTTCTTCAAGAGCAAGCATATATATGATTCACCAGGAACGAATTGTAATCAGACTCGGTGACAGCAGTGAAATTGAGCGCAGACTCAGCCTTGCTCTGCGTGTAATCAAAGAAGAGAAAAATATAAATCCCATCGATTCGGGAATTGTAACCTCAACAATTCTCGGACAGGCATCCTTCAATCCTTCCGATGAAGAGGATATAGCGGAGCTTGTTGAATACAAAGAAAAATATGCCTCCGAAAAAGCGGAACCCGAAGCTGAAACAGAGGAAAACGGCGGCGAAAACGCGGAAAATTCAGACAATACGGGCGAAAATGAAGATTAATTGTATATAAATTGTAAAAAAACCTGTAAAAATAATATTATTTTTAAAAATCTTCTTGTTTTTTTAACAAATACATGGTATTATAATTCTGTTTAATACTGTGAAAATTAGGAAAAATAAAAACCATAGGGGGTCAATCCAAATGGCATTCGCAATTGACAATGATTTCGAAAGTGCAGTACAGATAAAGGTTATCGGTGTTGGCGGCGGCGGCGGAAACGCAGTAAACAGAATGATCACACAGGGCGTTCTCGGTGCAGAATTCATCGCTGTTAACACAGACAAGCAGGTTCTTGTTCATTCAAAGGCAACCCATAAGATCCAGATTGGCGAAAAGTCAACTCACGGTCAGGGTGCCGGCGGTAAGCCCGAGGTTGGTGCAAAGGCTGCCGAAGAAAGCAAGGACACAATCGCTGATGCTCTTAAGGGCACAGACATGGTATTCATCACAACCGGTATGGGCGGCGGCACAGGTACAGGCGCAGCTCCCATCATTGCCCAGACCGCAAAGGATCTCGGTTGCCTTACCATCGGCGTTGTAACAAAGCCCTTCAAGTTTGAAGGCAAGAGAAGAATGACACTTGCACAGGAAGGCATCGCAAAGCTCGCAGAGCACGTTGACAGCCTTATCGTTATTCCCAACGACAGACTTCGTGCACTTGACGACAGAAAGAAGACCATCGCAGAAGCATTTGCAGAGGCAGACGAAGTTCTTCTTCAGGGCGTTAAGAGCATTTCGGAACTCATTAAAGTTCCCGGCTTCATCAACCTTGACTTTGCCGACGTAACAAGCGTTATGAAGGATGCAGGCTATGCTCACATGGGCGTTGGCCGTGCAAAGGGCAAGGATAAGGCAGAAACCGCCGCAAACGCAGCAGTTTCCAGCCCCCTTCTTGAAACCTCAATCGCAGGTGCAAAGGGCGTTATTATCAGCATCACCGCTTCAGACGATGTTGACCTTGAAGACGTTGAAAATGCAGCAGAAATCATTACATCCAAGGCTCATGAAGAAGCAAACATCACATGGGGTATCGCATTCGATCCCGACCTTGACGATGAAATGGTTATCACAGTTATCGCAACAGGCTTTGACTCAAAGTCACAGGAGCCCGAAAAGCCCGCAGTTGCAGCTAATCCCTTCCTTGCAGCAGTAAGCAAGCCCGCAGCCGCACCCGCTACTGCAGCAGCACCCGTAGCTCCTGCTGCACCCGTTGCTCCCGCAGCCGCACCTGCTGCATCCGCTGCTCCCAGCATTCCTCATTTCGGCTCAAACAACAGCTCAAATGACATCTCAAGCACCTCAACTCCCACAAAGGAAACAAAGGACGGCTTTGAGGATGACCAGTTCTATATCATGATTAACGATATAATCAAGGGTAAGGACGGCAAATAAGATAAAGATTAAGACCTGCATCATACGGTGCAGGTCTTTTGTTATATCAAGCTTTTTTAATTCCGAAAATGCAAAGATTTTCTTTTCTGTTGGGAATTTCAAGATAACCCGTTTCAACAAGATCTTCAACAATATATGCCATAACATTCATCTGCTGTTGAATATGGCAAAGATGTCTGCTTTTTTCGTGGAGCTGTTTCGGAGTATATTCCTTGTGAATTTCTGCGGCAATTTCGCAGATTTCCTTCATGCAATCCGCAACCGATTCTGAAACAGGACGAAGAATTTCTTTCACTTCCTCAAAAACACTTTCGCCGAACACGGGAAACTCCGCCGAAAGCCTGTTGTTTTCGCAGGATATGATTCCTGCTTCAATGTAGTCAACAACAGCCTCATTATCTTCATCAGGCGTCTTTTCAAGTATAGCGTCGCACATTGCTTCCATTGAGTCATTCCAGTTATGCTGCTTCCAGAACTGGCATTTCTCTATTATGCGATAATTTTCAACGGAAAAGCTTGCGGTTTCGGCTTTGTTTGAGCAATCGCCGTAAATACCGTTGAAATGATGGTTTGCATAGTCGTTGTCGTAGCCGTAAACAAAGCCTCTGCTGCCGTTTGAGAGCTTCGGATAGCTGCCGAAGCGCTTGCACATAGCTTCATCGGAAATCAGAAGTCCGCAAAACACGGCAATGTTGACAAAAGTCCACTTCAAACGGTTTTCGCTATAGTCATTACCTTTGAAATCAAGTGCTTTAAGTGTGGGAAGCAGCTTGTCCGTTTGAGCTGCAACGTTCTCCGCTGCTTTTTTATAAGAGGGTTTTGTTTCGCTTGCGACCCTTTTTTCAAATTCATCGGTAAAAATAATTATGTTGGTCTGATATTTGCCCTTTGTTTTTATTAAAATTTCATTTTCAACCAGAATTTCGAGCTCATCTTCAAGATAAGCTGCCGAAACTCCGAGCTCAATTGATAAATCCTCAAGCGATACGGGATTTTCGTATGCCGCAAGCACGATGTTGCCGGGCAGGCTTCTGTCAAATAAATGCTGATATGAATTCCTTCCGCCCCAGAAATCCATTCTGAAAACGCCGGGATTATAGCTTCTTTCGCCGAATTCTCTTGTCATACTGAAACCTTCTTTCAATTTTTTTCGGGTCTGGAAAAGGTAATATTTTACCATTTCCACGCTGATTTTTTGCTCAACGGAAATTTCGGAGCAGGATTTGCCGTGAATGTAGTAGTCAACGGTAACTTTTCTGTATTGCTTTGACAAAAGGGAGAGCTCACGCCTTAAAAGATTGATTTCTTCGGTTTTGATATAATCCTCTTCGGGCGACTCCCAATAAGTGCCCATGTATGATTCGTTATATTCAACCTTATTTTCCTTTTTGCGGATATACCTTTTAAAGGTGTTTTCTGCAATTCTCCACATGAAGCCGTAGAAGGCATCATCATTTTGCAGACGGTGAACTGATTCCATAACATTCAAAACAATTTCATTGGTCAAATCCTCGGCATCGTTTTTGTTGTAGAGCCTTGAAATTGAAAATGCAAAAATCTTTTTCAGGTTTTCGTTCAGAAGCTCCGCTGCCCTTTTTTGTTCCATTTTTTCACCTACTTTGAAAGCTTTCGGTAATATAGTATCTGCAATTTGAATTCGGTTAAGTGTATTATAAACTTTTCTTTTAAAAAATAAAAGCCTATTCCACCATAACATCGGGAACGGTTCCGACTATAATTGTCTGTGCAACGCAGAAGGAGGTTTCAACCGTCTTTGTAATCCGCTTGTTCGGCAAAGAAAGAACAACCTGTGAGCTGATGTTGAGCATAAGACTGTGCTGGGTCTGGTTGATGCCCGCACTCTCAAAAATATTTTCAAAATTTGAATATGTAGACGATGACAGACCGAGCTTAACGTCAATATCGGGTCCCGCACCGCTCAAAAGTGTGATTCCCGTTGCCGTGCCGAGCGGAACGGTAACAACGGCACGCTCTTTTTCCGAAAAGGCGTTGTCAATTGCATTTGTTACCTGTGATTTGAACAAATTCAGCTTGACAATATCGGTTGTTATCCCTGTTATGCTGCCGCTTTCGGTGCGGGAAACGTTCACGAGGTCTGAATAAGAAGCTCCTTTTTGAGTCAGGGCTTTTTCGGCGGCGGAATGAATTGTTCTTGATGCTTCGGCATATGCTTCATGTGCGGCAAGCTCATAAACGGCGGGGCGCAGCTTTGCATCGGTCAGCAGCACGGCAATCAGTAAAAGAATAACGGAACACAGAATTTTATATGAGGCTGAATTATATCTGCGGAATTTTCGGTGCTTCATTGCATCACCCCATAATATTATATGTTACTTATTATAAAGTTTCGCTCAAAAATTACGCAGTATGTCAAAATTTTTGCTGAATTCTATTGAATTATATCGATATAAATGTTACAATAAACCGTAAATCTTATTAGGAGGGAAACGGAAAAGGCTTTGCGGCAGACGTTTACCCTTTTAAAGAAAGGATAATGTTATTATGGAGTACAAAATGATTCTTACCCAAGAGGAGCAGGATATCCTTAACGGCTCCAAGGGCGAGGCAATGGCAAAGGTTATGAAAACCCTTGTTCTTTACGGTGAAGCTTTCGGCGCAACAAAGTTTGTTCCTGTTGAAAGCAAGATGGGTCACCTTGTTACAAGCTTCGGTCTTAAGGTTATGAAGCCTGTTTATGACCTTATGGATCAACTTATTGAGGGCGGTGCAATTTCGGGACAGAAATTCTCCGTTGACCCCAAACCCCTTGACCCCAATGTTCCCGCAAATTTCCTTCAGAAGCTTATTTTCAATAAATTTATGTACAGCATGCAGGACAGCTACGATTCACAGCTCTCAAAGCTCGGTCTTATCGATAATAAGTCCTACACCTGCACCTGCTACATGGATGAAGTCGGCAACGTTCCCAAGAAGGGCGAAGTTCTTTCATGGGCAGAGTCCTCGGCTGTTGTTTATGCAAACTCCGTTCTCGGTGCACGCTGCAACAGAAACTCCGGCATCATCGAGCTTTTCGGCTCAATCGTCGGCAGAGTTCCCTATTTCGGACTTGTTACCGATGAAGGCAGAAAGGCAACATGGATTGTTGAGGTTAAAACCTCCAAGAAGCCCGAAGCACAGATTCTCGGTTCCGCAATCGGCATGAAGGTTATGGAAGACGTTCCCTACATCAAGGGTCTTGATAAGTGGATCGGCACAGAGCTTGACGGTGACACAAAGGCATACCTCAAGGATTTCGGTGCTGCAACCGCATCAAACGGTGCTGTTGGTCTTTATCACGTTGCAAACCTTACTCCCGAAGCAGTTGAACAGGGCGAAAGCCTTATCGCAGAGGGTGCACAGGTTTATGTTGTTGACGATGCAGAGCTCGCAAGAGTTCAGGCTAACTATCCCGTTATGTGGAAGAACAAGGATGCAACACCCAAGCTTTGCTTTGTCGGCTGCCCCCATCTTTCACACGCACAGCTCATCGAATGGACAGACAACGTTGCTGCAGGTCTTAAGAAGAACGGTCTTAAGAAGGTTTCAATTCCCACCGTATTTACCGCAGCTCCCGCAGTTATTGAGGAATTCAACAAAACTCCCTATGCAGCAAAGCTTAAGGCAACAGGCGTTATTCTCAGCTACATCTGCCCGCTCATGTATATGAACAATCCTCTTTGCAAAAAGATGCCCGTAATCACAAACTCCAATAAGCTCAGAACATACACAACATCCCGTTACTACAGAAGCGACGAGATTCTTGATATCATCACAAAGGAGGCAAAGTAAGATGAAACAGTTTAAAGGACGTCCCGTTGTTGCAGGTAAATGCACGGCAAACGCACTTGTATCACACGGCGGTTTCAACACACTCGCCTCATTCCAGAACGCACTTCAGTTTGGCGACAAAACAGCAAAGTGCGGCGACCAGAACAACGCTGACCTTTATGAGAAGCCCATGGTTGGAACAGCACTCTGCCTTCCCCAGACCATCGGCTCAACAACAGGCGGCATGGTACTTTACTGCGCAAACATGATGAAGAGAAACCCTGCCTGCATGCTTTTCTCGGAGCACATTGACTCCCTTGCTTGTGCAGGTGCAGTTCTTGCCGCAGTCTGGGCAGACGAACCCATGGTAACGGTTGACTGCCTCGGTCAGGAATTCCTTGACTATGTTAAGGACGGCATGAAAATCACCGTTGACGAAGACGGCACGGTTACAGTTGAATAATCATTAAAATATTAAGCGGCTGCCTCACCATTGAGTGAGACAGCCGCTTTTTACATTCATTTTTCAACTATTTCAAGAACAGGTTCGCCTGCTTTTTTCATATATTCAAGAAGAATTCCCTTAAGTTCCTTGCGTGTCTGTGCATATTTCGGGTCATCAATCAGATTGTTTCTTTCATAGGGGTCGGCTTCAAGGTCATAGAGGAAATCCTCTGTGTAAAAGTCTGCAAACGCACTGTCACGGTTCTTTGCCGAAACGCTGTATTTCCATTTATCCGTGCGAACGGCTCTGCCGACCTGACTTTCGGAAATCTGAATGAACACGCTTTCATGTCCTTTTTTGTCAACAAGGCTCTTGCCCATGAAATGTTCGGGAATTTCGGCACCTGCAATGTCAAGCACCGTTGCGGGCAGGTCGATGAGAGAAACAAGGTCGCTGACTTTTCCGCCGCCCGTAAAGCCGCCGCCTGTTATGACAAGGGGAACACGGATGCTGTTTTCGTGGCAGGAACGCTTATATTCCATGTTGCGTGTTCTGAAATGGCAGCCGTGGTCGGAAGTGTAGATAATAACCGTGTTATCATACAAGCCCTCGTCTTTGAGAGTCTGAATGAGCTTGCCGAAGTTATGGTCAACTCTGTTGCAGCAGGCAAGATAAGACGGCATCTGCAAACGCCAGTCGCCGAGAGTGCCCTTCAAATCGCCGGGCACATCATAATCCTTGAACTTGTTTTTGAGACCCTTCGGGGATTCAAAACGGAGTCTGTCATTCTGATGATGGGGCTCAAGCTGGGAAACAAACATGAAGAAGGGCTTATCGTGAGGCTTTTTTAGGTATTCGATTGCATAGTCATTGATTTTGTCTGCCCGGTAGCCTTTGAATTCAAGCTTGTTGCAGTTTTCGTCAAACACATAGCCGTTGTAGCCGTGAGAGGTGAATTCAAGAATATCCGCCGCACGCCAGTAATCATAGCCTCCTCTTCTTTCTTTGGGAGTGGGCTTTGTTGCAAGGCGATGCTCCTTATCCGACGCAAGGTGCCATTTGCCGATATATGCGGTGTCGTAGCCTGCTTCGGTAAGATAGTGAGCGATTCCCTTTGTGTCGGTCGGAAGGGCGATATCATTGCGATAGCAGCCGTTTTGTGAGGCATAAACGCCGCTTTGAAGGCAAGCTCTCATCGGACCGCAAACAGGCTGACAGGTGAAGGCGTTTTCAAAAAGAGTTCCTTCCTTTGCAACCTCGTCAAGATTGGGAGTGACGGGCAGACGCTGACCGTAGCAGCCTGCGGAATCCGCTCTCTGCTGGTCTGAAAAATAAAAAATAATATTGGGTTTGTTCATAATAATCCTCCCTTATCTGACGGTACGAAGCTTGTTTATTGCATGAAGCATGAAATCCATTTGGGGGCAGTAGCCCGAAAGCTGATTATAAAGTGCTCTGTACCGTTTGCAGCCTCCGCCGCAGACATTTTTTACGGGGCAGGAGCTGCAAAGCGGATTTTTAGGCTCGTCATACTCAAAGAATTTTTTGAGTCCGTCGCAGTTGAGAATGCCGTTTATATCCGCATCATTTATGTTAAGACACTCAAATTCATCAAGGCAGTAAAAGTCGCAGGGGTAGCAGGTGCCGTCAGCCTCAACAACAAGCTGTGCGTTGCATCTTCCGCTTGCACCGCATTGCTCGGCAACGCCTTTGGTGAGCAGGGAAAGCAGATTGTCAAAGTCACGGACATAAAAGTGATTACCCTTTGAAACCTCGGAAAACCACATATTGAAAAAGCGTTTCTTAAAGCGTGCAAGCTGCTTTGCGTCGAGGCTGTAATCCGCTTTTTTGCCGTCAAGGTTGTCAAGGCAGTATATGGGCTGAACATCACGGAAACCGTTATCCGTATAGAATTTAAAAAGTTTTTCCGCATCGGTTTTTGCGGTTATAACCGAAAGAATATTGAAGTCAACACCGTGCTTTTTCAGAAGCTCAATTCCCTGCATGGCTCTGTCAAAGGAGTCGCAGCGGAGCTTATCATGCAGGGGCTTGTCGCCGTCGATTGAAACGCCGATAAGGAAGTTGTTCTCTTTAAAAAATTCGGCAAATTCATCGGTTATGAGCGTGCCGTTGGTTTGCAGGGAGTAATTCATTCGACTGCCGTTTGTTTTGAGCTTTTCAGCTGTTTCAACAAAGCTTTTGAAGAAATTAAGTCCCGCAATAAGCGGCTCACCGCCCTGAAACATGAAGGCCAGAACAGAATTATCTCCGCAGAATTCGAACATCTTTTTAATGAGATTTTCGGCAGTTGAAATATCCATAACGGATTTTGTGTTTTTTTCTCTTGAGCCTGCCTCATCGCAGTAAAAGCAATAGCTGCAATTAAGGTTACAGCTTGCGCCTGCAGGCTTGATTAAAGCGGTCATCTGCCGCATAAAAGCACCTCTTTTGAGAATTATATTATAGGTGATGGTGTGAATAAATTGAAAGAATATTTTATGTGTTTTGCCGTTGGCGGATTTGCCTACGGCTTGACAGAGATTATTTTTCGGGGCTACACCCATTGGACAATGGTTTTGCTTGGCGGAGCGGTTATGGTTTTGCTCAATCTTATAAACCAAAGCAAAATCAGCCTGTGGATGCGGTGTCTGCTGGGTGCAACGGTCATAACAAGCCTTGAATATTCGGTGGGAATGATTGTCAACGTTGCACTCGGCTGGAATGTCTGGGACTATTCCGACAAATTTCTGAATTTAAAGGGTCAAATTTGTCCGCAATTCAGCCTTGTCTGGTTTTTTCTGTGTATTCCCGCATATTGGGTGTGCGAAAAAATCGGTGAACACTTTAGCTCTGTGCGATATAGTTCTTGATGCCCTCAACCGTTGCAGCGGCAAGAATATCTCGGTTTGCGGCAGACTGAAGAACCTGACATTCGGTAACGTTTGAAACAAAGCCGTATTCAATGAGTATTGCGGGGCATTCTTCAACACGTGTCACTCTGAACGCATAGAAGCCTGCACCTCTGCTGATGTTGCTCTTGAAGGAATCCGATTTGTCGGCATAAATTTTTGTTTTGTAGGCGTTGACAATGCTTGTATGGATTGCCTTTGCAAGGGGCTGGGAATATGCACGGTAATAATAAGCCGATGTGCCCATTGCGGAGGCAGCTGTGCTTGAATCGCAATGGATTGCTATGAACATATCGGGATTCTGATTGCGAACTGCGTTGTTTCTGTCGGTGTAGCAAACCCATTTGTCATCGTTTCTGGTCATAACAACCTTTGCACCCTCTGCTTCAAGAAGCTCTTTGACCTTCTTTGCGATTGAAAGGTTGATGTGTTTTTCGCCGTTAAGACCCGTTGCGGAAACGGCTGTGTTTGCACCGCCGTCAATTCCTCCGTGACCAGGGTCAAGCATAATTGTGTAGCCGCTCATGGATGCGGGCTTGTGTTTTATTGTTATAACAAGATTTCCGTCGGAATTATATTCATAGTGGAAACCGTAGAATTTTCCCGCCTGTGTAAGCTGGAAGGTGAGAGTTGCGGTGGATTTTGAGGCATCCGTGCTCCATGCACCCGCTTTGCAGACGGAATTAATGAGCGAAAGTGAGCCTTCTGCGTTGGTTGTGTCGCTGAAAGTGAATTCAAGACCCGTGCAGTTAAGGCTTGAAACAACAACGGGACGGTTGCCGTTATAGTTTGAATAGCTCTGACCGAGGAGCTTTGCGTTAAATGCAACGGGGCGGTTCATTTCAAGAACAATAACCGTGTCGCCGCTTGCGGAGGAGCACGAAACAACCTTGACGCTGTTTTTGGGCATAACATAGCCGTCTTTGATGCTCACATGGGTGATTTTTCCGTTGCTGCCCGAGGCAAGGCGTTCTTCACGAAGAAGGGGAACCTTTACTCCCGAAGCAAGAATATAATATGTGTCACCGTCATAGGTGGCAGTGCTTTTAACATAGTCAACCGTGGTTTTGAGCAGGGGAGAGCAGTCGGGCACGGAAAATGTACTTGTTGTGTTTCCCGGATAAACCTCAACGTAATCGTCAATGATTTCGCAGATTCTTGCAGTACCCAGACCGTAATTCTTTGTGTAGAAATATTTTTCAAGTGTTCCCGAAACAGGTGCAGAGGATGAAGATGATGTTTCTGTTGAGGATGATGTTTCGGATGAAGAAGATTCCGATGAAGTGTTGCTTCCCGTCTGCGGAGAATCCGTTGACTGTGATGAGGATTCACCCGATGACGGTACAGACGATGATGAGCTTGAGGATGTTGGGAGCGTTGTCGGTGCGGTTGTGGGCTGTGTGGTGGGGTGAGTTGTCGGCTGCGTGGTCGGCGGAGCGGTAACAACCTCTTTTGCCGTGATATTTACGCTTGCACCGTTCAAAGATTCCGTCATGCCTTCATATTTTGCCGTAACCTTGAATTTTCCGAGATTCTGAACGGATTCCTTGCTTGCGGGAGTTTCAAGGATTGCGGTGAAGGTTGTGAAATCGGAAAATGAATCGTTAATATCTTCGTCGGAGCTGCCGCCCGAAGGAATCATTGTGTAGGTCTTGCCGTTGAAAGAAACGGAAAGGCTTGCATTCTTATGAGCAACTGCCGAAACTTCAATCTGCATTTCGCCCGGCACGGACATTTTATCCGTGGGAGAAACGGATTTGAGAAGTTTTATTTTATATGTGACATTATAGGTGTAGGTTTTGCCCTTATGCTCAAATTTGATTGTGTTTTTGCCCGCTTTAAGCTCGCAGTCAACGGAGAAATCGCCGTTTTTTGCAACAACAAGCTTTGTTCCGTTGCAGAGAAGGTCATATGCAGGGCTGCTTGTACCTCTGAAAGTTATTGTTGACTGCTCAACGGTTATGCTTGTTTTGCTGTGGCTTGTGAGCGAGAATTCTTTGTCGAGAAGATAGGTGTCACGCTTCTGAATGTAGTTTTTAACAATTTCAGCACCCGTACCCGCAGCAGAAACAATTTCGGAATACGGAGCAAAAGCGATTGCCTTGCAAAGTGACATTTCCGCCGAGCCCGAAATAAACTCAACCGCAGCGGATGCCTTGTCCGTGTCAAAAGCGGAGATGCCCTTCAAATCGTGGCAGAGCCAGAGATTGCAGGCTTCTTCATTCCATACCGACTGTGCCGTGCGGAATGCGGAATCCTGTCCCGCCGTGTGAGAGATGAGAACAAAATCGGCTGCTTTTGCCGCAACGAGATTTGTTACGGAATCTGATGCTTTTGAGCAGAGGACAGGCTCAAGTCCGATTTGCATTGCGGGGTCAACTGTTTTTATTTTTCGGCAAATTTCGCCCGTATCGGCAGAATAATCCGAAAGTGATTCGTCTTTTCCCGTGAGAATAACAAAGTCAAAGTTATATTTTTCCGTGAACGAAACAAGATAGGCGTGCTCCGATGAAACATCCGCTCTTAATCCGAAATAAAGCTTGCCCGATTGTGCGGCAGGGAAAAGAGCGGCGGCTGATTCGATATTCTGTGAGTTGACGTCGAAAATAACCGTGTTATAGCCCATAGCTTCAAATCCTGCAAGGTCAGCGGTGCTCTTTTCGGAGTAATCGGAATAGATAAGAGCAACGGCAGATGCAGGCACGGCTGTTTTTGGTCTGCCGACGGCTTCAACTGCAGGCAGGGTTGTTGAAACGGGCTCCTGCTCCTGCGTTACGATTTCGGGTGAATTCGCTGCCTTGCTGCCCGTATAGACCATTATTCCCGCTGTTGCGGCTATTGCAACAAGAATAACCGCCATCGCCGCTATCAGAATTTTGTTTTTCTTCATGTGAAAGTCCTCAATTTTTTAAATAGTTTTTCAGATTTTCCGTTTCCTCGGAGCAGTCCGCTCTTATTAAATCACGGTAAGAATAGACGGCAAAGCCGCTGTAATTACTGTTGCTTCTTACGGCATCAAGCTGACGCACGAGAAGGTCGGAATTATCAATCCATTCATTGATTCCCGTGCCCGCATATTCGTCCTCAAAGCCGCATTTGTATGCCCCTAACCCGCAGACAAGGCGGATATCGGAATGCTTTTCAAGGTTGCTCCATTTGAGCAGAAGTGAGTCGAATGCGTTTGTTTCATGCTCGAAGCCGAAATAAATCTGGGGAATTATCATGTCTGCATAGCCCTTTTGCGAAAGCCAGAGTCTGCAGTCTGCATAAAGCTCTTTATAATTCTTATCAAGCTGTGCGGCGGGGCTGATGCTGAAAACAAGATTTTTGTTTTCGGATTTGACCGCTGAATAAAGTCCGCTCACAAAAGCGTTGACGTTTGTCATTCTCCACTCCTCAAGCGGCAGCGAGCCGCCCTGCGAGGTATATTGAGAATATTGAATTTCATCAACGGCATCATCGGTTGACGGGTAAAAATAGTCGTCGATATGAATTCCGTCGATATCGTATTTCGAAATAATTTCACGCACACCGTCAATAATCCGTCTGTGGTTTTCGGTGTGGGAGGGGTTATAGTAAATTCCGCTCGGCAGAATTGCAATTTCACCGTCGGAATTGCCGTTTTCGAGAATTGTTTTTGCAGGATTTGAGTCGGAAATCAAAGAAGGGTCATTTTTTGAGGAGATTCTGAAAGGATTAATCCAGCCGTGAACGGATATTCCGTATTTTTCGGCACTTTCAAGAATAACCTCAAAGGGGTCAAACGGCAGGTCTGCACCCTCTTTGCCTGCGATATATGATGAATAGGGATAGATTTCAGATTTATAAAATGCGTCGGAAAATGCACGCATATGAACAAAAGCTGTGTTGAAGCCGACGTCTTTTATTGTTCTGAACATTCCGTCGGTTTCGGCTTTGTATTCTTTTTCGGATTTGCCCTGTGCACTGATATGGTCGTAGCACGAAATCCAGATTGCCCTCATTTCCGTTTGCTTAACGGGTCTGAAAACAGGCTCGGTTGCGGTTGAAGCCGTTGTTGTTTCGGCAAGAACAAAGCCGCCCTGATTTGAGAGTTGACAAGATGACAGAAGAAGGCATATAATTAAAAATAAGGGAAAGATTTTTTTCATTTTTTTATCTCTTTCAAAGTAAATTCAAACGGAAAGGAAAGTTTAAATGCTGTTATTGCTTGCTGATTTTTGGTTTTTACCTTTAATTTACCTTGCTTTAATATCTCTTGTTGCAATTATAATAACGGTTGCCGATAAATATGCCGCCAAAAAAGGAATGTGGAGAATTCCCGAAGCAACGCTTATGCTTATCGGTCTGCTTGGCGGAGCAACTGCAATGTTTATAACAATGAGAACAGTCAGACACAAAACAAAACATAAAAAGTTCATGATAGGTCTGCCGCTTATGATTGCACTTCATGCGGCGTTGATTTGTCTGATTGTTTTTAAATTCTTTATATAAAGGGCAAGGCGGGAATTAATCCCGCCTTAATTTTTTAAAGTGTGTTTAAATCATAAGGCGTCTGCTGGTAAACAAAATAGTTAAGCCAGTTTGTGAAAAGAAGGTTTGCCGTTCCCTTCCAGCTCATTCTCGGAGTTCTTTGAGGGTCATCATCGGGAAAATAGTTGAACGGAACATTTATGGGCAAGCCTTTGTTTACGTCTCTGAAATATTCTTTTGCGAGGGTTTCACGGTCATATTCCGAATGACCCGTTGCAAAAAAGTTTCTGCAGGCCATGTCGGAAACAAGATGAACGCCTGCATAATCTGAATAGGAAAGAATCTGCAGGTCTTTCACAAGAGCGATGTCGCTGCGGCGGTTTTCGGTGTGTCTTGAATGCGGAACATAGAAAACGTCGTCAATGCCTCTCATCAGCGGATGAAGGTTATCAAGACAACGGTGAGGGAAAACGCCGAAAAGCTTTTCTTCAAGAGGATATTTGGGCACTCCGTAGTGATAATAGAGAGCTGCCTGTGCACCCCAGCAGATGTGGAAGGTGGAGTAAACATTCTTTTTGCTCCATTCGAAGATTTCGCAAAGCTCCTCCCAATAGTCAACCTGCTCAAACTCAAGAAGCTCAACGGGAGCACCCGTAACGATAAGACCGTCATATTTTTTGTCACGGATTTCGTCGAATGTCTTATAGAATTTGAGCATATGCTCCTGCGAGGTGTTTTTGGATTTGTGTGATTTAACCTGCAAAAGCTCAATCTCAACCTGCAGCGGCGAGTTGCTCAGAAGCCTTAAAAGCTGGGTTTCTGTTTCAATTTTGGTGGGCATGAGATTGAGAATGAGAATGTTGAGCGGGCGGATATCCTGTGAAACCGCACGTTTTTCCGTCATAACAAAAACATTTTCAAGCTCCAATGCCTTGTGTGCGGGCAGCTCGTTTGCAATTTTGATTGGCAATTAATTCACCGTCTTTCAGATTTTGGTTTTAACTTTTCTTAAAGCAAGGCTAACGGGGATTGCGATAACGATTGCAACAACGATTTCAACAATTGCATTAACGCCGAATGCGGCAAGAATATAGTTGGTCAGACCGCCGAAATTAACGGAGCTGATACCAAGCTCTGTGCCGTGTTTTTCGCCGTAGAGAAGATAGATGCTTCCCATAACGAAAATTGTGTTGCAAAGGCAGCCGCCCAAAGCGCCCAAAGCCGATGCGATGTGTTTTTTCTTGTCTTTTTTGGCAACAAGCATAAAGATAAGACCTGCTGCTGCACCTGCGATAATTCTGGGGATAAGTGCAACGATGGGGTTCTTGAAGATGATTCCTTCAAGCGGAGAGGGGGGAGCAAGCAGAGCCTTGACAATGCAGGAAACGCCCCACACCGTGCCGAGCACGGCACCGCCCTTGACGCCCATAACGCAGGCACCGATAATGACCGGAATGTGAATCAGCGTGATACTCAAGCCGCCGTAGCTGATGTATCCGATGTAAGGCACAAAGGTCATTGCAATGATGAGAGCACTCATCACTCCCAGCTGTGCAAGGCTGAGATTTCGTTTCATGGTGGATGATTTTGACATAGATATATTCCTCCTTGCTGCTGCTCCTTTAACAGAAAGATGCATCTTAACGGCTGTATTTCCGCCATGCGATTTCAAAATGCTCGTTAATACCTCGTATTAACTCCGTTTTTTCAACCGACTGACAAAAATCCATCTCGTTAATCTGCGAGTGCTGAAATAAAAATCTGTTTTCGGGATGCAACGCAAAATTTAGCGAAACATAAATATAATATTCAGTTATTTTCTGTTCTTTTCAAAAAGAACCTTGAGCCCGTAGAGAACAAGCTCACCGTTATAGATGATTTCTCTTTTGCAGCTTTTGACAAGGTCACGGGCAAGCCCGCCTGTTGCAACGGTTGTTTTAACCGTGTCGCCAAGCTCCTCCTCAAGCTTTTCGCAAAGACCGTCAATCATTGCCGCATAGCCGAAAACCGTACCCGACTGCATGGAATCAACCGTGTTTTTTCCGATTGCTCTTGCGGGAGTTTTGAGGCTGATGTTGGGAAGCTGCGATGTTCTTGCGGAAAGAGCATCAAGAGAAATTCCGATGCCTGGAGAAATTGTGCAGCCGCAGAATGAGCCGTTTTTGTCAATAACGCTGACCTTGCTTGCCGTGCCCAGATCAATTACGAGGCAGGGAAGGGGATAAAGTGCCGCCGCACCGACTCCGCCTGCGAGAAGGTCCGCACCGAGCTGTGCGGGGTTATCGATAAGAATATTCATTCCCGTTTTGATTCCGGGTCCGAGAAGCATGGGTCTGTGTCCCGTGATTGTTTCAACAGCCTTGCTCATCGTTGCCGAAAGCTCGGGCACAACGCTGCTTATTGCCGCACCCTCAAAGCTGTTTTGCGGCATATCGTAAAGAGCAAAAATCTGCTTGAATTCAACCGCATACTGGTCGGGAGTTCTGGAGCGGTCGGTAGCAATATGTGTAACAAAAACAAGCTCGTCTTTGTTGTAAACGCCCAATGTTATGTTGGTGTTGCCGATATCGATTGCAAGAAGCATAATATCACCCTATTTTAAAATCTCTGCTTATTATACACCATTAATTAAAATAATGCAATGAAAAATCACTTGCTTTTATAAAATATAATTGTATAATATATCCATAAGAGGTGATTTGCAGATGAATTGCAGAATCTGTCCGAGAAATTGCGGTGCGGAAAGAGAAAAAAATACGGGCGTATGTTCCGTTACGGAAAAATTCAGAGTTGCAAGAGCTGCACCCCATTTCTGGGAAGAGCCGTTTATCAGCGGCACAAAAGGCTCTGGCACGGTGTTTTTTTCGGGCTGCAATCTCGGCTGCGTTTTCTGCCAGAATTTTGATGTGAGCCATCGTGCATTCGGCAAGGAAATAAGCGATGTTCAGCTGATGAAGGTTTTTGATGCACTCATTGAAAAGGGTGTTCATAACCTCAACCTCGTAACGCCCACTCACTACGCACCCATGCTTGCCAAGGTGCTGAAGGAATATGATTCTCCCGTGCCTGTTGTGTGGAATTCATCGGGCTACGAAAAGGCGGAAACCCTCAAAATGCTTGAGGGGCTTGTGGATATCTATTTGCCCGATATAAAATATTTCGATTCTGCACCCGCACTCAAATATTCCAATGCAGAAAATTATTTTGAGTTCGCATCCTCGGCTGTGCTTGAGATGTACCGTCAAGTCGGAAATCTTGAAACCGACGAAAACGGAATTGCAAAAAAAGGTCTTGCAATCCGCCATATGGTTTTGCCCGGGAACATTTCCCAGGCGGTCAAGGTTTTTACATGGGTCAGCGAAAATCTTCCGCCCGAAACCTATATCAGCGTTATGCGGCAGTATACTCCATACGGAAAAGCGGTTGATATGCCGCCGATTAACAGACGGCTTTCCGCAAGGGAATATTCAATCGTGAAAGAAAAAATTCTTGCTCTTGGATTTGAAAACTGCTTTTTCCAGAGCAAGGATTCTGCGGAAGAAAATTTTATTCCAAATTTTAACCTCGAAGGTGTTGACCTTTTACAAAATTTTTGGTAAATTAATCTTATAAATGTTACGGAGGTAATAAAAATGGCAAAAGGGAACGGATTTTTCGGTGAATTCAAAAAGTTCATTATGAGAGGCAACGTGATTGACCTTGCAGTCGGCGTTATTGTCGGCGGTGCATTCCAGGCAATCGTAAAGTCGCTTGTTGATGATGTTGTTATGCCCGTTATCAGCCTTGCAACAAAGGGAATCAATTTTGCAGATCTTTTCATCGCTCTTGACGGCGGCGAATATGCAACCCTTGCAGCTGCACAGGAAGCAGGTGCCGCAACTCTTAACTACGGCAACTTCATCAGTGCGATTCTCAACTTCATCATTATGGCTTTCGTTGTATTCCTTCTTGTTAAGGGAATCAACGCTGCTGCAGAAAAAACAAAGAAGCCTGCCGAAGAAGCTCCCGCAGCACCCACAACAAAGAAGTGCCCCTACTGCAAGAGCGAAATCGACATCGACGCAACAAAGTGCCCCAACTGCACATCAGACCTTTAATTCTGAAAAATTCGGCGCAGAGCAGATTTCTGCTTTGCGCTTTTTTCAATTAATTTAGGAGTGATTTTATGAAACTCGGATTTATCGGAACAGGCAACCTCGCAACCGCAATTCTCCGCGGAGTTGTTGCGGCAGAGGAAATCAAGCCCTCCGAAATCATGATTTTTGACATAAACAAAGAAAAGCTTGCGGAGCTTAAAAAAGAGCTTTCCGTTGTCGTTGCCGACTCCGCAAACGAAATTGCCTCAAAGTGTGAAAATGTTGTAATTGCCGTTAAGCCCAAGGATTTTGCGGCTCTTGCAGATGAAATAAAAGAAGATGCAAAGAAAAATAATCCGCTGATTATTTCAACCGCCGCAGGAACGGAGATTTCCAAAATTCTCGGATATTTCGGCTATGATGCAAAAATCGCACGCATCATGCCCAACCTCAACGCAGCGGTGGGCGAATCGATGACTGCGGTCTGCACAAGCGAATTTGCATCCTATTCCGACAAGGAGTTTGCGATAAATTTCTGTCAGTTTTTCGGCAAGGCGGTTGACCTTGAAGAAAAATATTTTTCGGGCTTCACTGCCATTGCAGGTTCCGCACCCGCTTTTGCGTTCATGTTTGCGGATGCACTTGCAATGTCGGGCGTAAAATACGGCTTGCCCGCAAAAACCGCACAGGATATTGCCGCACAGATGCTGCTCGGCAGCGCAAAGCTTATGCTTGAAAGCGATACGGCGGTAAGTCAGCTTGTGAGAAATGTCTGCTCGCCCGGCGGCACAACAATCGAGGGCGTTTGCAGCCTTAAAGAAGCAGGATTTGAAAATTCCGTTATGAAAGCGGTTGACAAAACCGTTGAAAAAGACAGACTTATGAGTCAGAATAAATAAAACGGAGGATTGCTATGGAAATATTGGTTTTAAGCTCACTTGAAAAAGTGTTTTCCGATGAAAGACCTTCTGCCGCAGAATTCAAAGGCTTTTCAATGCTCAAAAACGAGCGTTCGTCATTCCAGGCTGCATTCTGCACCGAAAAAGACGAAAAGGTTAAGTTTGAATTAAACGGAGAGCTTTCGGGATTTGCAAAGATGTTTACGGTTAAGGAAATCCCCGTCGGCACGGCTGCCTATAAGGAAAATGTTGACGACTTTTATCTTCGCAAAACATCGGGTAACTATCCCGACTGTCTTGTGCCCGTAGGCGGCGAATTCGATGCAGAGGCGGGTAAATGGTACAGCCTTTGGGTTGAGGTTATGCCAAACGGAAATTACACGGGCAAATCCGTGCTTTCAGTTGACATTAACGGCGAAAAAGCTGAAATTGAAATTGAGGTTATTGATGCGGAGCTTCCGAAGCAGGAGCTTATCTATACAAACTGGTATCATTCGGACTGTATCTGCAACTACTATAACATTGAGCCTTTCAGCGAGGAATACTGGAGAATCAACAGAAACTTCATTAAAACCGCTGCGGAGCACGGCATGAACTGCATTCTTACTCCCGTTTTCACTCCTCCTCTTGATACAAGAGTCGGCGGCGAAAGAAGAACAGTTCAGCTTGTAACCGTGCGTCATCACGGCGGAAAATATTATTTCGATTTCAAGAATTTCAGAAAATGGGTTTCAATCTGCCGTGAGTGCGGAATTGAATATTTTGAAATAAACCATTTCTTCACACAATGGGGTGCAAAGCATGCACCAAAAATCGTTGCTCTTGACAGCAGAAGCAGAGAAAAGAAAATCTTTGGCTGGAAAACGAGAACGTCAAGCAAGAAATATGACGAATTTCTCCGTCAGTTTGCATCTGCGTTCATGAGAGTTGTTGAGGAGGAGGGGATCCGTGAAAAATGCTTCCTTCATGTTTCCGATGAGCCTCACCTCAAAGACCTTGAAACATATAAACGCAGAGCAGCTCTGATTGAAGAAATCTTCCCCGGCTTCAAGGTTATCGATGCTCTTTCCGACTTTGCTTTCTATGAGAAAGGTGTTCTCAAAAATCCCATTCCCTGCGAGGATTCAATCAAGCCGTTTATCGGCAACGTTTCCGAGCTCTGGACATATTATTGCTGCGGTCAGGGTCATTCCTATATGCCCAACCGTTTCTTCTCAATGCCCTCGCTGCGTAACCGTGTGCTTGGCATAATTATTTATAAGTATGACGTTAAGGGTTTCCTTCACTGGGGCTATAATTTCTATAACACCCAGTATTCAATCAAAGCCATTGACCCTTATAAGATTTCCGATGCAGGCGGCGGATTCCCGTCGGGAGATTCTTATATTGTTTATCCCGCAGCCGACGGAACAGCTCTTGAATCCCTGCGCTTGAAGGTGTTCTATGACGGATTCCAGGATATTCTTGCCCTTAAGCTTCTCGAAAGCAAAATCGGCAGAGAAAAGGTGCTTGAATTCATAGACAAAGACCTCTTCAAGCCTCTGACCTTCATGGAATATCCTCATGAAAATGAATGGCTGCTTGAAACGAGAGAAAAAATCAATCAGATGATTAAGGAGAACTGAAATGTCCATAGTTTTTGACAGCGAAAAAAAGATTTTTAAGCTTGACACCGCAACATCAAGCTACATTTTCCAGATTTATGAGCAGGATTATCTTGTCCACCTCTATTACGGATCAAAAATCCCAGATAACAACGTTGCGGGTCTTAAATACAGAGGCGGATTTCCTTCATTCAGCCCCAATAACATCAATGTTCAGGACTGGATGTTTTCAGCCGACGTAACTCCTCTTGAATATTCGGGAGAGGGTACGGGTGACTTCAGAACAGCGGCTTTTGCGGTTAGAAACGCAGACGGCAACAACTCCACCGATGTCCGCTACAAGTCCCATAAAATTTATAAGGGCAAGCCTGCAATTGACGGACTTCCCTCGCTTTACGTTGAAAATGATGATGAGGCAACAACTCTTGAAGTTCTCACAGAGGACTCCGTAACGGGTGTTCAGGCTGTGCTTTATTACACGGTTTTTGAAAATCTCGGTGCAATGACAAGAAGCGTAAAGGTTATCAACGCATCGGATAAAACCGTTGAAATTGAAAGAGTTATGAGCACCTGCGTTGACTATCACACCCACGATTATGAAATGCTTACTCTCTATGGCAGATGGGCAAAGGAGAGAAGCCTTGAAAGACGTCCTCTTGCCCACGGCAGACAGATGATTTCAAGCAAAAGAGGCTCATCAAGCCATCATCATAACCCCTTTGCTGCAATTGTTGACAAGGGTGCAACCGAGGATTACGGCTGTGCTTACGGCTATAACCTTGTTTACAGCGGCAACCACCTTTTTGAAGCCGAGGTAAACCAGTTTGCGGGCACAAGAGTTATCATGGGCATCAATCCCGACAGTTTCGGCTGGAAGCTTGAGCCCGGTGCGGAGTTCAATTCTCCCGAGGCTGTAATGGTCTACAGCGACAAGGGTATCGGCGAAATGAGCCGCATTTTCCACCGCCTTTATAATAAACATCTCATCAGAGGCAAGTGGAGAGATATCAAGCGTCCTCTTCTCATCAACAACTGGGAAGCAACGGGAATGGAATTCACGGGCGATCAGCTTGTAACCTTTGCGGAAAGAGCAAAGGAACTTGGCATTGATATGCTTGTTATGGATGACGGCTGGTTCGGTGACAGAAATTCCGACAGAAGCGGTCTGGGCGACTGGCAGGTCAACGAAGAAAAGCTTGGCGGAACTCTTGCTGAATTTGTTAACAAAATCAAAGCTCTCGGCATAAAGTTCGGCATCTGGTACGAGCCCGAAATGATTTCCCGTGACAGTAATCTTTACAGAGCACACCCCGACTGGTGCATTCATGTTCCGAACAGAGAAAAATCAATTGCACGCCATCAGTATGTTCTTGACTATTCAAGAGAGGATGTCCGTGACTATATTTTCGGCGAAATGAAGAAGGTTCTTTCAACCTGCAAGATAGATTATGTTAAGTGGGACTTCAACCGCAATCTCACCGAAGTCGGCTCTGCGGCACTTCCTGCAGACCGTCAGAAAGAGGTATTCCACCGCTTTGTGCTTGGTACATACGACGTTATGAACAGGCTGACAAAGGAATTCCCCGACCTTCTGATTGAAAACTGCTCGGGCGGCGGCGGACGCTTTGACCCCGGTATGCTTTATTTCTCACCCCAGATCTGGACAAGTGACAACACCGACCCCATTGAACGTCTTACAATTCAGTTCGGCACCTCTATGTGCTATCCCGCATCAACAATGGGTGCTCATGTTTCCGCCTGCAGAAGAACAGGCTATGACACAAAGGGCAACGTTGCTCTTTGGGGCACATTCGGCTATGAGCTTGACCCCAACAAATTTACCGATGCCGATAAGAGAATTGTCAAGCGTCAGGTCAAGGAGTATCATAAATATTATGATGTAATCCATTTCGGTGACCTCTACAGGCTTATCAGCCCCTTTGATAATCCGAAGCGTGCCGCATGGGAATTCGTTTCCGAGGATAAGAATGAAGCTCTGCTTACGGTTGTGACAATCACAAGACCCGAGGATTCCGCAATTTTCATTAAGCTCAAGGGTCTTGATCCCGATAAATATTATATGGACGATGAAACCGACGAGGTTTATTCGGGCGCACTTCTTATGAATGCGGGGCTTTGCTTCCCCAATGAGGATATTTCCGACGGAGCAAGCTTTGTCAGATACTTCAAGGTAATCGAAAACTGAATATAACAATAAATCCCTCACCAAATCGGTGAGGGAAATTTTTTTACTGTATCTTCTCTGCATAAGCCAGAGCTTCATCGATGTTTGCAAGGAAATGTTCTTCGCCGACTTTATCGATAAATCCTGCCTTCTTCATAACCGAAAGCGGCTGCTCGTTTGTGTGGGAAAGAAGAAGCGTTCTGTCCGAATGCTTGCAGATTGAATAGATTTCATTGAGCGAACGCATCGCAGTTGCATCAAGTGCGGGAACGTTTCGCATTCTCAAAATGATAACTCTGATATCCTCGCCCATAGGAATTTTGCTGAATTTTTCAGCCGATGCAAAGAACATCGGTCCTTCAAACTCAACAACCTCTGTGTGTGCGGGAATTTCCTTGAGGCGTTCGCTGTCGTTTTCGTGGGGCTTTTCGCTCCATGTTCTGATGTGTGCAACGTCAGCCATACGCTTCATGAACAAAACAACGGCAATAATCATGCCGACCTCAATTGCAACAACAAGGTCAAAAACAACCGTAAGAACAAAGGTTACAACAAGAACAAGAATGTCGCTTTTGGGAGCGGTTTTGCAAATCTTGACAAACTGACGCCATTCGCACATATTATAGGCAACCATAAAGAGAATTGCGGCGATGATGGGCATGGGAATCCATGCGGCGTAGGGCATGAGAACAACGAGAATGAGAAGAAGAACAAGTGCGTGAACAATGCCTGCAACGGGAGTTCTGCCGCCGTTTTTAACGTTTGCGGCTGTTCTTGCGATTGCACCGGTTGCGGGGATTCCGCCGAAAAGACCCGAGCAGATGTTGCCGACGCCCTGTGCGATAAGCTCTGTGTTGGAGTTATGGCGGTCGTTAATCATGCCGTCGGAAACAACGCACGAAAGCAGGGATTCAATGCCTGCAAGAATTGCGATTGTGAACGCACTCGGAACAAGCTGCTCAACGGTTTCAAAGCTGAATTCGGGCATTGAAAAAGAGGGGAGATCTCTTGAAATTGTGTAAAGGTCGCCGACCGTGTTAACATCCATTTTGAAAGCTTTAACAATAATAACGCCGACAACAACCGCAATCAGCGAGCCGGGAATTTTTTTGCTGATTTTGGGCCATACAATAAGAATTGCCATGCCGATTGCACCAACAAGGAGAGCCTGGGGATTGAATGTTGTGATTGATTTTGCAATTGCCTCAACCTTTTCTGCGGTTTCAACCGTGGGCATTCCTTCGGGGAAGGTGAGACCGAGGAAATCCTTTATCTGACCGATAACTATCGTCAGAGCGATACCCGAGGTAAAGCCCGTTGTTATTGTGTGGGGAATATACTTGATAAGCGTACCGAATTTTAAAAGACCCATGACAATCAGAATCAGACCTGCCATGATTGTTGCAATAACAAGACCGCTTGTGCCGAATTGGGCAACGATGCCTGCAACGATTGTTGCGAATGCGGCGGTGGGACCCGAAATGTTAACGTTGCTGCCGCCGAGAAATGCAATAACAAAGCCTGCGATAATGGCGGTGTAAAGACCCTTTTCGGGAGAAACGCCCGATGCAATTGCAAGTGCGATTGAAAGGGGCAGGGCGATGATTGCAACGATTACGCCCGCAATGAGGTCGTTGACAACCTGTTTTTTACTGTAGCTTTTAAGCGATGTGAAAAGCTTTGGCTGAAAAAGTTTCATAATTCAAACACTCCATGTGCATTTTTTACCGAAAATTAATTATACTCTTTTTTTCTTTGTTTTCAAGAAAAATCCGACAGCTTTTTTATTTTCGGAAATTCGCACCATAACAAATGATTTTGAAAGAAAAAAGTGGATAAAATGAACATTAAGGAAGGGCGGAGGGGCTTGCTCCCGCCGATATTTTTAGTTTATTTGGCGGCTTGAGGTCAAGCCGCCCTACTCTTTTGTTGGAGTTATATGTTTGCTATTTTAATATCAATTCCGATTTCTTCAAACAACGATAAATCTTCCTCGGATGCTTCGCTGTCGGTGATAAGCACATCAAGCTTATCCGCACCGCAAATGCTGATTACCGAATCAAAGCCAATTTTTTCAACAGGATAAAGACCGGCAACGCATTTTGAGTTGTTTATAACCGTGTTTGTAAGCTCAACGCTTCTTGATTTCTGAATTGAAAGACCGAATGAAGCCGAAACTGCAGCGGAAGTTATAAAGCATTTGTCGAACCGAAGGCGTTTTATAACCGAAAGGGTAAAGCTGTCATAAAAACAACCGTTTTCATTCATTTCACCGCCCGTAAGAATAACGGTAACGCTTTTGTTGGTGCGAAGCTTTTCAGCGATTGAAACGGAGTTTGTAACAACCGTGCAGTTGATGTCGCCCATATTCTGTGCCATAAGATAGCCGACGCTTGCGTTTGTTATGTAGACAACATCGTTTTCTTCAATCATAGAAACTGCCTTTTTTGCAATTGCAAGATAGTTTTCCTTGACATCCTTAACACGCTCCTCGGATGTCAGATTGCGGCAAATATTACCGCCTATTTGTTTTGCGGGGATTGCACCGCCGTGAGTCCTTTTTAAAAGTCCCTTTTCTTCAAGGATTCTCAAATCTCTTTTTGCCGAATCATAGCTGATTTCAAATTTTTCCTGTATCTCCGAGTTCGAGATGCGACCTTTTTCGTTTAACAAATCAAGTATTGCCTGATGTCTTTCTTCAATAAACATATACATTCTCCTTTAACGAATATTAACGTTTGCAATCTGCTGTGTTAACAATATATCACGAAAATTCACGGTTGTCAATAGCAAAACGTGAAAAAGTGGTAAAAATCTTGAAGAAACGGGAAAACAAAAAGCACACCGAAAAATCGATGTGCTTTTAATGCTTTTTGCTTATGCGGGTTCTTTGAGCTCTCTTTCAAGCCAGATGCAGCCGATATCCATTGCGTTGTAAAGACCTCTGCGTTCCGCTTTCTTGACAATTTTGTCCTTCATGCGGACATCGGGGTCTGTGTTGACAAGCTGAACAACAACTCTGTCAGCAACTTCAACGCCCTTAACCTCACGGGTGCTGGTTATCTGCATTATAACAACATAAGGGTCGGTCATGAAACCGTAATAAATTGTCTTGCCGCTTCTGACAAGAGGTCTGCCCTTATACATAAGGAACTTTTTCTTTGCCATACCGTCACTCCTCCAAGTTTATTTAATTCCGAGATAGCACTTAACCATTGCTTGAAGAAGTTCATCTCTGTCGAGCCTTCTGACAAGACTGCGTGCGTTATTGTGGGTTGTGATATAGGTCGGGTCCTCGGAGAGGATATAGCCTACAATCTGGCTGATTGAATTGTATCCCTTTTCGTTAAGGGCTTCGTAAACGGCGAGAAGATTTTTCTTCATCTCCACCTCATTTTCGTCCTTAATTGAAAATTTGATTGTTTTATCAGTCATTTCGGTCACCTCCGTACCATGCTATTATATAACACCTTTTAAAATAAAACAAGGTTTTTTTGAAAATTATAACTATTTCTTAACAATTATGCTCTCAAAGTTACGCCGATTTTGCCGAGATTTGCGATAATTGCGTCAATCCAGCCCTGAACCTCTTCCATTTCAAGAGTTCTGTCCATTGCGGAGAACACAAGTCGAACTGCGATGCTCTTCATGCCGTCTTTTTCGTAGGTGTCAACAACTTTTGCACTTTCAAGCTCTGCAATGTTAAGGCTTTCCCAGCAAGCTGCAAGGTCGGAATATTTTGTATCCGCACCGAGAACAAGTGAAAGGTCATACCATGTTGACTGCTGTGTGCTGGGCTCACGGAAGCTGATTGAGTTTGCATCGAGTGAGCTGAATGCGTCCATATCGATTTCAAAGCATACTGCAGCGGCGGTTTTGTCAAGCTTTGCACGGTTTGCGGGGTGCATTGCACAGAGTGTACCGACCTTTACGCCGTCAATGAGAATTGCAGCGGTGTTCTTGGGATGCTGCCATGCGTGCTCGGGAGCAATCTTATTGTAGCCCGCCTTCTTCTGCTTAATCTGACCGATGATGCAGTTGATGATTTCAACAGCCTTGAGGTATGCAGCCTTTTCGTTGCCGCTCTTATCATAGATAACTGCACCGAGATGCTTTTTCTCGTTGCAAAGACCGTTTTCGTCTGTACCGTCAACAACTCTGCCGATTTCAAAGATTGAATATTTGTCGGCAAAATCCTTGTTTTCCTGTGCCATAACAAGAAGAGTGGGGAGCATTGAGTTGCGAAGAACGCCGTTTTCGGAGTTTTCGATGTTGAGAACCTTTATGTTATCCTCAACCTCGATGCCGAGCTTCTTGAACTTTCTGCCGTCACACCATACATATGAGTGAACCTCGTGGAAGCCGTATTTTTTAACAAGAATATCCTTGATTTCGTTGTCTTCCATTCTTGCATAGTCAACTGCAACGGGCTTGAGCGGGCTGTTTGTTGTTGTGATTTCAAAGTTATCGTAGCCGTAAATTCTTGTGATTTCCTCGATGATGTCAGCCTTGATTGTAACGTCTTTTGTTGCACGCCATGAGGGAACCTTTACGGTGTATTCGCCGTCTGCGTTTTCAACGGCAAAGCCGAGAGCGGTGAGAGTTTTTTCAATCTGCTCGTCGCTGATGTCGATGCCAGTGTATTTGTCAACATATTTCTTATCGAATGAAAGAGTGATTTCGGGATATTTTCTTACATATTCGTCTGTAACCTTCGATGCAACTCTTGCTCCGCTGTCGATATCCTGAACAAGCTTAACAAATCTGCCAACGGCATCCATTGTGAGCTCGGGGTCAAGCATTTTTTCGTATCTTGCACTTGCGTCTGTTCTGTGACCGAGTCTTGATGATGATTTTCTGATGCTTACGCCGTCGAAGTTAGCGGATTCAAGAACAACCGAGCCTGTATCCTCAACGATTTCGGATTCAAGACCGCCCATGATGCCTGCGATGCCGACGGGAGTTTCGCCGTTGCAAATCATAAGAGTTTCTTCGTCGATATCTCTCTCAACGCCGTCAAGGGTTGTGAACTTGATTTTTTCGTCGGGAGTTGTAACAACAATCTTGTCGATTGCGTTGCCTGCGAAAGCGTGAGTGGGCTGACCGATTTCAAGCATGATGTAGTTTGTTACGTCGGCAAGAAGGTTGATGCCTCTCATTCCGCAGTAGTAAAGACGGATTCTCATGTCAAGAGGGCTCTTGTTCTTTGTGATGTTGTCCATCTTGATGCAGGAATATCTGTAAACAAGGTCTTTTCTGCCGATTTCAACCTCAACCTTTTCGTCACCGTCATAGGAAAGGTCACCCATTTCGAGGGGCTTGAGCTCTCTGCCCGAAAGTGCGGCAAGCTCTCTTGCAATGCCGTAGTGACCCCAGAGGTCGGGACGGTTTGTGAGTGACTTGTTATCAACTTCAAAGATTATATCGTCAATGGGGAAGATATCCTTGATGTTTGTGCCGTTTTTGAGTGAGGGGTCAAGCTCCATGATGCCCGAATGGTCATCGCTGATGCCGAGCTCTTTTTCGGAGCAGCACATACCCTCGGATTCATAGCCTGCAACGGCAGCAACCTTGATTTCGCCGCCGCAAACTCTGCCGCCTGCAAGAGCAAGGGCAACCTTCTGACCAACCGCAACATTGGGTGCACCGCAAACGATGTTGCAAACCTTTTCGCCTGCGTCAACCTTGAGAAGGTGGAGCTTGTTTGAATTGGGATGGTTTTCAACGGAAAGGATTTCGCCGACAACAACATTCTGAACATCGGCACCCTTTTCGATTATATCTTCAACCTCTGCGGTTGCAAGAGTGAAGCTTTCGATAAGCTTTTTAATGTCAACGCCTTCAAGGTCGACATAGTCTTTAATCCAGTTAATTGAAACAAACATTATTCTTATGCCTCCTTGCTTTCTTCGGGTCTTGTGAATGATTCTTCGGTAAACTGTGAAAGCGACTTAAGGTTGCCGCTGTTGAAAACACGGATATCCTTAACGCCGTAGGTCATCATGGCAAGTCTTGTCATGCCCAGACCGAAAGCGAAGCCCGTATATTTTTCGGGGTCAATGCCTGCAGCGGTGAGAACGTTGGGATGAATCATGCCGCAGGGGCAGAGTTCAAGCCAGCCCGAATCCTTGCATGAGGGGCAGCCCTTGCCCTTGCAGATTGTGCACTGAATGTCAAGCTCAAAGCCGGGCTCAACGAAGGGGAAGAAGCCGGGACGGAGTCTTACGGTGATATCCTTCTGGAAAACCTCGGAGAGCATGGTTTTCATGAAATAAATAAGGTTTGAGATTGAAATATCCTTGTCAACCATCATACCTTCCATCTGGAAGAAGGTGTTTTCATGGCAGGCATCGATTTTTTCGTTTCTGAAGCAGCGGCCGGGGAAAATGGCTCTGATGGGGTTGCCGTTTTCAAGGTTTGCCGCATACTTGCGGAGAATTGTATTCTGTGCGGCAGAGGTATGAGTTTTGAGAAGCTGACCGGAGCTTAAATAATATGTGTCCTGCATATCTCTTGCGGGGTGGTGCTTGGGAATGTTGAGAGCCTCAAAGCAATTGTAGTCGTCGGTGATTTCGGAATAATCCTCAACGGCAAAGCCCATGCTCAAAAAGATGTTTTCAACCTGACGGCGGACAAGAGTTATGGGGTGGTATGAGCCGAGGTCTGCATCTGTGGGCATAGACTCGTCATAGCTTTCTGCAGCGTCAATCAATTTCTGTTCTTCAAGTGCCTTAAGCTCTTCAAGCTTTGCGGCGATTGCGGTTTCGATAAACTGCTTTGTTTCGTTTATCTTCTGACCTGCCTCTTTTTTCTGATCGTTGGGAACGTTGCGGAGCTCCTGCATAAGAGCCGCAACAGAGCCTTTTTTGCCGAGGAACTCGATACGGAGCTGTTCAACGTCGGCAACAGCCTGAACTTTTGCAGCTTTTTCTTCAAAAAGATTTTTGAGTTCTGCTGACTTCTGAATCATTTATATCATCCTTTCATAATTTACAAAATAAAAAATCCCTCATCAAATGACGAGGGACGAATAAAATCCGCGGTACCACCCTGCATTCATGGAATTCCATGCGCTCGGAGCCTTTAACGGGGGCTTACCGTTGTGTCCTACTGTTGTTTCAGACACACCGCTAACGGGTGAACTTCGGCAAATCCTTCGCACAGTCCGCTTACAGCCGATGACGGACATTCTCTGGGTGGATTGGGAATGCTTACTCTCCCGATCTCTGCGTTTACATATCTTTGGTAGTATAACACACTATTTTTGTTTTTTCAAGAGTTATTTTTAATATAAATCAAATATTCGTTTTCCGACATCAGCTGTGCCGTATAAGCAACATCCGTCATTTCGCAAAGAGGGATTTCAGACGGCTTTTCACGCAGTGGAGCGGGGTTGTTTAAAATCTCTTCGTTAACCCAAACAACCCTGCCGCTGACGGGCGAAATGATATCAAAAAATTCGCAGGAAATGATTTCACCCATGCTTTCGCCGCTGTGAATATAATCATCCTCATCGCAAAGAAAAAGTTCGAAATTCTCGCAGATTTTGCTTGCCGCAAAGTCGGTTATGCCGATCAAAACGCCGTTTTCTTTCTTTTCAATCCAGCAATGCTCTTTGGAAAATCTCATTTTATCATCTCGTTGAATTCGTCTTCGTTAATGATTGTAACGCCAAGGGTCTGTGCTTTGACAAGCTTGCTGCCAGCCTCTTCGCCCGCAAGCACATAGCTTGTTTTCTTTGAAACGGATGAGGCTGTTTTGCCGCCGAATTTTTCAATGATTTCGCTCGCTTCGTTGCGTGAATAGGTGGGCAGAGTGCCCGTTAAAACAAAGGTTTTGCCCTCAAAACGGTTGTCGATTTTTTCTTTGAGCGAATTCATGTTGACGCCGTATGATGCGAGAGCTTCAATCTCATTTTTGGACTGCTCCAACGCAAAGAAATCCGCAACACTCTGTGCCATGATATCGCCGAAGCCTTCGATGGATTTGAGCTGTTCAAGGTCGGCATTCATAAGGTTTTCCATTGTGCCGAAATGATCGGCAAGAAATTTGCCCGCTTTCTGACCGACATGACGGATTCCCAATGCGAAAACGAGCTTTGCAAGGTCATTTTTCTTTGAATTTTCGATTGCATCAATCAAATTTTGCGACGATTTATCCTTGAAGCCTTCAAGGGTCATGAAATCTTCTTTTTTGAGAGTGTAAATTTCACTTGCTTTGGTAAGAAGTCCGCTTGAAACAAGCTTTTCAAGCACCGCATCGCCCATGCCTTCAATATCCATTGCATCTCTTGAACAAAAATGAATGAGATTTCGCAGAAGCTGTGCGGGGCATTCGGGGTTAACGCATCTTACCGCCGCTTCATCCGCTTCACGGATAACCGTTGCACCGCATGACGGGCAAATATCGGGCAGACTGAATTTTTCGCTGTTTTCGGAGTGGGAAACAACTCTGATAACCTCGGGGATAATGTCACCCGCCTTGCGGATAACAACTCTGTCGCCGAGGCGGATATCCTTTTCGTCAATGAAATCCTGGTTGTGAAGCGTTGCCCTTGAAACCGTTGAGCCTGCAACAAGAACGGGCTCAAAGACGGCGGTGGGTGTCAGAACGCCCGTTCTGCCGACGGCAACCTCAATGTCAACAACCGTTGTTTCCTTTTCCTCGGGAGGATATTTGAACGCAAGTGCCCAGCGGGGGAATTTGGCTGTGCTTCCGATTTCGGCACGCTGTGCAAACGAATCGGTTTTGATTACCGCACCGTCAATGTCAAAGGGCAGGGATGAACGGATTTCGCCTATGCGTTCAAGCTCGCCGATAACATCGGAAATATTATTGAATTTATTATAAAAAGGTATTGTCTTAAAGCCGAGAGTTTTAAGAAAATCAATGGACTGCTTGTGCCCCGTGATTTCCGAGCCTTCATATCTCTGAATGTTGAAAACAAATATATCAAGGTTTCTTGAAGCCGTAATCTTCGGATTTTTCTGGCGGAGTGAGCCTGCGGCGGCGTTGCGGGGATTTTTAAAGGTTTTTTCGCCGTTTTGTTCCTGCTCCTCAACAAGGTCTGCAAAAACTTTTTTGGGCATATAAACCTCGCCTCTGACCTCGATTGTAACATCCTTTTTCAGTCGCAGAGGGATTGAATTTACGGTACGCAGATTTGCGGTAACATCCTCGCCGATATTACCGTCGCCACGGGTTGAGCCCCTCACGAACACACCGTTTTCATATTCAAGAGCAACGGAAAGACCGTCGATTTTAGGTTCAACAACATATTCCGCATCGGCAAAAATATCCTTGACCCTTTTGCTGAACGCTTCAACCTCATCAAATCCGAAAGCATCCTGTAAACTTTCAAGGGGCACGGCGTGAACAACGGGCTCAAACATACCTTCTGCACTTCCGCCGACACGCTGGGTCGGAGAATCGGGAGTTATGAGCTCGGGAAATTCTTTTTCAATCCCTGCAAGCTCACGCTGAAGCATATCGTATTCATAGTCACCGATTTCGGGGTTATCCTCAACATAATATTTATGGCTGTGATAATTGAGCAGGTCACGGAGCTCTGCGGCTCTTGCCTGTGCGGCATCAAATTTCATAAGAAACATCCTTTATAATTAATGTTACTATTATAACAATTTTTTAAACTAAAATCAATTCTTATTTTTGTCTGCGCTCTTGTCGGCTTGAGTCAAGCTGCCCTGCGGTGTAAATTAAAAAAACTATTGACAAACTTGTTCTAATGCGTTAGAATACAGTTGTACTAATGCATTAGAATAAAACGAAAAGGGGATAAAATATGGCTACACCGAAAATTTTTGAAAGCGAATACAGATTTTGTCTGATTCTCTGGGAGCATGAGCCGATTTCAAGCCGTGAGCTCTCCGAGCTGTGCAAGGAAAAGCTGGGCTGGTCAAAAACAACAACCTATACGGTTATCAAGCGTCTTTCCGAAAGGGGAGTTGTGAAAAACGAAAACACAATCGTAACCTCAATCGTTTCAAAGGATGAAGCCGAGGTTTCCGAAATCGACGAGCTTATGGAAAAAAAGTTTGAAGGCTCTTTGCCCGCATTCATTGCAGCTTTTGCACGCCGTCAGAAGCTTTCCGACGATGAGATTGCCGAAATACGGCAGATAATTGAAGGAGGCAAGTGATATGGCAAACATTTTTGTTGATTTTCTCAATGTCAGCATAACCGCAAGCTACATAATTCTTGCCGTAATGCTTGTCAGACTCATTTTCAAGAAAATTCCGAGAAAATTCATCTGCATTCTCTGGGCAATTGCAGGCATAAGACTTGTTTTGCCGTTTTCAATCGAAAGTGCAATGAGCCTTATTCCGAGTGCGGAAACAATACCTACAGATATTGCTTATCTTAATGAGCCTGTAATTTCAAGCGGAATTCCCGTGATTAACAGCGTTGTAAATCCCGTTATTTCCGAAACCTTTGCACCGCAGGTTGGTGCAAGTGCAAATCCTTTGCAAATTCTGACCGAAATCGGTGCAATTGTCTGGCTTGTCGGCATTGCAGCAATTCTGATTTACGGAATTGTCAGCTACATAAAAGTTAAGAAAAGCGTTTCGACAGCCGTTTTGCTTGACGGCAATGTCATGCAATGCGAAACGGTGAAATCTCCCTTTATTCTCGGCGTATTTAAGCCGAAAATCTATCTTCCCTTCGGCATGGATGACGAAACCCGAAATCACGTTGTTGCTCATGAAAATTCACATCTCAAACGCCGTGACCATTGGATAAAGCCTCTGGGATTCCTTATTCTTGCGGTCTACTGGTTTAATCCGCTTGTGTGGATTGCCTATATTCTTCTGTGCCGTGATATTGAGATGGCTTGCGACGAAAAGGTATGCTCCGAAATGGATGAAACGGCACGAAAAGGCTATGCAACCGCCCTGCTTGAATGCTCCGTTAATCGCAGAAGAATTGCGGCTTGCCCGCTTGCTTTTGGTGAAGTCGGTCTTAAAGAGCGTGTGAAGTGCGTTATGAGCTACAAAAAGCCCGCTTTTTGGGTGATTATTCTTGCGGTTATCGCCTGCATTGTTGCAGCGGTATGCTTCCTTACAAATCCCGAAAAGGAATATCCCGATGCGGGCTACAGGCTCAAGGTTACCGTTTCAACCTACGAGGGCACAACGTCAATGCCTGCGGAATCGGGAACCTTTGTTTACCGTGCGAATGACGGAAAAAGAGAAAAACTGCCAAACGGCACTATGTTTGAAATAACCGAAACAAATCTTCAGACAGGGGAGCTGACAATTCAGTTAAAAGGTACACCTCTTTATCAGAATATTTTTGACGAGCCTGTTGAAATGGCGGGGATAACGGTGCTTTTAGGCTCCGAGGGCGTTGAGCTTGCCTCGGAAAACGGCGTTGAAACAACATATGTAAAGTTTGAGTTTATTCAGAACCAGACCCTTGACGATGCAATTTCGGCGGCGATAATGGAGTATCACAGCGGCAGATACAACAAGGGCACGGCTGCGTTTGAATCGCACGAGGTTGTTTCAACCGAAGCCGGCGGACCCGCGGATTCGGGTGAAATCGAAACTGTAACGGCTTATATGTATGTATCTTATGATGAATATGTTCTCGGAGAAAACGGGGTATCAAGTATAGGCGGCAGCAGTAATGTTGCGGCGCTGACATTCAACGTTATCAATGATGTATACACACTTACGGAATACTGGGAAGCAAGTGACGGCAACCGTTGGAAGGACTCAATCAAAAACAAAATGCCTCCTTTGGTTGCGGCAAAATTCATTTACGGCGAGTATGAAACAAAACTCCATGAAATGAATGACCAAAAGGCTGCGAGATATTTCAAAAATCTGACCTCCGACACGGTTGTTTCGTCAAGCACAAAGGATATTGAGGCTTATATAATTGAATCCTCCTTTGAGCAAGATAATCCCCATGCACGGATTGAATGGGTAAGCAGAAGCAATGAAAATATTTATATTGACGGCAGCTTCAGGCTTTATTGCCTTAAAGACGGCTATTGGTGGGAGGAATGCAAGTCTGCATCCGCTGAAGATGAAGCAAGAAAATTTGACCTTGTTTCTCCCCATAAAACCAAGACCCTTGATTATTCCTTTGACGGAATTTCCATTCCGAAGTCCGAATGCTACAGAATGGAATTTATCTATATTGTCGGTGAATCCTTAAGCGGAAAAACTCAAAGCTTCAACACATTCTATATTGATTTTTTTGCCGATAACACCGTGTTCGAAAAAATCGAAAACGTAACCGAAAACACCGAGGTTTATACTACCGTCGCCGTGACGGCAGAAGAGCCGTCAACTGAAAAATTCCAAAAGCCGACCTTGCCTGCAACAACCAAGCCCGAATTTACAAGACCAACATATCAGCCCGTTGATTTTGCTGCAACGGTAAGCTGGGCGGGATATAACGAGAACGGCGAAAAAATCCTTCTTGAAAATGCGGAGAAAAAGTATTGGTCACCCTACGGTGACCCGAGCCACCGTTCCGTTGCAGCGTTTGAAACTGCAGAGGGGTTTGAGAAATTTGTTAAGGCAACAGCTGATGATTTTCAGTTTGACTCAACATGGGACGAGCTGCCGTCATTCGGACAGTCAAGCAGCAAATATAACGATAGCTTTTTTAAGGAAAATGTTCTTTATCTTATCTATGTTTCCGACGGTACAACCTCGGTCAGATTTGAGGTTGATATGGTTGCACGGCAGGGTAAATCGATGATAATTCTCATTGACAAGCTTGTGCCCGAGGTCGGCGATACGGCGATGGGCGGATGGCTTATAGCCGTTGAAGTCAGCAGAAATGATTTGGGTGACACAAACTTTGCCGATGCACTTGTTTCCGAAAGATTTGTGTTTTCCGAGAGCAGTGCAGTCTATACCTACACGGACAGCACGGATTATATCAAGCCGAATTTTGCGCTGAAGGATAACAACAGATTTGTCTTTATGTATTCGCCGTTAAGCAGCTACTATGCCGAGGGTGAATTTCAGTTGAGCGATACAAGGCTGATAATGAAAACCGATGACGGAAAAAACACTTATGTTTTCAAAGTTGATGGCAACAAATATATTTTTGATGCCGCAAGTTCATCGAAAATGCCCGATTATAACGTAACGGGCACACCCGTGCCCGACGGTGCGGTGTTTGAACGAAGCTGAAAATATTTTGAAATTTAATTTCAAATGCAGGTCGGATTTTGCCTCCCTTTCAAGGGAGGGGGACCGCTTGCGGTGGAGGGATTAATGTTCCCGCCGAAAAAAGGCGGATTGGGTATGTGTTTATGAATTGCCTCCTGCAAAATAAAAACGGGCTGTCGCATTAAGACAGCCGTTACAATTACTATTCAATTTTAATAACCGTCAGTTTATCACCCTCAACGGTGAATCTGACGTCAAAGCCTGCAAACTCAATGCCGTAGACTCTTTCGGGCGTGTTCTGATAGCCCGGTCGGGGGTCTTGGGCGAGCACCGCTTTCAATGCCGCCTGTTTTTCGGGCGGTATTTTTTTGAGCAGTTCATCGGGAAATTCAACCGTCAGTCTGCCCTCTTTTTCATCAAGTGCAAAGCCGTTGCTTGCCTCGGGGTGGGAGTCAACATAAGGCAGATACGGTTTGATGTCATAAATCGGCGTGCCGTCAAGCAAATCCGCACCCGAAACCCGTAGAATCGTGCCGAGCTTTTCCGTTTTCTCAACGCCGAGAAGTCTGACGCTTGAAAGCCCTATGGGGTTGGGTCTGAAAGGGGAGCGTGTTGCAAAAACACCCATTCTTTTGTTGCCGCCGAGTCTGGGGGGTCTGACCGTCGGAGTCCATTCCTTGTCGGCACATTCCGAAAACTGCCACAAAAGCCAAATGTGGGAATATTCTTCAATTCCGCGAAGTGCATCGGGATTCCTGTATTCGGGCTCAAAAACGATTGTTGCTTCAAGCTCGTCAACCAACCCGCTCTGACGGGGAATGCCGAATTTTGAAGTGAAATCGGTGTGAATGCGTGCTATTGTTTTAAGTTTCATCTTTTCACCTTTGGTTAATGTAATAATTTGTAAATTAATCTTAATATTTCTGTAATACAATTAATCTTTTGCTGTGATAAAATTAAATCAAGGAAAGGAGTGGTAATATGGCGAATGAAAAGCATTCAGATACAAAGCGGTTTTTCCTCGGTGTTGCAATAACGATTGCGGTTTGGGCTTTGGGCATTTTTTCAGCAGGAAGAATTCCGTTTTTGGTTGACTATGTGTATGTTCCCGGCGGAAACGAAACATTAAGTCTGTTGTTTCCGTTCTTTCTGCTTGTATATTCGTCGGCTTTTGCGGTGTTTTGCAAAAGAAAGTCGGGAGATGCAGTGTTTTTCGGAGCTTATTTGTTCTTGATTGTTCCTTCGGTTTCTTTTCTGCTTCTTCAGATAAATCAGTTTTTTCTCGGACTTGAGAGATATGTTTCCTTAATACTTTTATTACTTCTGATACCTGCCATGCCTGTGCTATCTGCTTTTGACGCCTATTTTGCAGCGTTTTACGGGAGCGTTAGACCCGTAGGCTTTACAGCGGCACATATTATTTTTTGCATTGTATTGATTGTTGCTTCGGCTTTACCGCCGATAATTTATAAGCTTGTTAAAAGAAAATAACAATATGGGCGGCATTTTTGCCGCCCGTTATTTTTTATTTTGCGGGTTTTGCATCTTCATGAGGAATGTTTTCGTTAATCATTTCCATAAGCTCGTCAATCGTAACAAGCACAACATCCTCGTCAAGCTTGCTTACGAAATACGCAAGGTTTTCAACGCTTACCGTCCAGGGGTGAATGTTGATAACGCTGTAGCCGTTGATTGAATTCATGTCTGCGGGATATGAATTAACAATTGCCGCCTGCTCGTCAAGCCACTCTGTTGTAAGATTTGCACCCTCGCCGTCGGGATGCCAGAGCGAAAGTCTGTAGCTGATAAAGGGCTTGTCGTTGACAAAATAAATCTTGCCTTCGCCGCCTGCGTATCTGTCGGGGTCAAGGCTCAAAACACCGCCCTTGATGTTTTGGTATCTTGCGTAATATTCAAGTCTGTCGGTGAGAATTTTATCTTCAAACTCGTTCTCGGGAGTGCCGTCAAGAATCTGAACATAGCTCAACTTGCTTTTTGCCATTGTTGCGGCGGTGAGGTCTGTGAAGCCTGTAAGGGCTTTCCACGGATATTCGGTGGGATGAATATAGCCCGCACCCGAAACACCCGCCATAAAATAATCGTTTTCGCTTGCGTCGGAATAAATCTGCTTAACCGTTACGGGCGAAAATTCCTGAAGCGTGGGAGAAAATGACCAGGTTACGGGAAACTGATTTTTAAGGTTTTGCTTCTGATAAAAATCGCTGTAGCCGTTCTGAATCCATTGAAGATTGTCGCCGTCGCTGAAAACAAGAGCACAGTAATGCTTTGTTTTGTCGGTATATTCCTTTGCTTCGCTGTGCTTTTGGTCGGGAATGTCACATCTGAAGGATGAAAGATAGCTCAAGTTATGGCTGTGGTCAGAGGGAAGAGCGATGTTGCCGCTTTTTGAAGCCTGTTCAACAAATGCAACCTCATATTTTACCCAGCCGAGCACGGGAACATTGTCGCCCGCATATTCCATAACACATTTGCGAAGAAGATTTGTGTCTTCGTCATCGTCAATATAGAAGGTGAAAAATCCCTGCTGAATTGCAAGGTCACGCAAACCGTCAACTTTGTATTGGAGGCTCACAACGGCGTTGTAATTGAATTCACTTTTGTGGGTTTCAAAGAAATTCCACTGGAAAAGTACATTGTAATTTGTTTTTGTATAATCCTCTTTGAGGGTCAGACCTGCATCGATTGCAAGCTGCTCAAGGTTTTCGGGCACGGGCAGCCAGCCGTAGAGGGCGGCAAGGTTTGTTGCCATGTTAAGACCTTCGGCTTTATCGCTCTTTTTGTAAAGAACATAGCCCGAATCGCCGATGTAAGATTTGAATTTGTTGAGAAGAGCGGGCAGAGTCCAGGGCTTGCCGTTTTCGTCATTAAAAATGATTTCGATTCCGCTTTTTTCGATTTCGTTGAGATATTTGTTGCTGAATTGGTTGTTGCGAACGAAAATGCAGGGGTTTGTTTTGGCAACAATGCCCTGCAGGGCAATTGCCATATGTTTTTCGCCCTCGCCCTGAAGTGCGGAAACGTCTATAACATAAAGCTTGTCCGAAAGCTCGTGCTTTTGGCAGATTGAGCCGATTTTTTCAAGCTCCGCATCAGTTTTTGCAGCAGGCGTTTCGGGGGTAAAGCAGCTTAAAAAGAAAAGTGCGATTGACATGAGAACAGCGGTAAAAGATTTCATTTAAACCATCTCCTTCTGCAATAAAGAATAATATGTATTATGATTTTTGTCAATCAAAATATGAGGCTTGATTGCTTTCGGCTTTATCGCATTTTTTCAAACATCCTAAAGCAATATAACTGAAAAAGCACTTCCCGAAAGAAGTGCTTTTTTCTGGAGCTGCTAGGCGGAATTGAACCGCCGACCTCATCCTTACCAAGGATGCGCTCTACCGCCTGAGCCATAGCAGCATATTATGATATTTTTCTGTTCCGTATCGAACGCAGATTATAATACCATAATGTTTTGGATTTTGCAAGCCCTTTTTTGAATTTTCTTAAATAATTTTTTCGTCAACAGCTTTTTCAACAAGCTCTGCAAACAGGGCGCATGACCAGCTGAACCAGCTTCTTGTGAATTTATCGGGATTGTTTGCATCAAAGCCCTCGTGCATATAGCCCGTGCCGCCGTCTGTTGTTTCAAGCATATGAAGAATTTCACGGATTTCGTCGGGATTGCTGCTTGAAAGACCCTGCATTGAAAGTGCAATGTGCCAGATATATCCTTCGGGAGTGTGGGGGCTGCCGACGCCTTTTGCAAACTCGCCTTCGTAATAATAGGGGTTATCCTTGCTTAAAATAAATCTGCGGGTGTTCATATAGATTTCATCGTCGTAATCGCAGAAGCCCAGATAGGGTGCGGAGAGAAGACTGGGCACGTTTGCATCGTCAAAGAGGAAATAATCACCCTTGCCGTTAACCTCGCAGGCATAGATTTTGCCGTATTTTTCGTGGTCAACAACCGCAAATTCCGCAATACCCTTGTTAATGTCGGCTTTGAGTGCGGTGCATTCGGCAATGAGCTCTTTTTCTTCGGGATATGCACTCCTGAGCATTTCTTCAAGATAGCCCAAAGCAACAACCGCAAACATATTTGATGCAACAAGATATCCGTAGCGGCAGGCATCGTCGCTGGGTCTGAAGCCCGACCACGTCATGCCCGTGTATTCAACGGGACTGCCCATGCCGTTGTTGTGGATTGTGTCCTGCTCGGGACAGTTCTTTCTTGTGAAGCGGTAGGGAGATTTTTCAAAATGATGCTGCTCGGTTCTCCAAAGATTAACCGTTGTTTTGGTGCTCTCAAGAAAATCTTCGCCGAGCACTTCGCTGTCGCCCGTAGCTTTCCAGTAAAGATAAGCAAGTCTGACGGGATAGCAGAGGGAATCTATTTCGTATTTTCTTTCCCATACGATGGGATGGTTTTCGGGATAATCGTCAAATTCCCTGTGGTTGTTGGGCTCTTTTTTATATGCGTTTGCATAGGGCTCAAGGCTGATATACATTCTCTGTCTTTTGATAACGCCCTTGATTATGCTTCGGATATCCTCGTTATCGGCGGCAAGGGGAATGTAATGCGAAACCTCTGCCGTTGAGTCACGCAGCCACATTGCGGGGATATCGCCTGTCAAAACAAAAACAGAGCCGTCATCCATAAATTCCGTTGCCGTTTCGAGCGTGTTGGGATAGCAGTTGCGGTAAAGCTGTGCAAGCTTTTTGCTGTGCTTTTCGATTGTTTCGCAGTATTTATTCATTCTTGCCTCAACGCATGAGGGAATTTTCATTCAAATCATCCTTTCGGGAAATTTCATATTTTAATTAACAAATCAAACACACCTTAACAAGCAAACCGCTGCAAACTAAAGTGCAGAGTGTAAAGTGCAAAATGCAAAGTTAAGGGTCTGCGACGCATTTATATGCGGGACGTCGAGGACGCCGTCCCCTACGGCTGAAATAAATTTTAACGGTAGGGCGGGATGACCTCATCCCGCCGAAAAATAATCGCTGTAATCCACGGCGGCTTGGGGTCAAGCCGCCCTACACTCGAATTGAGGTATCATGGCAGGAACTGAATACCGCTTGCGGTGGAGGGATTTCTTATCCTCCGGAATAAAATCGGTCATAGGCGGAGCCTATCCGACACTTTGCACTTATCACTCTGACCTTTGCACTTAACAAAGTGTGTTGCTGCTTTATAAAGTATACATAAATAATATAATTACAGCTCCCTTTTGTCAATAAAAATTGCAGATTTGTAACAGTAGGTCATTTCTTGATTTTTGTTGTTTACATTTATATCGGAAGTGTGATAAAATAAAATCAGCATAAAAACGGAGGAGATATTTTGAAAAAATACGGTCTTGTGCTTGCGGGCGGAGGTGCCAAGGGGGCATATCAGCTCGGTGCGTGGAAGGCAATGCGTGAAATGGGGATTGAGTTTTCGGTTGTTGCGGGCGTTTCAATCGGCTCGATTAACGGTGCGCTGATTGCGGCAGACTGTTTTGAGGATGCCGTAAACCTGTGGAAAAACGCATCCGTTGACAGAGGAATAAATATAAATGAGGAGCTTCGTGACCCCGAAAATCTTTTCAGCTTCAGGAATATTCCCGCTTTGTTTAAGGAAATCGTAAAAAACGGCGGCATTGATGCGTCACCCACAAAAGACCTTCTTGAAGAATTCATAGATGAGGAAAAGGTCAGAAAATCGGGCATTCCCTTCGGTATGGTAACGTTTCAGCTGTCGGGCTTTGCTCCGCTTGAGATATTCATTGACGATATTCCCGAGGGTGAGCTTCATGACTATCTGCTTGCATCCTCAAAGGTGCCCGGCGTAAACAAAATCGGGCCCGAGGGTGAGCGTTATCTTGACGGCGGTGTCTATGACAATGCACCCATAGGAATGCTTCGCAAGCACGGCTATAACAGGCTGATTGTTGTTGATATTTCTTCGATGAAGGGGCTCGGACACAGACGTGACATGACCTGTGCCGAAACGGTTTATATCAGACCGTACGATATTGACGATTTGGGTGCGGCGTTCGATTTCAGCGAAGAAATGCTTGAAAAAAGAATGCGTATGGGCTATCTTGATGCAAGAAAAACCTTCGGTTATCTTTCGGGACGAAGATTTTATTTTGAACAGCCTGTTTTTATGGAAATGGTTAAGGAATTCGGTGCGGATACCGTTGAGCAGCTTGAAGAGCTTGCGGCGGAGCTCGGCACGGATAAAATGCCGATTTATAAAAAAGACGATTTCCTTGCCGCCGTAAAAGAAAAGCTTGAAGAATTCAAAAAAGAACAGCAGCAAAAGGAAGAAGAAAGCGAGCAGAGATTTTATTCCGCTCTGCTGAAAAGGCTGCCGAAATTCAATTCGGGAAAGGAATTCACCGAAGCACTTGCGGTTTTGGAAAGCATAGTAATATAATTGAAAGGGTCGATGCGTTTTGCACCGACCCTTGTTGCGTTTATTGAGATGTTTTGTATTCGGAAAAAACAACGTGAAGCTGTGCACCTTCGGCTGAAAATTCAAGCCATGCACCGTTTTCGGCGTTTCTTTTAACCGTGTAAATTCCTCTTTCACCGTTGCCTTTATATGTAACCGTGCCTTCGGAAATCATGGTTTCAATCTCGATTCCGTGTTCGATATCCGAGAGTGCGCAGGTTAACAGTCCGCCAAATTCCGACTGCGGAAAGCGGTTGAGATCGGTTTCAAAATTTAGCCCGTCATAGGTCACCGTGCAACCGCCGTCTTTATAAGCAAGTGCAAGAGGTGACATTATTTCGGGGGTGAGCATCTGCACCGTGTAGTCGTCGGAAGCGTTTTTTGTAAGCGATGCGGTCATTGATATATCACCGAATTTAACATCAAGCTTTGCGGTGAAGGCTGCGGGAATCGGGGGAGGGGTCTGATTTTTCGGGGCTGCCTGCTTTTCACATCCTGCCGTGATAAAAAACAACAGCACGGCACAAACATAAAGAGCCTTTTTCAAATAATCACCTGCTATTCAAATTTTGAAAAAAGCTCGGGCAGATAGTTGAGAACATCCGAGGGAAGCATTCCTCTCATAGAGGTCTTTTCCGCAACGGCATCCGCACACAGTCCGTGAAGATAGACGGCACATACCGCCGCATCAAACGGAGTCATGCCCTGTGCAAGGAACGAAACCGCCATTCCCGAAAGCAAATCGCCGCTGCCGCCTCTTGCAAGACCCGCATTGCCCGTTGAATTGACATAAATCTGCTTGCCGTCGCAGACAACGGTGTTTGCGGTTTTGAGAACAACGGTAACGCCGTATTCCTTTGCGAAGGAATGGGCAATTCCGATAGGATTTGCAATGATTTCGGGCACGGGCTTGCCGCAAAGACGGCTCATTTCACCCGGATGGGGTGTGAGAATAATCGGAGCCTGAGCTTCTTTCAGTATATCTATATTTGTTGTCAGTCCGTTTATGCCGTCTGCATCAATAATTGTTGGTTTTTTGAGCTCTTTGACAAGGTTTGTGACCATTCTGACCGTGTCTTTGTTGAAGCCTATGCCGCAGCCGAGAAGAACTGCCGTTGCTCTGTTTGAAGCCTCCATAACGCCTGCCATGGCATTGAACGCAAAGGTGCCTTCAAAGTTTGATTCAAGCGGAAGAAGCAGAGGCTCTGTGAATTTGGGGGCGATTGCCGCATATGCACTCTGCGGAAATGCCGCCGTAACAAGACCCGCACCGCAGCGGAGTGCACCCGAAACGGCAAGATATGCCGCACCCGTCATTCTCATGCTGCCGCAAACGCAAAGGGCGTGTCCGTAAGTTCCCTTGTTTGAAACAGGCTTTCTTTTGGGCAGCATTTTCTTTATGTCCTGTGCGTTGAGCGTGAAGCAGGCAACGCTGTCAATTTTTCTGAAATCGTCATCGGTTATGCCGATGTCCGCAACAACAATTCTGCCGCAATGCTTGCAGCAGGGTTTCATTATGTGAATGGGCTTGTAGGCTGAAATCGCAATTGTCATGTCAGCCTTGAAAACCGTACCCTGAACGGTTGCGGAGTCGCAGTCTGCACCTGCGGGAACGTCGATTGAAACTATTCTTGCCTTTGAAGCGTTTGCAGCCTGTGCAAGCACGCTCAATGAATGGTTGAGCGTACCCGTGAAGCCTGTTCCGAAAATAGCTTCAACAATAATATCGGCATTCTCAAAATAAGGCTTGAGAAGCGTGAGATTGTTGTCGTAGCGGACAACGTTTATTCCCGCAGCCTCAACAAGCGAAAACATTTCGATTGAATCCTGTGCCTTGGGCTCTCCGCAGGCAAGAAGAACGGTGACATCGCAGCCGTATTCCCACATTTTTCTTGCAATAACAAAGCCGTCGCCGCCGTTTTTGCCCTTACCGCAAAGGATAAGAACGTTGCGGGGATTCTGCTTACTGATGCAAAAATGTTTTTTTATAACAGCGGCACAAGCCTGACCCGCATTTTCCATAAGCTGCGGGAAGGTGAAGCCTCTTTTAACGGCGTTGCATTCCGCCTGATACATCTGATTGCTTGTAACAACAAACATAAAATCACTCCAAACGGGATTTATACAGATAAATTCTAACATATAATTTGATTTATTTAAAGAGAATTTGACAAAATAAAAATATTTTTCTTTATTTTTATTGCTTTACATAAAATTTAATGTTATATTTAAACTGATACAGTTTCGGGAGGTCCGATATATGGAAAAATATATCAATGAATATATAAGACCCCGTCTGCAGGGCGACGGCGGTGAAATAACCTTTGTGAAACGGGAAAACAACGAGGTGACAGTGCTTTTGCAGGGCGAATGCTCAAAGTGTCTTATTCTTGACCGCTGTCTTGCGTGGATTGAGCAGAGAATCGAAGTTGACAAAGGCGAAAAGGTGAAGGTTATCGGAATCCGCAAAAAGCCCTATTTCCAGGATGTGTGAGGTGAAACGCAATGGCACATATCAAGGTTGAAAGAAGAAGTATGCGTCCCGAGGAATGGGTCAGGCTGCGTTTCGGCTGGCTGAAAAGGCATATTTACAGCGAAAAACACGAAATTACAACATTCAGAATAAAAGATGCCCGTCAGGTTTCGGAGATGAATTTTGAATTCTACGATGATGAATTCAGACCTCTCAAAAAGGGCGATATGTATTTCACTCCCGACGGCACGGCATTCATCGAAGCCGATTATGAAATTCCCGCACACCTTGAGGGCAAAAAATACTGCTTTGCACTCAAGACCGCAGCGGAGATGATTGTAAAAGTCAACGGCGTTTATGTTGGCGGAATCGACCCCAACCGAGAAAGAATGAATCTTTCGGAATATGTTGATGGAAGAAAGCTGCATTTTGAAATCATGGGTTATAACCGCTCAAAGCCCGATGACGAGCGAAACCCCGAAAGCTTAAGCGTAAGAGGCTGCCGCCAGATTTTTGAGGGCGGATACATTGCCGTTGTCAACGAAACCGTGCAGAACCTTGTTTATGACATCGAAATGCTGCTTGATGCGGCACTCAACGAGGTTTTTAACGAGGATTTCAGAGCCCTTGCAATCCGTGAGCTTGACTATGCCCTCAATTACATTGACTTTGACGATGTGCGGGATGAAGATGTCAGGGCTGCTGCGGAGCATATCGATAAAAATATTTTCTCAAATAAAAGTTATAAAAGCGGCGGAAATGTTGCCCTTGTTGCACATTCCCACCTCGATATCGCATATTACTGGCGAAGAATCCATGCGGTGCAGAAAAATCTTCGCACGGTGCTCATTCAGCTCCGTCTTATGGACAAATACCCCGATTTCAAATATGCACATACACAAGCTTATACATACGAAACGGTTGAAAAATATTATCCCGAAATTTTTGAGGAGCTTAAACAGCGTATTGCAGAGGGCAGATTTGAGCCTGTCGGTGCAATGTATGTTGAGCCCGACTGCAACGTACCCTCGTGCGAAAGCCTTATCCGTCAATGCCTTTACGGACAAAGCTATTTCAGAGCAAAATTCGGTCTGACGGTCAATAACTGCTGGCTGCCCGATGTTTTCGGCAACAGCTGGATTTTACCGCAGATACTAAAGAAAAGCGGCGTTGACTATTTTGTTTCAAACAAGATGTCAACCTGGAATGATACAAACAGATTCCCCCACAACAATTTCATCTGGAGGGGAATTGACGGCACGGAGGTTTATGCGTGCGTGCCGCCGACCCACTTCATTTCGTGGAATATGCCAAGCCAGGTGCAGGAAAACTGGGAGGCATATCAAGATAAAAATGAGAGTGGACAAACGCTTCAGATGTTCGGCTACGGTGACGGCGGAAGCGGTGCAACCGAGGAAATGGTTGAGCTTATGCACCGTCTGAAAAAGCTTTCCGTTGTAGCCGAAACCGAACACACAACGGGAAGGGAATTCCTTTCAAAGAATTTTGACGGCAACGATAAGCTTGCAGTCTGGGACGGCGAGCTTTATCTTGAAATGCACAGAGGAACATTCACAACAAAATCAAAGCTCAAGGAGCTTAACAGAAAGCTTGAATTCATGCTCCGTGATGCCGAGTTGCTTTCTGTTTGCCGAATGAAAAACGGCGGTGAATATCCCGCCGAAAAAATCAGAAATATCTATAAAAAGCTGATGATAAATCAGTTTCACGATATCCTGCCCGGCAGCCACATAACTCCCGTTTACCGTGATGCAATGGCGGATTATGCCGAAATGGAAAAGGAGCTTGCCGGAATCATCGGCGGCGGAAGCAGATATTTCAACACGCTCAATTTCAGACGTAACAGCTTAACCTTTATTCCCGATGAAAACGGAAAAATCCTCCGCAAGGGCGAAAAGGGATTTTATGCAATACCCGAAATTAATTCCCTTTCAAGCGGTGAAATCAAAGCCGCAAACGGCAATTCCGACTGGATAACCGTTGACGGATTCAAAGCTGAAACACCCTTTTATTCAGTTGAATTTGCTCCCGACGGCAGCATTGTTTCGCTACGTGACAAGGAGCTTAACAGAGAATGGGTCAAGGGCGATTTCAACAAGCTTAAGATGTATCACGACAACCCCGGAAACTACGATGCATGGGATATCCTGCCGAATTATAAGGACAGACCGTGCGATATGACCGTTAAGAATTCACTTGAATTTATCGGTGCGGACAGCGAGTGTGCGGAATTCTCCGTAACTCACGCAACCGAAAAAAGCGAATGGAAGCGGATAATCCGCCTTTTCCGTCGGTCAAGGGGAATCGAAGTTGAAAACATCGTTGACTGGAACGAAAAGCATAAGCTTGTCAAGGCTGAATTTGACTGCAACATTCTCAGCAGAGAATTGCTTTGCGACACCTCGGCAGGTATAGTCCGCAGAGAAACCCACCGCAACACAAGCTGGCAGAAGGCACGCTTTGAGGTCTGCCACCATAAGTGGTGCGACATGGCGGAGCAGGGCGGCGGAGTTGCTCTCATCAATGCGGGCAAATATGGCGTTTCCGCAGAGGGCGGCTGCATGGCTCTTTCGCTTCTGCGTGCAACAATAAGACCCGACCCCACATCCGATATGGGTCAGCATGATTTCTGCTATATGATTTATCCCCACGCAGGTGATGCCGTTTCAGCGGAAATTAACAAAAAAGCAATCGAATACAATATACCGCTGCGCAAAGCAGAGGCTGAAATAAATCTTCCCGATTTCGGTGATTTGTGGCTTCAGGCGGTCAAGCTTTCGGAAAACGGAGAATACATTGTTGTCCGTCTTTGCGAGCAGAACGGCGCAAGGGGAGTGATTGACCTTCCCGAAGAGGTATCCGTTTTAAATCTTATTGAGGATAAAATCGGCTCATCAAGCCGAATTGAATATTCACCCTACGAAATAATAACTTTAGGATTCAGGAAGTGATAAAAATGAAAGGTTACGAATATTGGCTGACCTTTGACGAGGCAACCAAAAAGGAACTGGAAAGCATTACAGACAAAGCAGAGCTCGAGGACAGATTTTATAAGGATCTCGAGTTCGGAACGGGCGGTCTGCGCGGAGTTATGGGCGCAGGCGCAAACAGAATGAACAGATACACCGTTTCAAAGGCAACAAAGGGTCTTGCGGATTATCTCAACGAATGCTTTGAGGGCGAAAAGTCCGTTGCAATCGCATACGACTCACGCAACAACTCAAAAGCATTTGCCGAAACCGCAGCGGGCGTACTCTGTGCACATGGAATAAAGGTTTTCCTTTTTGAAACCCTTATGCCCACACCTGTTCTTTCCTTTGCGGTAAGATATCATAACTGCACCGCAGGCATCGTTATCACCGCAAGCCATAACCCCAAGGAATATAACGGCTATAAGGTATATGACTCCAAGGGCTGCCAGCTTGTTCCGCAGTATGCCGACAAGGTTATCGCATATGTCAATGCGGTTGAGGATATCAAAAATATTCCCTGCCTTGCACTTGACGAAGCTGAAAAGAACGGCAAGCTTGTTATGATAGGCGAAGAAACTCTTGCGGCATTCCTTGCAGAGGTTAAAACACAGAGCCTTTATAATGAACCCTCGGAGCTCAAAATCGTTTATACACCCCTCCACGGTACGGGCAATGTTCCCGTTCGCAGAATTCTTGAGGGCAGAAATGTTTCAATCGTAAAGGAGCAGGAGCTTCCCGACGGAAATTTCTCAACCGTGCGTTCACCCAACCCCGAGGAAAAGGATGCTCTCACCCTTGCTCTCAAGCAGGCTGAAAACGAGGGTGCTGACATCGTTATCGGCACAGACCCCGACTGCGACCGTGTTGGCGTGGGCGTGCTCCATAACGGCAGCTATGTTCTTCTCACAGGTAACCAGACGGGTGCACTTCTTGTTGACTTTGTTCTCAAATTCAGAAAGGATGCAATGCCCGAAAACGCAGCGGTTGTCAAAACAATCGTAACCAGCGGTCTTGGTGCTGCAATTGCTGAAAAATACGGTGCAAAATCCGTTCAGACTCTCACGGGCTTCAAGTATATCGGCGAAAAAATCTGCCTTTGGGAAGAAAGCGGTGAAAACACCTTCCTCTTCGGCTATGAAGAAAGCTACGGCTATCTCGCAGGCACTCACGCAAGAGATAAGGATGCTGTTTCGGCATCAATGCTTATTGCGGAAATGGCTGCATATCACAAGAACAACGGCAGAACTCTTGTTGATGCACTTGACGAAATCTATGGCGAATACGGCTACTATTTTGACTGCCTCGAAACCTTTGTTCTCAAGGGAAAAGAGGGTGCGGAAAAGATTCAGTCCGCTATGAAGGCGATGCGTGAAAGCGGCGAAAACCTCTTTGACGACCTCGACGTGCTTCTTGACTATTCAAAGGGAATTGACGGACTTCCCAAGGAAAACGTTCTCCGCTTTGATTTCAAGGACGGCTCATGGGCAGCTGCAAGACCTTCGGGCACAGAGCCCAAGCTCAAGCTCTATTTCTCCGTAAAGGGTGAAAACAGAGAGCAGGCAGAAATCAGACAGCAGGCAATCCGCAACACTCTTGCGGCTAAAATTTCCGAATAACAGATTAAAGGAGCGTCATTTATGAAAAAATTAACAGCACTTTTACTTGCATTGGTAATGGCATTCTCGGCATTCGCAATGCTCGGCTATGCAGACGGACAGCCTGTTACGGCATACGTTGCACAGTATGACGAAACAGAGGGCGACGTTGACAGAGTTGTCAATTGGTACGAGGTTAACGGCAAATACTACATCTTTATTCCCGCATCAATCGATTGTGACACAGCGAAATTCTATGTTTCCGGTTCAAACGTAACCGTTAACGGTGCGGCTTATACCGAGGCAAAATCACTTACCGAAGCTTTCGGTGAAAAAACAGAGGCAGCAGTTGTTTCTGACGGCGTAACATACAATGTTGTTATTCTTAAAGAGTCAAAGGTTGCATCCGTATTCATCGCAACAGAGTCGGGCTCGCTTGATGCAATCCATGCAGATAAAAGCCACAAGGAAAAGGGATTCATCGAAATCGTTAATGCAGACGGCGAAATCGAATATGACGGTGTTCTTGACCAGATTAAGGGCAGAGGAAATTCTACATGGGAAATGGAAAAGAAGCCTTATAACATCAAGCTTGACGAAAAAGCAAATCTTTTCGGCATGGGCAAGAGCAAGAAGTGGAGCCTTATTGCAAACCACGGTGATGCTTCGCTCATAAGAAATGCACTTGCTTATGAAGCTGCAAAGAGAGCGGGCATGGAATATACTCCTCTTTTCGTTCCCGTTGATGTTTATATCAACGGAAACTATGAGGGTGCATATCTCCTCACAACAAGAATCGAAGTTGACAAAACAAGAATCAACATTCAGAATCTTGAAGATGCAAACGAAGAAGCAAACCCCGATGTTGATATCGAAGCTCTTCCCAGAGGCGGTGCTTACGGCAAGTATGCAGGTCTTCTTGAAAACACAATGAAGTGGGTTGAAATTCCCAACGATCCCGAGGATATCACAGGCGGCTACGTTATCGAAATGGAGCTTGCAAACAGATATGCGGGTGAGGTCAGCGGCTTTGTTACAAGCAGAAGCCAGCCCTTCACAATGAAATCCCCCGAATATGCTTCAAAGGCACAGATGGAATATATCAGCAGCTACTATCAGAAGGTTGAAGATGCAATCTATGCAAGCGTTGATATGAGCGAGCTCAACGGAATTCTTGACGTTGAATCCATGGCACAGATGTACCTTATCAACGAATGGTGCTCAAACATGGACGCTTCTCTCACAAGCACATATTTCTATAAGCCCGTCGGCGAGCCTCTCCATGCAGGTCCCGTCTGGGATTTTGACATTGCATTCGGCAACAATGACCTTGACCGCTTCGGCAATGACTACACAGACCCCTATAAGTGGACCGTATGCTACAACAGAATGTACAGAAACACCGTTTTCGGCAAGTGGGATGTTGAAGAAAAGCCCACTATATATAATGTAATCTGCAAAAACGGCGATTTCATCGCAAAGGCAGACAGAGTATGGTTTGACTATATGGAAAAAGCCGTTAAGGAAACAATAACTTATATCGGCGGCGACTATGTCAATGCACTCGAAGGCTCGGCAGTCGCAAACGCAATCCGCTGGAACATTTTCGGAACAACCGATGTTGAAACAATCGAGGATAAGTTTGAAGCCGAAACCGCTTCTGTTTTGCAGTTTGCACGCACAAAGGCATCAACAATCAGCTCGGGAATCGGACAGGTTCAGAACAATGCTCCCGAAACAAACTTTGTTGTTAAGGCGTTCAAGGGTATTCTTGTCGGCGTAAACAATCTTTTTGAAAAGGCAATCGTTCTTTTCGGTCTTGAAAACATGGAATAATCAAAAATTGCCCCGCATCCTCCCGATGTGGGGCTTCCAGATTTAAAACGGAGGTATAATCATGAAAAAAATAATTGCTCTCATTCTGGCGTTGATTTTAAGCTTTTCCGTTCTTTCCGTTTCTTCTTTTGCTGCAGATGCAGCGGGTATTACTTCTTTTTCAATTAAGAACATAACGGATTCCGAGAATGATGCAGACATTGCTGTGAACTGGTTTGCAAGCAACTCAAAATATTATCTTTTTGTTCCCGCTGTAATGAGCCTTGACGAAGCGGTGATTGATTTTGCGGCTTCTGCCGATGTATATTGCGGCGAAACCAAGCTTACTGACGGTGATTCCGCTGCGTTCCTTAAGGATAAGCAGCAGGTGACTTTGACCTGTGACGGAGCAAGCTATGACGTTGTTATTTTTAATGAATCAAAGGTAGCTTCCGTATTCATCGAAACCGAAAGCGGCAGTCTTGATGCCGTTCATGCTGATAAAGAGCATAAAGAAAAGGGCAAAATTACAATTATAAATACCGACGGTGAAACCGAATGTGCGGGGCTTCTTGACTATATCAAGGGCAGAGGCAATTCAACATGGGGAATGCCAAAGAAGCCCTATAACATCAAGCTTGAAGAAAAAGAAAACCTTTTCGGTATGGGCAAAAGCAAGAAGTGGAGTCTGATTGCAAACTATGCCGATACATCTCTTTTAAGAAACAGTCTTGCTTATCTTGCGGCTGAAAATGCGGGCGTACCCTATACCCCGAAATTCACACCCGTTGATGTTTATATCAACGGAAATTATGAAGGTGCATATCTTCTCACAACAAGAGTTGAGGTTGACAAAACAAGAGTCAATATTCAGAATCTTGAGGATGAAAACGAAGAAGCAAACCCCGATGTTGATATCGAAGCTCTTCCCAGAGGCGGTGTTTACGGTTCAACAAGCGGATATCTTGAAAATACCAAAAAGTGGATTGAAATTCCCAACAATCCCAAAGATATAACCGGCGGATACATAATCGAAACCGAGCTTCCTTCGAGATATGATGAAGAGATAAGCGGTTTTGTTACCGAAAACAGCCAGGCGATTATTCTTAAATCCCCCGAATACGCATCGAAAGAGCAGATTGAGTATATCAGCGGCTGGTATCAGAATTTTGAAAATGCGGTTTACGGAAACAAGGGACTTGCCGAAATTGCAAAATACTGCAATGTTGAGTCGCTGGTTGATGTTTATCTTCTTAACGAATGGTATGCAAACCATGATGCGGGTCTGACAAGCACATATCTCTATAAACCCGTTAACGATACTCTCTATGCAGGTCCCGTTTGGGATTACGACAGAGCATTCGGCAACTGCGACAGAATAAGATTCGGTATTGATTACAATAAGCCTGAACAGTGGACAGTCTGCCACAGCAGACTTTACGGCGTAACAATCCTCGGTGCGGGTGATACATCCGATATCCCTACATTCTATAATCACATCACAAAGAATCAGCAGTTCATTGATATGTGCAAAGAAAAGTGGAACGGTGTTATCAAATCCGCAGTAGTAGAAGCGGCGGAATATATTACAACCGAATACGCTGAAAACACCGAAGGTTCCGCAGTTGCAAATGCAATCCGCTGGAATACCTACGGCACATCGGATATCGCAGAAATAAAAACAAAGTATGTGGCAGACGTAAAGAAGGTTGCTGATTTCGCACAGGCGAAGGCAGATTACATAACCGCCAACATCGGAGTTATTGCCGAAAGAGAAGTTGAAACGGATTTTGAAGATAAGTTCAATATCTTTTTCAGCAATGTTCTTGAAAAGCTTGTCCGAATTTTCAGACTTGAAAATTTAATTTAAATTTTTTTGAAAACTCATAGACCAAAATAGTTTTTGTTTCGTCTTATAGGTGCAAAGGATAAAAATTCAGCTTAAGAGGAGAAATAAAAATGACTTGTCCGTATTGTAATGCAGATATTCCGAACGATGCCGAAACCTGTAAATTCTGCGGAGCCGATGTTTCGGCGGAAAAGACACAGGCACCGGCGATTCCCGAAGCAGCGCCCTTGCAGGAAACCCCGTCGAGAATGGGAATGAAATGGTTCAAATTGCAGATATATTTTCTGCTTTTTGCGGATGCTTTGTCGGCAATTGCCAACGGTATAATGAATCTGACCGGCGGAGCTTCGCGAGGCGAAATTTATTCGGATTTCGGTACACTTAAACCTGTTGATATGGTTTTCGGAGTAATTGCTCTGGGACTCGCCGCATTCTGTATTGTTACAAGATTTCAGCTTGCTGAATTCAAAAAGAACGGTCCGAAGCTCTTTTATCTGCTTCAGCTTGCAATGCTTGTCAGATCCTGTGCTTATGAGATTATCGGTCTTGCAATAATTGCACCGACTACGGATGTCAGCGTGTTTTTATCGGTTAAGGATATTCTTATCAGTGTTGTGACCATGTTAATCTATATCGTGATTAACTGGATATATTTTGACAGACGCAGACATTTATTTGAAAACTGAAACCGCATACGGTAAAAATTTGGTTTAGGAGTGAGTAAAGTGAAAAAGAAAAATCTTTTTGCTGCAATTCTTGCAATTATTCTTGTGTTTTACAGCGTGAATACTTATTTTATATTCAGCAGTGTCAGGGGGAATTATTTGGAGGATTTCAACCGTTACACATCTTATTTGAATGAATTTTGTCTTGATATCGTTAACAGGGATTACGATATTGAGCGTACAGTGAGAGAAGTGAGAACAGTCGGATTCGGTTTTCCGACCGCTGCAATTCTCTATGATTCGGAAGGAAATGTTGTTTCACAGACGGGAGCATATGTTGAAATAATAAAGGATGAAAGCTTCTGCAGATTGGACGATTATCTGACCTCGGATATCAGAAAACAGATTTGTGAATTCGGAAAAGACCATGGTATGACTGTTAAATGTTTAGATTATAATATTAAAAATGGTGAAATTATTCCTGTCAGGATGTTGATGTCACAAACGGGTTCATGGCGGGATGTTAAAGAAGAAGTTGTTTTCTCTGAAGAAAAAGCCGAATACTCGTCTGATTATGTAACGTGGTATTTTAACACGAAAAGCTGGGAAATTGACGAAAACCACCATAATCATAAGTTATATAAATTGCTCTGCGAGAAAGCATTCAGCGAAGATGTCCTGAACGGAGTTTCAGACGAGCTTGCCGGCTGGACAGGAGATTCCATTGAAATCGCAGATTCATATAACAGCGGAAGCTTTGATGAATATTATACTACCGATTTTTACAGCATTGACGGAGAGAAATATGTGCTTCATATCCGCTCCGAGTTCAACCCCTTCCTTGAAACTCTTTTCTCAAGTGATTTCATATATTTGCAGATGAAGCTTACCGTTATTTATCTGCTGATCGGTGCCGTGATTTTAGCGGTTGCAAATAAAAAATACAAAAAATATATAAATTCTTAAAAAATCATAGACCAAATCGGTTTTTAAAGCATCTTATATAATGAGTGGGATAAATAAAACGACTTTTTGATTGACATCTCCTCGGAAATGCTTTTTCCTTTTTTCATTCGCAGCCCTGTGTCATCATGCGGCACAGGGCACTCCCTTTTTTATAAAAAAACTATTGACAAATCAAAAATTCGGTGATATTATATCTCACATAAAAGCTATGACGAAGAAAGCTGAATTGCAAAGTTTTCAGAGAGGCGGCGTTTGGTGCGAGCCGTCAGCGGAACAGTTCAAAGCTATCCCTTCCGAGCAGAAGCTCCGAAAGTTTTTTAACGAGTAGACAGCTTCCGTAGACGCTGCGTTAAAGCGTAGGGCTTGTTGGAGTCCGTTGAGCGGCACGAAAAGTGCAATTTGAGTGGTACCGCGGGTTAGATTTTACTCGTCTCAAAGCAATAAAAATTGCTTTGGGGCGTTTTTGTTTTCCTCAAAGCAAATACAACGAAAGGAGCAAAAAAACATGGACTACAATCTTAAGGAAGTTGCAGGCAGAATCAAAGACCTGCGAGAAGCAACGGGTTATTCGCAAGAGGAGCTTGCGAAGCTCACGGGCGTATCGGTTGAGGACTATAAAATTCTTGAACAGGGCGAAACCGATTTCAGCTTTACATTTATCTATAAGTTTGCAAAAGCCTGCGGCGTTGAAGTTGTTGATCTTCTTGAAGGCAGAAGCTCAACTCTTACCTCGTTCGCAATAACAAGAAAAGGCGAGGGTCTTAAAATTATTAAGAAAAAAGGCTTTGTTTATAATAACCTTGCACCCAAATTCAAGGATAAGCTTGCCGAGCCCTTCCTTGTAAAGTTCCCTTATCTTGAGGAGGAGCAGAATGCTCCCATCAAGCTCAGCTCCCATAACGGTCAGGAGTTTGACGTAATTGTCAAGGGCTCTCTCAAAGTTCAGGTCGGTAACCACGTTGATGTTCTCAACGAGGGTGACTCGATTTTCTATAACAGCCTCATTCCCCACGGCATGATTGCCGTCAGCGAGGGCGGCTGCGAATTCCATGCGGTTGTTCTTAATCCCCAGGACGGACAGGTCAGCGAGGAATATCCCGAAGCACCTTATATTGCTTCAAAAGCGGTTGCCGCCGAAAAGAAATCGGCAAAAACCGTTGCCGATGATTTCATCGAATCTTCATATGACGAAAACGGCGTGTTCAACGGCATTTCGTTCAAAAATGCGGACAAATTCAATTTCGCATTCGACTGTGTTGACGCAATTGCGGCAAAGAATCCCGACAAGCTTGCAATGATGTGGGTAGGCAACGATAAATCCGAACGCAGATTCACCTTCAGCGACATGAAGAAATATTCCGCAAAAACCGCAAACTATTTTGAATCTCTCGGAATCAAACGCGGCGATACGGTTATGCTTGTTCTCAAGCGTCATTATCAGTTCTGGTTCTGTATGCTTGCTCTTCATAAGATTGGTGCAATAGCAATTCCCGCAACAAACCAGCTTGTTGAGCACGATTTTACCTACAGATATAAGGCAGCGGGCGTAAAGGCAATTGTTTGCACGGCTGACGGAGATGTTTCCGTTGAAGCCGAAAAGGCAGCTGCCGAATTCCCCGGCTTAACAAAAATTCTTGTCGGCGGCAAAAAAGAAGGCTGGAACGACTTCAATGTTGAAATGGAACGCTTCAGCACTCATTATTTCCGCAACGAAAATTCACCTTGCGGCGATGACCCCATGCTCATGCTCTTCACTTCGGGCACAACGGGCTATCCCCGCATTGCAACCCACTCATATAAATATGCTCTGGGTCATTATCCCACCGCAAAGCATTGGCACAATGTAAATCCCGACGGACTTCATTTCACAATTTCCGACACGGGCTGGGGCAAGGCACTCTGGGGCAAGCTCTACGGTCAGTGGCTCTGCGAGGCAGGCATATTCACCTACGATTTCGACAGATTCCATTCCGACGATATTCTTCCTCTCTTCAAGAAATACAACATCACAACCTTCTGTGCACCTCCCACCATGTACAGATTCTTCATCAAAGAAGATTTGTCAAAGTATGACCTTTCTTCCATTGAATATGCAACAACTGCGGGCGAAGCACTCAACCCCGAGGTGTTCAACCAGTTCAAGAAGGCAACGGGTCTTACCATAATGGAAGGCTTCGGTCAGACCGAAACCACTCTTTCAATCGCCAATTTCGTTGGTTCAACTCCCAAAATCGGTTCAATGGGCAAGCCCAGTCCGCTTTACGATGTTGTTGTTCTTGACCCCGACGGCAACGAATGCAAAACGGGCGATACCGGCGAAATCTGCATCCGCACAAAGGACGGTGCACCCTGCGGTCTGTTTATCGGCTACTATCTGGACGAAGAAAAAACAAAGGAAGTATGGCATGACGGCTACTATCATACGGGCGATACCGCAACCATGGACGAAGACGGCTATCTCTGGTATGTCGGACGTATTGACGACGTTATCAAATCGTCGGGCTACCGCATAGGACCCTTCGAGATTGAAAGCGTTATCATGGAGCTTCCTTATGTTCTTGAATGTGCAATCACACCCGTTCCCGATGAGGTAAGAGGTCAGATTGTCAAGGCTACCATTGTTCTCACAAAGGGCACGGTCGGCACGGATGCACTCAAAAAGGAAATTCAGGAATACGTCAAAACTCACACCGCTCCCTACAAATATCCCAGAATCGTGGAATTTGTTGATGAGCTTCCCAAGACCATCAGCGGTAAGGTAAGACGTGCTGAAATCCGCAAAAAGGATCTTGAAAAAGCAAACGGCTAAAAAATAACGGAGGCAAGAGTTCAAATGCTTGCCTCCATTTGTTTTATAGAATATACTTTAGTTAATTATGAAAATCTTAAGTGCAAAGTGTGATAGGCTTCGCCTATGACCGATTTTATTCGGGCGGATAAGGAATCCCTCCACCGCAAGCGGTATTCAGTTCCTGCCATGATACTTCAATTCGAATGTAGGGCGGCTTGACCCCAAGCCGCCGTGGATTACAGCGATTATTTTTCGGCGGGATGAGGTCATCCCGCCCTACCGTTAAAATTTATTTCAGCCGTAGGGGACGGCGTCCTCGACATCCCGCATATAATTGCGTCGCAGACCCTTATTTTGCACTCTGCACTATGCACTTTAGCTTGTGGTAGTTTGCTTGTTAAGGTGTGTTTAATTGTTAATCAAAGTATGATTTTCGAAACAGAAAAAAATTTTTAAAAAATTTCAAAAAAACACAAACCAAATTTGTTTTCACAGCGTCTTATAGGTGTAAGGCAAAACGGTAAAAATTAATTCCTAACCGTTTACCGATTACCGACACTATATTTTCGTAAAGAAAATTAAGGAGAGATAGAGATGAAAACAAATATCATGAAAAAGGTTATTGCGGCTGTTCTTTCGGCATCAACCGTATTTTCGGCTGCTTGCCTGTCGTTCGGTGCTTTCGCATCGGAAAACGGTCCCGATATGATTATCACCGAGAAAATAGTCGGTGTCAGCGAATACGGCTATGAAAGCTACATAATGGTTGACGAAAACGGAAATGAGGTTATTGATGAGCCGGTTATTTCAACGCAGGGAAATGCGGATTTGCCCGCAGCATACGATTCAAGAGAAAAGGGTGTTATAACCTGTGTAAAAGACCAGGGCAGGTCGGGCAGTTGCTGGGCGTTTGCATCAACCTCTGCAATGGAAACAAGCTCCGTAATTGAAGGCATTGACACGGCGGAGGATGCCGATTATTCCGAGGCTCATCTTGTGTGGTATACTCACAACAGACGCACCGAGGATGAAGCTGACCGCACTCACGGTGACGGCACGGACGTTACAACCAACCCCTTCCTTAAAGGCGGCAACTCAAAGAAGGCTGCGGCAACTCTTGCACGCTGGTCGGGCATGGCAAACGAAGAAAGCTTTCCCTTCAACGGATATCAGATAGATTCAATGGGAAATTACGGCGAAGAAAACAGATACACAACTGAAAGCGGTTCAATAATAAAGTCATGGGAAAAACTTCAGACCGAATCGGATGTCAAGCAATGGATTATTGAAAACGGCTCTGCTGTAACATCATATTATCATCATGACGGATATCTCAATTTCAGCAATTATGCTTATTATTATCCCGAAGAAGCGGACACAAGCCATGCAGTAACCGTTGTCGGTTGGGATGACAATTATTCCGCATCGGAATTTAAGAATGCTCCCGAGGGTAACGGTGCATGGCTTTGCAAAAACAGCTGGAACAACGATTGGGGCAACCGCGGATACTTCTGGATTTCCTATTATGATGCATCAATCGGCACTTTTGAAGGCTTCACCGCAATGGCAGCCGAGGATTATTACAACAATTATACCTATAACGGCTCATATTGGCAGACTGCTTACGGCGTTTCGGGCAAAACACAGTGTGCGAATGTTTTTGTTGCAGACGGATATGAAACTCTTTCAGCAGTTTCAACAGTTACCGCAGACCCCGGAATCAGCGTTAAGGTTACCGTTTATAAAAACCTTCCCGCAGACTATACAACACCCGTTGACGGAACACAGGCTGCATATACCGAAACATATATTGCAAACGAAGGCTATCACACAATTTTCCTTGATGAGGAAATCGGTCTTGAGCCCGGCGAAATTTTTTCCGTTGTTCTTGAGGAATACAATTCAAACGGAATTACGTTTGTTCCCATTGAAAGAGGCGAAACCTTTACCTGCAAAGCGGGTCAGAGCTTTCTCAACTACGGAACATACAAAAGCGGCTGGAAGGACAGCCTGAACGAAGGCTACGGCAATCTTTTTATTCAGGCAATAACAAAATGTGCTCATCATGAACACGAAACAGTTAAGATTGAGTCAACCTGTGCCGAAGCAGGCAGAGAAATGACCGTCTGCACACAGTGCGGTGAAATTTCATCGGAAAAGATGCTTCCCGTCGGTCAGCATGTTTACGGCAGCTGGAGCGAATATGCAAGTGACGGAAACGGCAATGAAACAAGCACCCGCTCATGCGTAAAGTGCGGCGATATTCAGACAAAAACTTTTTCCGAGGGCAATGTTGTTAATCTCGGTGATTTCCTTCAGATGATTTTTTCACGGATTATGGAAATGTTCAGACTCTCATTTAAAAGATAAGAAGTGAATTATTGGTTTACGGAATGAAAAAAGGAGAAAACGCGTGATGAATTTTAACGAAGAATTGTTGTCGCTTCGACAGAAGATTTTTGAGAAGCCTCACGTTGAAGCAAAGCTTGCGGACCTTAAAAAGCAGCTTTACGACCTTGAGGATAACGTCAGAATTCTCAAAATAAAAAAGGAATATGAGCAGGAGGATGTTGACCGCCTTGAGGGAAGAAGTCTGACTGCATTTTTCTATACCGTTGTCGGCAAAAAAGACGAAAAGCTTGACAAGGAGCGTCAGGAAGCACTTGCCGCAGCGATGAAATACGATACTGCTACCCGTGAACTCGAATATGTTCAAAGGGAAATACGCCGCTGTGAGGATGAACTCAAAACCTTGTCGGAGCAGGAAGAAACCTATGAGAAATTGCTCAAGGAAAAAGCTTCGCTGATAAAGTCTGCGGAAAAGGCGGAGTCTGCCGAAATAATAGGGCTTGAAGAAAAAATTGCGGCGCAAGAAGGACGTAAAAAGGAATTGATTGAAGCAATCGGAGCGGGTGACAGAGCAAGAGAAATCGCAAAGTCTGTTTCCGAAAAGCTGAAAGATGCGGAAAGCTGGGGCGCATATGATTTGTTTGGCGGCGGAATTGTTTCAGACATCGCAAAGCACGGTGCTCTTGACGAGGCACAGAGCTTAATCGAAGAGTTTCAGATTGAGCTGCGAAGCTTCAAAACAGAGCTTGCAGATGTGGAGCTTAACAGCGAAATTCAGCTTGAAACAGGCGGATTTATTCGCTTTGCCGACTACTTTTTTGACGGACTTGTTGCTGACTGGACCGTTCTCAAACGCATCAATAAAGCACAGGAAAAGGTTGATGAAGTGCTGAAAAGTCTTGATAAAACGATCGGTATTCTCGGCGATATGTACTACGAAACCGATGAAGCCATGATTGAATTGAAGGACAAGCTTGACGAGCTTGTTACGTATACGGATTTCTGATAATTAAATACAAACGATTTGATAAGACACGTTATCTGACTGATATCGTGTCTTATTTATTAATATGTGTTGAATTTTATTTATTTTTATATTATAATATATCCGTATATCTGCGTCGGAGGTAAAAACGTATGAACAAAATTTTCAGAAAAGCCCTTGCCGTTATCCTTTCGGCAGTAATGGTTTTTACAGCCCTGCCTTTTGCAGGCGTTGATTTTTCGGATTTCAGTGCATGGGCTGCCGAATACATAACAGGCGAGGTGTTTACGCTTGGCTCATATCCGCAGAAAAGAGTGTCTGACTCAAATCTGCTTAACGAGCTTAATTCCTACACTCTTTTATGGGAAAATGCCGGCAGCTTCAGCGGCAACGGCAGCATAGGCTCGATGAGTGAGGACAGCTCGCTGAAATATTTTGACGTTGAGCATAACGGGAAAATGTTCAGGGCGGTAACCTTCACAAACTACCGTCCCGAGCTTACATACCGCAAGTCAACTGAAAAGAATTCATATCAGGATGATAACGGCTACAAAACAAATACCGTTTACTGGTTTGAATATGAGCCTCTCAAGTGGAGGGTTGTTGACGGTGAGCAGGGGATTGCCGTGAGCGAAAGTCTTGTTGACGCACAGGCTTTTGCAAACGAGGTTTATAAAATCGAAAATCTTTATTATGCCGACCAATCGGGAAAAACAGCCGCAAACAGCTATGCCGATTCAACAATCGCAGACTGGCTCAACGGTGATTTCATGAGTACGGCATTTACCGAAGCCGAAAAAGAGCAGCTTGCATTTTCAAAGCTCGGCGACGGCGATTTTGATAAAATTTTTCTTCCCTCGCAAAGCGAAATTTCCGCTCTTTCCGCTTCGGAGCTTACCGCATCGGGCACGGATTACGCAAAGGCAATGGGTCTTTATGCTGTTGACGGCGGCTCATTCTGGTGGCTGCGAGATTCGGGTTATTACAGCCATTATGCCCGCAGAGTCAGCGATATCGGAAGCACCGACAAATACGGCAACAGCGTTGATTTCACAAGCTTCGGCGTTCGCCCCGCAATCAGACTTGACGGCGGCATCGGCGGAGCATACACTGCAACATTTGACTATGAAAACGGCAAAACCGTAAGCGATTGGTTCGTTTCGGGCGAAGCAATTGCCGCACCCGAAGCTCCCGAAGCAGAGGGCTATGAGTTTGCTGGCTGGATTGATTCCGTAACAGGCGAAGCAATGCCCGAAAAAATGCCCGCTGCAAATGTCACATATGTTCCAAACTGGAAGCCTGCCGACGGAGTTGCATATTCCGTTGAAACATATATAATGAACACCGACGGAACGGGCTATGATAAAACCGTTGCCGTAAAATACGGAACAACGGGCGAAACCGCAGCCGCAGACACTGCGGCAAAAGAGGGCTTCACCCTTGACACGGATTCAAGCGTTGTTTCAGCCGCAATCAAGGCTGATGGCACAACCGTTCTTAAGGTTTATTACAGCAGAAACAAATATTCCGTAACGATAAACGGAGCTGCAAATGAATATTATTTTGGCAGCAGCATAACTCTCACCGCTCCCGCAGCGGCAGAGGGCACGGCGTTTTCTCATTGGGAAAATCAAAGCGGCGAAACCGTTGTTTCACCCTTCACAGTTCCCGCACAGGCAACCGTTATCACACCCGTATTCTCAACCCTCAGCTTTGAGGTAACCTTCGTTGCCGACGGCGAAATTTACAGAACGGGCAACTACGAATACGGAACGGTAATCACAGCACCCGAAGCACCCAAAAAAGAGGGATATTCCTTCATCGGCTGGTCGCTTGACGGAATCGGCACTCTCGGAAACCTCGGTACTGTTCCCGTCGGCGGAGTTGTTTTCAAGGCAATATTCAACATCAATAACTACAGTATCTCCTATTATGTTTACAATCCGCAGACACAGAAAAACGAAAAAGTCAAAACAGGCAGCGGTGAATACGGCAGCGTAATCGATGCTCAGCTTGATTATGAAGTGCCTGCAGGCTACACTCTTTCACAGGCTTATACAGACAGAGCCTGCACCGTTCTCCTCAATGAAGGTGCAACCGTGCCTGCAAGAAGTGTTGAGCTTTACTATAAGCTTATTCCCGAAGTTTATAATGCGATATTCGACGCAAACGGCGGCTTGTTCAGCGACGGAACGGAAATCAAAACCGTTCCCACAGCCTTTGACACCGAAATCATTGCACCCGAAAATCCCACAAGAGAGGGTTATGATTTCAATGGCTGGGACGATGTTGTTTCGGTAATGGGTAATAAAGACAAAACCTTCACCGCAACATGGACTCCATCGGTTTACACCGTAAGCTATTACGATAACCTCGGACTTTATGAGGAGTTTGAAGTGAATTACGGCGATGAGCTCGACATTCCCGCAGACCCCTATGTTGAGGGCTTTGAGTTCATCGGCTGGGCAGAATCAGAAGACTCAACCGAAATTGCGGAGCTTCCCGAATTCATGCCCGCAAAAGACCTTGTTTATTACGCAATATTCGTTAAAACAGATTATAAGGTGACATGGATTATTGACGGCGTTTCAACCGAGGAATTTGTAACCTTCGGTATGCCCATAACCGCACCCGAAACTCCCTCAAAAGTCGGCTATACATTTGCGGGCTGGGATCCCGAGGTTCCCGCAGTTATGCCCGAAACCGACCTGACCTTCACCGCAAAGTGGGATTATTCAAAAGAAAATACTCTTTCGTTCAGAACGGAATTCTATAAGCAGAATCCCGACACCGAGGAATGGGAGGTTACCGATACCGTTCTTCCCGGCGACACCGTTAAGGCAAGACTTTTCATCGGCACAAACTATTACACCAATGCGGGCAACTTCATGGTTTTCTATGATAACCGTTTCTTTGAGGATAACTACCGCAGCGGCACGTCCTTGCTTATGACAACCAACTATGAAGCAATCGGCTCGGAAGAAACCTATATAGCAGGCAGCTTTGCAAAGCTTGCGTCAAACCACAATCTTCTTGTTTCAATGGTTGCAAACGGATATCTGACACAGAGCTTTATCGATACTCACCAGGCATTCACCTGTCAGTATACTTTCACACCTTCAACAAGCGTTATGTTTGACGGAAATTATTGGTTTGCCGAATTCAAGCTCAAGGTAAAAGAAGATGCAAGCGGTACGGGCGATTTCTTTGTTGCCGAGGGTACTGTTCAGAACGCATCGCAAAGACCCGCAGGCTTCACAAACATTCCTCTCAACAAGGAAAACGGCTCGGCTACCGATTCAACCGCACTCTATAACCTTGACATCAATCTTGCAATTTCAAGCAGACCCGTAACCCTTGTTCAGACCGTGGCAACAAACTCCGTTTCAAAGCGTGAATTGTTTGTTGAAACACAGGCTTCATCTGACAGCATTGCTCTTTCATCCGCACAGACGGAGCTTGAATACACATGGGTATATTTTGAAAACAAAACCTACACACCGACCGTATATCTCAAATATAAAAACGAGCCCTTTGATGCACAGAAGGAGCTTGAAATAACCTACAAAAACAACTCAAAGGTCGGTGTTGCAGCCGCAGAGCTTGAAGGCATTAACCGCTTTACGGGAACATCAAAGCTTGATTTCATTATCAGCAACGAGGCGATTCCTTCGCAGGTTAAGAATCTCAAGGCAGAGGGCGGACTGAATAAGATTGAGCTTTCGTGGACATCCTCCGCATCAAAGTTCAATATTTACCGCAGAATTGAGGGCGGAGCATATACGCTTCTTACTTCAACTGCATCAAAAGCCTACACAGACACAGCTGTTCAGACGGGTGTAAGCTATTATTATCAGGTGTCGGCAGTCGGTGCGTTTGATGTTGAGGGCGAGAAATCCGAAGAGGCATCAGCTGCGGCGTTTGCCGATACACAGGCTCCCTCAAATGTTACAATGAACTCTTCAAGCGGCAGCACAATCAGCGGCACAGCAACCTTTACCGCCTCCGCAACCGATAACGACAGACCCTCAAAGGCGGTTTATTCATATTCGACCGACGGCGGTAAAACATGGATTCCCATGGGTGAGGCATCCGACAGCAGCTTCACCTGTACTCTTGACACAACCGCAATTCAGAACGGCACAATAAAAGTTAAGGTTGTTTTTGAAGATGCTGCAGGAAACAAGAGCAATCCGTTCATTTCCGAATACGAAATAAACAACGCTCCCGCATTCACAATGGAAATCAGACAGCCCTCGCAGACAACAATCAAATACGGCGATGCAATTTATCTTCATGCCGATATCACGGGCGAGCTTCCCGCAGGGGCAAAGGTCAAGTGGATTTCAAGCAACGGCAACTTCAGCATGGAGGTTTCCGCTGATACCTTGAGCTGCAAGATTTCTCCCGCAGCAAACGGCTCAACAACCTTTACCGCAGTTGTTGTTGATGCAAACGACAATCCCATTGCACCCGAAGATACACAGGATATGACCTCAAAGGCAGGCTTCTTCCAGAAGATTATCGCATTCTTCAAGAAACTCTTCGGTCTGACAAAAACATATCCCGAAAAGATTTTCTGATAAAAAACATAAAGGTGAGTGGTTTATTTCCGCTCACCTTTATTTGAAAGGACGTAAATTATGAAATTAAGAGCACCTTGCGTACCTCTTATTACAATCGACCCTTATTTTTCGGTCTGGTCGTCAGACTGTGCACTGAATGCTTCAAATACCGAGCATTGGACGGGCAAAAGCAACAATATCATCGGCACGGCTGATGTTGACGGCGAAAAATTCCTTTTTCTCGGATATCACCGTGATATTCACAAAATGAATCAGATTTCACTTGATATAGATGCTCTCTCAACAACGGCTGTTTTTGAAAACGGAAAAATCAGGCTCAAAGCTGTTTTTACTTCTCCCGTAATTGCCGATGACTACATTCTTTTGACAAGACCTGTTTCATATCTTGAGCTTTCATGGGAATCCATTGACGGGAAAGAGCACAATGTTCACATAAACATTGCCGCAAACGAGGAGCTTTGTCTTGACGAAGCTGACCAGAGCCCCGTTGAAACCGAAAAAGTTTCCGCAGGAAAAACAGTCGGCATGAAAATGGGCAACACAGTGCAGAAGCCACTCAACAGAAGCGGCGACGATGTGAGAATCGACTGGGGTTATTTTTATCTTATGACCGATGCCGAAAATGCCGAAGCTTTTTCAGCCAAGGTCTGGAGCGATGACCATGTTCATGTCGGCGCAGAGCTCAAAGAAGGCAAAAGGATGATGTATTATTTTGCCTATGACGATATTGTAAGCATTGAATATTTCGGGAAGCATCTTAAATCCTATTGGAATAAAGACGGCAAAACAATTCTTGAAGCAATTGCCGAGGCTGCGGAAGAATACGATGAAATTAAAATCCGCTGCAAGGAATTTTCCGGAAAGCTCTATGCAGATGCTTTTGAAGCGGGCGGAGAAAAATATGCGGAGCTTCTTTCTCTTGCTTACCGTCAGGTAATCGCCGCTCATAAGCTTGTGCTTGACGAAAACGGCGAAATCCTGTTTATTTCAAAGGAATGCTTCTCAAACGGCTGTGCCGCAACGGTTGACGTTTCTTATCCGTCAATTCCGATGTTCCTTCTCTATAATCCCGAGCTTGTCAAGGGCATGATGCGACCCGTTATCCGCTATGCAAAAAGCGATGCGTGGATTTTTGATTTTGCACCCCATGATGTGGGTCAGTATCCGCTGGTTAACGGTCAGGTTTACGGTGAGAATGCCCTCAAATATCAGATGCCCGTTGAGGAATGCGGCAATATGCTTGTTATGGATGCCAACGTTGCAATTGCAACGGGAAGTGCCGATTTTGCGGCGGAGCATCTTGATTTGCTTGAAAAATGGTGCAGCTATCTTATCGAATACGGTGCAGACCCCGGCAATCAGCTTTGCACCGATGACTTTGCGGGTCACCTTGCCCATAACTGCAACCTTTCCCTCAAAGCTGTTATGGGACTTCAGGGAATGTCAATAATCATGAAAATGCTGGGCAAGCAGAAAAAAGCGGCTTACTATCGCCGTGAAGCAAAGAAAATGGCTGAAAACTGGATGAACACCGCACTCAATGCCGACGGCACATCCAATCTTGCCTTTGACCAACCGAATACATATTCAATGAAATACAACATGGTTTGGGACAGAGTCTGGAAATCGAAGCTCTTTTCGCAGAAGTTTATGGATGCGGAAATTGCCGATAACAAGAAGCATTTCAACAAATACGGAATGCCTCTTGACAGCCGTGCGGACTACACAAAATCCGACTGGCTTGTCTGGACAGCTTCAATGGCGTCAAGCAAAAAGGTTTTTGCGGATTACATTGCACCTCTTTGGAAAGCATATAACGAAACCGACAGCCGTGTTCCCATGACCGATTGGTATGACACCGTCAGCGGCAAATGGGTATCCTTCCGCCATCGCACCGTGCAGGGCGGACTGTTCATGAGAGTGCTTATGAATAAATGGCGTAACAGATAAAATATAATCACCTGTAACCTTTAAAGGCTGCAGGTGATTTTTGCTTATATCATGGCAGTTTCGTTAATTGTGTTATCCTTGTAAATAAATGTCTTAATCTCAAACTTGCTGAAATCGATTTTGAATTTGTTGCTGTCAATAAATAAATTTGCAGATGCGGGGATATCTGATGAGTTAAACAGACGTATTTTTATGCCGTCAGCAGTTTTTTCATATCTTGAAAGAATGATATAGGAGTTATCAATTTCAACTCGCGTATCTTTCTTTTCGCCTGCACCCGAGGGGAAGAATGAAAGAGAAATACAGGGCTGATTAAAGATTTCCGCCTGCTTGTCAAGATAAGCTGTGTCAGCAGTCAGTCTGTATTCAAAATCACGCTCGCCGATGTCTATTCTGTCGTGTGAGCGGTCGGAATCCGCGAGCTGTCTGTCACCGATGGGATGAGCGGAGTAAACAGGAGTACGAAGCAGCGAAATATTGAAAATATTTTTGTCAACGCTGCCGCCGTAGGTGCCTTTATTCAACACCGCAAGACCCTTGTCGTTTTCAAAAGCACCGCACCATTTCTGGAAAACAGCCTCCTCGCCGCCTGTGCGAAGCTTTTCTTTTCCGAATGCGGTCTGACCGATAAATTCGGGAGTGTTGAAAGCCGTGTCAAAAGAAAGCTTGTAAAATCTGCTGCTGTTGTTGGAGAGCATTCTGATTTTGATGTCAATATAATCTCCGTTTTTAGGCAAGATGTAGGTAACAACGGCAAAGGACTCCGCATAGCCGAAAATTGCTTGAATTTTAAGTCTTACAGCGCCGTTTTCAATAACCCTCACGTTTTCGAGTGTTTCCTCGGAATAGCCGTTAAATGCGTTTGCTTTTTCTGCGCTTAACAGAGTGAATTCTCCGATGTGTTCATTGAAACCTTCAACGGTCATTCCCCACGGGTCTTCGTTATCCTTGAACGCCGTAATCTTTGCACTTTCGGGATTCAGCATATCAATGCCGTTAACGCAGTATTTGTCGATAAGACCTGTTTTTTTACTTATAAGCACCTGCATTTTACCGTTGTCAAAGGTGAAATGCTCGTCTGTCTGTGTGCAGGGCTCAATTTTGCGTTTGGGCATATTTTCAACATGAAGCTCACAGTCAAAGCGGTTGATGCTCATGGGTTCAAGCTCCGCTCTGAAGCAGACACGCTTACGCCAGTCAAGGCTGAATGTGCAGGCTTCTTTTTCGTTCTGTGAGGGAAGATAATTGCCCTTGCTGTCACGCACGGTTACGATTGTAACCTCATTTTCGTTCCAATTCTGGTCTTGGAGTTGGAATTCAACCTCGATGTTCTCTGTGATTTTGTAGGGGTGGGGATTAAAAACAAGAACGGGGATTTCGCCGTCTTTTGCTTTTTGCTGACCTTGGCAAAGCTTAAAGAATGCCTTGGTTTTGTATTTTTCGGCAATCTCGTTTCCGTAGGAGAAAAGGCGAAGAGAATCCTCTTCGGCGGCTTTGATACTTGAGCCCGGAAGAATGTCATGGAACTCGCAGAAAAGCAAAGCCTTAACCGCTTTTTCAAGCTCTTTCTCATCATAGGGAACACCGCTTAATGCAAGCATTTTTTCGCAGACCGCCAAATCATTTTCAAGCCGTCTGTGAGCCTGCTTTATACGGTTCATGGAGGTGTAGCAGCCAACCATTGTGTAGTTGAGAGATTCATCAAAGGTTTTAAGATTTGATTTGTCTATACGGTCAAAATAGTTTTCACACCACGAATGCATAAGTCCCTTTTGGGGGTTGCTTTTCATGAAATCGGTAATGATGATGAGGTCCTCTCTTGACGGACCGCCGCCGTGGTTGCCGATGCCCCAAAACATCATGTTTATGCCGTCACCGTATTCTCTTTCAAGAATACGGTTGATTTTTTCAAGAATCTTACCCTTACCCGAATTATATCCGCAGTTCATTTTGTGGGCAATGATTTCGCTGCCGTCAAAGCCTTTCCATATGAAATCATGCTCTGCTTCGACCCGTGAGGGACGCATGAAAACATAGGATTCATAGCCGCATTTCTTTAAGATCTGAACAAGACCTCTTGTGTGACCGAACGGGTCGAAGTTAATGGCAGTCAGCGGTTTTACACCGAATTTCTCCATAAAATATTTTGTGCCTGTTTCAATCTGACGGATAAAGCTTTCGCCGCAGGGCATAACGCAGTCGGGCTGTAAATACCAGCCGCCCATGATACGCCATTTTCCTTTTTTAACAAGCTTTTGAATTCTTTCAAAAAGCTCAGGCTCGTTTTCCTCAACCCATTCGTAAAGCACGGATTCGTTGTGATTGAAAACAAAGCCGTCAAATTCCTCGCAGAAATCTGCGGCAACACGGAATGTGGATATTGCTTCAGCAATGCCCTCGGGTCGCTGCCATAACCATACAGGGTCGAGATGAGCATTGCAAATCATGTGTAATTCTTTCATTTTATCACCATGTTAATTATTAATTGTGTATTCCTCTGAATCAATCAGCAAGCAGTTTTCGTTTTTCCAGGTTATCTGCATGGTTTCGTATTCTCTCCAATCGCCGAGATAAACACGCTGAGGAGTTTTGTTTACTGTCATAAAAAACAAATCGAGCTTGTTGTTTTTATAAACATAAACAACCGTGTCACCGCCCAATGCTCCCTGATCGCTGTCAACAATTTCAGCATAATATGTTTTTTCAGGGGAGTAGATTCTGTCAACAATCGTATTTACGCCGATATTTCCGAGAAACACGACTGCAAATGAAACAATAAGAATCGGAAGAGATAAAACCATTGAGGTTAATACGGAAGCGATTTTATGATTACAGATTCTTTCTGCAACAACAGCAGAGCAGATAAAACAGATAATCATGCATATAACAACCGCAACGGATTTGGATTTATAAATGTAAATAAGTGCGTTGATAAGTGAAAACAGGGGAAGAAGAGAGATTAAAATTCTCAATGTTTTGTTCGGATTCAATTTCCCGGCTTTGGAAATCACATATGCAGAAACAACGAAAATCAAAGCCGAAACAACGGAAAAAGCGGTATAGCTTATGAGTGTAACAGTATATCCGAAGCAGTAAAGAATCAGGCTGATAACCGGCAGAAACATGCTCATAAAAAGCAATACCGATATAAGAATGTTGTTCTTTTCTTTCATTTTATCACCTTTTAATCTGTCTGATATGCGCCTCTTGCGTAGAGTATCCATTTTGAACGGTCAAGGGGATTAACTCCTCTGCGCGGATTGATGTGTTCCAGACCGTCACGGCATTCACGGTAGCCGTAGAATGACTGATTGAGCACCGCCTTGCCCGACGAAATAACCGCAAGCTTTGTCGGAAAATCCATAGATGTTGCAACGGGAACAATCGCCTCCAAAACAACATTGTCCGAGCGGATGACGGGTGAATCGTATTCGCCGCCCATTTTGACGATTTCGGAAAGCACCTTGCCCGAAAGGTCGGCGGGGGCGGAAACTCTGATTTTCAGCAGCGGTTCAAGAATGGTAGAGCCGTTTTCGTTCAGCCCGTTCATGAATGCCATGGGGGTGCAGACGAAAAAGTCGAGCGGATGGGTGTGGATTGTGTGGTGCTCGCCGCCGACAAGGGTGCACTTGAAATCGGTTACCTCCCAACCGTAAAGACCTTGTTCAAGACAGCTGTTGAACGAGGTGCGTATGTGTGACTGATACCTGTAAAAGCATTGGTTTGAGGGCAGTCTGCCGTGATACGAAACGCCGTAGCCTCGGGGCATCGGCTCGAAAATGAATTCAACAACCGCCCAGCAGGGCTTCGGCATGGTGTAGCTTGCCCGTGCATAGCCCTTTTGCGAGGGCGTTTCTTTATAGATAACCGTAGGCGGAGAGAATGCCGCCGAAAGGTTATAACGTTCTTTTAAAAGGGTGTCGATAACCTCAAGCTGGATTTTGCCCGTTGTGCTGATTGTGATTTCCTTCTGACCGTTTTCCCATTTTGCATCTATATAGGGCTCCTCGTCGGAAAGCTCACCCAAAGCAGCAGCAAGAGAGGGCAATTTCAGTTGGTCGCCGTCAGAGGGAGTGACTCTGACTCTCAAAAACGGGTTGACAAGCTTTGCGGATTCGCTCACGGCAAGCGAGCCTATGAAATGACCCGTTTTTGCAGAGGGCAGACCGCATACGGCGGCGATGTCACCGCTTTTGACGATACCCGTATCGGTAAGCCGTGCACCCGAAAAGCTTTTGATTTGAGAAACCTTTTCTTTTGCGGGAGGTTTTGCTTCAATTTCAACCGCATCGGAATCGGCGGTAATATTATCGGCAGGGGAGATGATTTCAACCTCGTCACGGTTTGAAATTTCGCCGCCGAAAAGTCTTATGTGGGAAACTTTCCCCAAATTTTTATCATGTTCAATCTTGAAAATTATTCCGCAAAGTCCGTCAGCAGCCCGTCTTTCAGCGGATGGCATGAGCTTTGCAAGAATATCCGCAAGCTCTCTGATTCCGATTGAAAGCTTCGCACTTCCGCACAAAACGGGAGTCAGCCTGCAGTCGGAAATTTCTTTTTTTATCAGCTCAACGGCTCTTTCTTCGGTTAATGCTTCATCACAGAGAAAAGCATCTGCCGCTTCGTCGCAGAGGTCTGCAAGAGCTTCGGTTGCGGCAACGGCAAATTTTTCTCCGTCAATTGTTTTCACAGAGGGATTATCAAACCCCTCATTTTCCGTTTCGGAAAGAAGAAAATATGACTGCGAAGAAATGCTTTTCAGCTCCGAAATAACCGATGCCGAGTCTGCACCCGCCCTGTCGATTTTGTTTATGAAAACAATTCTCGGCAGCTTTGCGGCATCAAGGGATTTGAGTATGTTTTCCGTGTGTGCACGCACTCCCTCAACAGCGGAAACTATGACAACGGCATAGTCAAGAGCGGAGAGTGCACGCTCAACCTCGCCCGCAAAGTCAACGTGACCCGGTGTGTCAATTATGTTTATTGTGATATCTTTCCATTGAGTTGATGCCGTGGCGGTGCGTACGGAAATACCCCTCTGCTTTTCGATTGAAAGGCTGTCTGTTGCGGCTGTGCCCGAATCAACGCTTCCCGCCTGACGGATTGCACCCGTCAGATAAAGAAGCTGCTCCGTCAGGGTTGTTTTTCCCGAGTCAACGTGAGCCATAATTCCGATATTATGAAATTTTTCGGTCATTCAATCACCGCCTGTTATGTTTTATTCAAGAACAAGATATCCGCATACGGACAAAGCAACCTTGCCGTCTTACCGATTGCAATGAAAAAATTATAACATATCTTCAAATAAATAACAACAAAATACGTTAACTTCTTGAATATCATTTAAATTTAATATATAATAGAAATATTAAAGCAACGGAGGATAACTGAATGGCATCAATAATTCTCACGATAAAAAACATTTTTCACGGAGTTGTGGCGGCACTTATGCTCATTCCGATTATGCTTACAATGGGCGATGCGGGCGACCCGAATACTCCCGTTGAAACCTATCCCGAATCGACCAATCTATACATAACCGAGCACAAGAATCCCGACATTGCAGCTCACCGTTCGGGTGCGGGGCTTGCACCGCAGAACACTCTCATGGCGTTTGAAAACATCATAGAGCAGAACGATACTCTCGGCGTTGACACTCTTGAATTTGATGTTCAGATAACCAAAGACGGCGAGCTCGTTCTTCTTCATAACCTTACATATGACGATACATCAAATGCGGTTGAAGCGTTCGGAAAAAAGAATGTTTATGTTTCATCCGTAACTCTCGAAGAAGCACAGGTGCTCAATCTCGGCGAAAATTTTGAAATCAACGGCGAATATCCCTACAGGGGTTTAAGAGGTGACGATATTCCCTATAACCTCAAGGTTGTGACCTGTGATGAGATAATCGACTATATCGAAGCAAACAGCAACGGTGAATATAAATACTGTATTGAAATCAAGAGCATCGGCGGCAACGGAAGAAGAGCGGTTGACAGGCTTTATTCAATCATAACCGAGCGTAATTTGCAGAACAGAGCAATCTGGTCAACCTTTGCACCCGATGTTTCGGCTTATATGAAATCGGAATATCCCGAAATTTCACGCACGGCGGATGCGATTGAAGCAATTCAGTTTTATTTCTATTTCAGAATGAACTGGAATCTTCAGGATGTCAGCCCATCATATGCTGCTTTGCAGATTCCCTACGGTTCAAGTGCTCTTGACAACATTATCAATCTCGGCACAAGAGAGATGCTGAATTATGCCCACAAAAATAACATTGCCGTTCAGTACTGGACAATCAACAGCGTTGACGAAATCAGACTTCTTGCCGAAAACGGAGCGGACTGCATTATGACCGACTATCCGCAAACGGCATATGAAACCGTAAAAGAACTTAATAAGGATTGATTTGAATGAAAAAATTATTGTCTGCATCGCTGATGTGTGCCGACTTAACGCAGCTCAAAAATTCGGTTTGCGAGCTTGAAAAAGCAGGAATTGACCTTTTGCATCTTGATATCATGGACGGCAGCTTTGTGCCGAATATAACTCTGGGCTTTGACCTTGTCAATGCCGTCAAATCAATAACCGATATTCCGCTTGATGTTCACATGATGGTCAATCAGCCGTCAAGGTTTATTGATATGATGAAGCTTGACGAAAACGATTATCTCTGCGTTCATTATGAGTCGGATATCCACATTCACCGCACTCTTGAACAAATCCGTAGCAAGGGAATAAAAACGGGACTTGCTCTCAATCCCCAGACTCCTCTTGAATCAATGGAATATCTGACGGATTATATGGATATGGCTCTGGTTATGACCGTCAGTCCCGGCTTTGCGGGACAAAAGCTTTTTGCGGGTGCGGAAAGAAAAACAAAGCACGCAAGAGAGCTTCTTGACAGCCTCGGCTGCTCCCATATTCCCATTGAGGTTGACGGAAACATAAGCCCCGGAAACGGCAGAAAATTGAGTGCCTGCGGAGCAGATATATTCGTGCTCGGCACAAGCAGCCTGTTTATCAAAGACAAGGATATGAAGCAGGCGGCTGACGAATTCAGAGCTGCTTTATAGGAGATTATATGTACAGCAAAATAAAGGCTGCGGTTGTCGGCAGCATAAACATGGATATCATTCTTAACATGGAAAGAGTGCCCGATGTCGGCGAAAATGTTTTGGGCACATCTTACGGCTATGCCTGCGGCGGCAAGGGTGCGAATCAGGCAATCGGACTTGCACGCCTCGGAGCAAAAACCAAAATTGCGGGAAAGGTTGCAAATGACACAAACGGTCATAAGCTGCTTGAAAACCTTAAGAAAAACGGAGTTGACGTTTCCAAGGTTTCAACAGGCGGGTCGCAGACGGGACTTGCCGCAATCATTCTTGATGGTGAGGGCAGAAACCGCATTGTTGTTTATGAGGGAGCCAATGCCGAAATTGACCCCGACGAAGCGGCAGACTGCATAGACGAAAGCCTTGACCTTCTTCTGGTACAGTTTGAAACCCGTGAGGAGGTTGTTATAAAATGCGTAAACCGTGCAATCGAAAAAGGTGCGGTCACCGTTGTTGACTGCGGACCTGCAAAGAATTTTGCTCTTGAAAAAATGCAGGGCGTAACGATTATAACTCCAAACGAAAGCGAAACCAAGGCTCTTACGGGCGTTTATCCCGACAGTGAAAAAACGATTCTTGAAGCGTCAAAAATTCTTTCGGAGAGAAGCAGGGCAAAGTTTGTTGTGCTGAAGCTCGGCGAAAGAGGCTGCAGCGTCTGGGACGGTGAAAGGCTGAAAATCATTCCGTCCTATCCCTGCAAGGTTGTTGACACAACTGCGGCGGGCGACAGCTTTACGGCTGCAATGGCTCTTGAATTTGTACGCAGCGGTGACATTTACGCCGCCTGCGATATGGGAAACAGGGCGGGGAGCTTTGCCGTAGGACGCATGGGTGCGGTAAATTCGATGCCCACGGCAGACGAAATCCGAAAAACGTATGTCGACAAAACGTCGGAAATATGATAATCTTAAAATAATAAAAAACAATGGGAGAACACATATGAAAAAAGCAACTCTGAATTTCGGTCAATTCAAACAGTTCGACAAGGTTTTTATAACCGCAGATAACGGTATAGACGTTGAAAACGTTACATCCGTTGCCTTTGACGGTGAAATTCTTTACATAGCACAGCCCGACTGTCTTGTTGAGTATACTGACGGCAAATTTAAAAAGATTTCCGCAAGCGTTTCAAAGCTCTTTTCAAGAAACGGCAGACTTTTTGCGGCTGTTGGCAATTCGCTTGCCGAAATCAAAAAAGGTAAAATCAAGAAAATTGCGGATTTTGATGCACCCGTAATTGATATTTCCGTTGCTCTTGATAAATCACTCTGGCTCATTACCGAAGCGGCACTCTATCTTGAAGAAAACGGCGAATTCAGACAGATTGTTGATGTGCCCGAAAAAACCGTCTGCCTTGCCGCACACGATAATAAATCAAAATACGGCGAAACGGTTTATATCGGCTGCACCGAAGAGGGACTTCTTTCAATGAAGGGCAAGCGCCGCCATTGGGCAGAGATTACCCCCGATATGTCGGGCGTTTTAAGCCAAAAAATCAACTGTGCAGCAGTTGATTCGCTCGGTCACCTCTGGGTAGGCTCCGACGAGGGTCTTAACATCTATGACGGCAGAAACTACTGGTTTAACGGCAACGATTTCTATTCCGTGCCCGACGGTTCATTCAACGATATGTATTTTGCACCCGACGGCAAAAAATACTTTGCAACAAACACAGGGTTAATCACTCTTATTGAAGGCAAAATTTCATATTTTTCATACGGTGCGTGGCTTATGCACCCAACGGTAACAAAGCTTGCCGTTTCTGACAAGGGAACAATTGCCGCCGTAACTCCCGAAGGTATCAGCCTTATCACCTCAAAGTACATGACTCTTGAAGAAAAAGCAAAGCACTATGACGAGCTTGCGGTTAAATATTTCACAAGAAATGAAGGCTATCAGGTTTCAAGAGAGCTTCGCAAATACGGCGATATGGAGTCGGGCTGGCTGCCCAATTCCGACAATGACGGACTTTTCACGGGTCTTTACTGTGCCAGCCAGTGCTTCCGCTATGCCGTAACGGGTGATGCTGCCGCAAAGGCAAACGCCAAAAAGGCAGTTGAAGCAATGATTAAGCTCACGGAAATTACGGGCAGAAAGGGCTTCACCGCAAGAGCAACAAGATATTCACACGAAGAAAACTTTATGACAGGCAACAGAGAGGAATGGCACGTTTGTGAGGATAATCCCGATTGCGAATGGCTCGGCGAAACCTCCAGCGACGAAATGACGGGTCATTATTTCGCATACGGAATTTATTTTGACCTTGTTGCCGATAAGAAAGAAAAGAAAAAAATTGCAGAGGTTGTCAAAACAATTACAGACCATATAATTGAGAACAATTTCCACCTTACAGACGTTGACGGCGTTCCCACAACATGGGCAAACTGGGAGCCCGACCTTCTCAATAATGACGACAGATGGTATTACGAAAGAGGCACAAATTCCCTTGAAATTCTTTCGTTCCTCAAAACAACATATCACGTTACGGGCGATGAAAAATACAACGAAGTTTTTGATATGCTCATAAAGAAGCATCACTATGCGATGAACTGTATGCAGTATAAGGTTGAGGACGGTCACGTTGCTCATATCGATGACCAGCTTGACTTCGTTAACATTTATCCTCTCATTGCCTACACGGATAATGAGGCTCACAATGAGATTTTCAAAATGGGTCTTAATCACCATTGGGAATACGAAAGAGTTGAGCGTTCACCCTTCTTCAACATTGTTTACGGTGCACTCACAAATAACAGCTGCGACGTTGAAAATGCGGCGAAATCGCTTTCCGAAATGAACCTTGACCTCATAAGATGGCCAATTTATAACAGCTACAGAAAAGACATTGTCTGGGATACCGAGCAGGAGGCTATGGGAATTCCGCCCCAGCTTAAATATCCCGTTGAATATTCGTCAAGAGTGCTTGTTCACTATGACGGAAACCCGTTTGTGTGCGATTCGGGTGCTGAAAGATTTGTAGACATCAACAGCAAAATCGTTAACCGCACCGCAACCCTTCCCGGCACGGCAGGTGCAAACGGAATGAGAGCAATGATGCCCTATATTTACCTTCTTCCCTATTGGATGGGCAGATATTACGGACTTCTCGGCGACTGATACAAGCACATATTGAAAGAAAAAACAATCAGTTCAAAATAGCATTCATACGGAGGTTGAATGATGAAAAAATATGACGTAATCATAATCGGTGCAGGTAACGGCGGTCTTGCCGCGGCAGCAACCTGTGCCAAAGCGGGACTTTCCACCCTTCTTTTGGAAAGACATAACATTCCCGGCGGCTCCGCATCCTCATTCGTAAGAGGAAGATTTGAGTTTGAGCCCTCGTTGCATGAGCTTGCAAGCATCGGCAGCCCCGAAGAAGTCGGCTCGATTGAAGAAATGTTCTGCCGTATGGGTGCAGAGGTTGACTGGTGCAAGCATGACTCAACCTTCCGCCTTGTTGTTCCCGCAAAGGAAGGGGACAAGGATGCTTTTCTCAATGAAAACGGCGTAATGGTAACGGTTGATGCCCGTATGCCCGTAGGCTTCCAGCCCTTTGCAAGAAAGCTTGACGAGCTTGTTCCGGGCTCATATGACAGCTGTATGGCGGCGTTTGACCTTTCAACCCGTATGTTCAAGGCGTTTGAATGCCTTGACGACCCAACAAAGCTTCCCGGCTCGCTCAAGGATGTTCCCGACATCATGAGAATGGTAACCCACACAGTCAAAGAGGGTCTTGATGCACTCGGAATGCCCAAAAAGGCACAGGATATTTTCAACACCTATTGGTGCTACATGGGCTCACCCGCATCAAAGTTTGACTTCCTCTATTATATGTGCGTGCTTCACAGCTACGTTAAGAGCGGAACGGGTATTCCCCGCCTTCGCAGCCACGAAATGAGCCTTTCAATCGATAAGGTTATCCGTGATAACGGCGGAGATATCTGGTATAACTCCGAGGTTACCAAGGTTATCATGGAAAACGGTAAGCCCGCAGGCGTTGTTATCAACGGCGAAAAAGAGGTTTACGGCAAATATTTTATCTGCAATTCCTCACCCAACGCCGTATGGAACGATTTGTTTGATAAAAAGGATATTCCCGAAAAGCAGCTTAAGATGCTCAACGCAAGAAAGATTGCCTGCTCGCTCACAACCGTTTACCTCGGCATGAATAAAACCAAGGAGGAGCTCGGAATCAAGGACTATTCAATCTTCATTGCTCCCGATTCGGATTCCGATAAGCAGTATGAAGCGGCACAGAACTTTTTCAGCGGCTTCTGCATTATTAACTGCCTCAACGAAATCATTCCCGACTGCACTCCCGAGGGCACAAGCCAGCTTTTCCTTACAACAATGACCTTCGGCGACGTTATGAAGGATATCAAGCCGCAGGACTATAAAAAATTCAAAACCAAGGTTGCAAAGGATATGATTGAAACCTGTGAAAAGACTCTCAACATCTCCATAACACCCTATATTGAGGAAATCGAAATTGCACTTCCTCCAACCTTCGCACGCTATCTCAATACTCCCTGGGGAACTCCCTACGGCTATATGCTTGAAAAATGGGACAGCATGATTCCCAGAACCGTTCAGTATATGCAGGACCAGCCCTTCAGCAATTTCTTCTTCTGCGGTGCATCGCAGGAGAGAGGTGACGGCTACGGCTGTGCATACTACACGGGCGAAAAAGCAGGCGGAATTGTTGTCAAGAAGATTAAGGAGGGTAAATAAGATGGCAAATTTAAAATCACTCAAGGTAAAGGAATTTTTACCCTTGCTTAAGGGACGTCAGACAAGATTTGAGTCTGCACCCTCGGAGCTTGTGCAGATATCAGACCAGGCAATGACCCTTGCCAAGGCACTCCACCCCAAACGTCAGTATCTTAAGGTTGCAGAGGTTAAGGATATTTCACCCGACTGCAAAAGCTTTACCCTTGTTCCCGACCCCGAAAGAGGAACAAAAGAGCTTGCATATTTTGGAGCGGGCAAATATCTTACCGTTTTTGAAACAATCGAGGGTATGCCCGTAACAAGAGCATATTCGATTTCATCCTCGCCCAAGGATTCGCTTGAGGGTAAATATGTTTTAACAATCAAGCTTGTTGACGGCGGACTTATGTCACGCTATATTTTCGACACATGGACAGAGGGTGCAAATGTTGAGGTTTCCGCACCTTCGGGCAACTTTGAATATCAGCCCCTCCGTGATGCAAAAAAGGTTATCTGTCTTGCAGGCGGCAGCGGAATCACTCCTTTCCTCTCAATGGCAAACGCAATTGCCGACGGCGATGAGGATTTTGAAATGACTCTTCTCTACGGCAGCCGTGACTACGATAATATTCTTTTCCGTGAGGAGCTTGAAGAACTCGAAAAGAAATGCGACAAAATCAAGGTTGTTCATGTTTTGAGCGAAAAGACAAAAAGAGGCGTAAAGGGTCTTGAAAAGGGCTTCATCACGGCGGAGCTTATTCAGAAATATGCTCCCGAAAACGAGCCCTATTCGGTGTTCCTCTGCGGACCGCAGCAGATGTACGAGTTTGTTGACAAAGAGCTTGAAAAAATCGGACTTCAAAAGAAATATATCCGCCATGAAATGTTCGGTGAGTTCCGTAATCCCGCTTCGCAGCCCGATTATCCCGCAGGCGTACCCGATAAAATCAAAATCACCGTTACAATTCAGGATAAGACATATATTATCTTCGGTTCATCCGCAGATTCGGTTATGCAGACAATCGAAAAGAACGGACTTTCCGTTCCCGCACGCTGCCGCAGCGGCGAATGCGGATTCTGCCATTCGCATCTGATTTCGGGCAAGGTTTATGTTCCCGAGCATCTTGAATACCGCCGACTTGCAGACTACAAATTCGGCTGCATTCATCCCTGCTGCTCCTTCCCCTTGACTGACCTTGAAATCAACGTTCCCGTTGCAAAGTAAATAAAAAGCAAAAGACAAGGCGAGTTTTTCACCTTGTCTTTTTTGTATATACAAATTGGGATTTATTATCTTTGATTTGAATTTCACAATCTGCTTGCCACCTCAATGGCAACCACAAGAATCCTCTCTCTTAAATCTGCGGGCATATTTCCTAACATCCGTTTATCCCAACTGCTATCACCTAAACAGTCTGCCGCATATAAGAACTGATAGACGTCCTTTTTTCGGAATTGTCCTACTGACATAACAGAAGCACACTCCATTTCAACAACACCGCATCCATCTTTCTTACGCATATCCAAATTGTTATCGGTTTCTCTGTAAAAAGCATCTGTTGTCCATGTTTTTGTTGTTTTATATGGTACACAAATATCTTCAAGAATCTTTGTTAATCTGGGAGCTGATTTAATTTCCAAAAAGTCGGATGCTTTTGCATAATGGTAACTCACACCTTCATCTCTGTAGGCTGCTACGGGAACTATCAAATGTCCCTCGGCTATTTCTTTATCCAATGCACCGCAGGAACCAAAATATAAGAATTTATCTGCACCTAATGCAATGAGCTCTTCTAAAAATGCAGATGCACCTGCTCCGCCAATAACAGTGTTAAAAAAGCCCATTTGAACACCTTTATATTCAAATTGATAAATAGGATATTCTTGCCCTCCTCCGTTTAGATGCCCTATTTCTGTTGCATTATATTTGTTGAGAAACAGGGAACAAAACTTTGCAGAAAAAACAATAATTACTGTTTTGGGAAATTTGTCTATCTTTTTTACATTTTTTCCTGCCTCGATTATTTCTTTGCCGTTACAATCGAATGTATCTATTATACTCATTTTTTGCCTCCATAAATACAATTATATCCTTATATAAACACTCATTTCGTTTTCGCCTCTGTTGCCCCATTTGTAATAGGGAATGAGCCTGATTTTGACTTCTTCGGCTTCGGTTTCGCTCCATTCGCTGTAAAGGTCATCGATTTCTTTTTCTCTGCAGCCTTTTGCAATAACCGAATCACCGTCAAGCTCAAATTCGGGATTTTTGCTGATTTTCAGCATTTGCAGGTTTTTGTCGTTATCCGCTTGCTCAATGCAGTAAACAAACGGACCTCTTGTAACCGCAGCCTTGTCAACGTTTGCACGGACCTTGTTTGAGCATTTTATCATTTTGACTTTGATTTCAAATTCCGCATCAATAACAACCTCGTTCTCAATTTCAAAATAAGCATAACCGTCTTTGACTTCGCAGGAATGTGAGAATTTATAATTATCGCACCACGACGGAATACGCACGGCAAGAATGAATTTTTCTTTGGGATTTATTTTAAATTTTACCTTGCCGTTATCTGTATAAGACGAAATGATTTCAAGCGTTGCTTTGTCAGAATTCACCTTGCTGCCGATAAACTGGTGAACAAAAAACGTGTTTTCGTTTTCCGTGAAGCAGTATTCGCCGATTGACGAAATCAGCCTTGCAAGGTTGGGCGGGCAGCAGGCACAGCCAAACCATTTCTGCCTTACAGGTCTGATATGCCGCTTGCGTGAATCCTTGTGCGAAGCTTCGGGCAAAACTTCAAGGGGATTGACATAGAAAAAGCTCTTTCCGTCTTGTGCCATGCCCGATAAAACCGTATTATAAAGCGCACGCTCAATTGTATCCGCAATTTTTGCGTCAGGCTCAATTTCAAGCATTCTGCGTGCAAAGAAAATCAGCCCGATTGAAGCACAGGTTTCGCTGTAGGCAAGGTCATTGGGCAAATCGTAGTTAAAGCTGAATGCTTCGCCGTCAACCGTTGAGCCGATTCCGCCCGTGATATACATTTTCTGATTGATTATGTTGTCAATCAGCTTTTTGCAGGCGGTGTAAAGCTCCTCGTCGCCGAAACGCTTTGCAACATCCGCCATTCCGCTGTAAAGATAAACTCCTCTTACGGCGTGCCCCACGGCTTCGTGCTGATTTTTCGGCTGACAATGAGCCTGATTGTAGTGATAGTTGTCGTCAACCGTTTCTTTTCCGAGCACAATATCGTAGTAATAGGGCTTCTTTCCTCTTTCGTCTATGAGGAATTTTGCGGTGTCAAGATATTCCCGCTTGCCCGTAACGTCATAGAGCTTAACAAGAGCCATCTCTGCAATTTCGTGACCGCCGTAGCCCTTGATTTTATCCTCGCCGAAGGTTTGGCAAATCAAATCCGCAAAACGGCAGGCGGCATCAAGCAGCATTTTGTCACCTGTGGATTTATAATAACCGACCGCAGCCTCGGCAAGATGACCGAAGCAGTAAAGCTCGTGAAAATCCTTGAGGTTTGAGAAAATTTCGTCACGGTTGTTGATTATATAAAGCGTGTCAAGATAGCCGTTTTCGAGCTGTGCGGAGCAGACAAGCCTTATAACCTCGTCAGCCTTGCTTTTGAGCTCGCCGTCGGGATGACAGGAGAGAATATAACCAACTGCTTCAAGCCATTTATAAACATCGCTGTCTTGAAAAACCCAGCCGTGAAAGGCATCGGGGTGAGCGTTGCCGTCATGATAGTGCCATTTGTCGGCAGGGTAGACGGGCACGGCTTCGCCATTTTTCAGCTTGTCTGCAATTTTTCCTGCTTTGACAAAATTCTCAATTGCATGGCTCTTTTCCGCACCCTCGATTCTGTCGTGCAGGGCATCATACTGATAGGGAACAACCTCATTTTTTATCAGTTCGATTTCCTTTGACCAGAAAGGGTCGGCAATTTCAATGTTCATTATGTCAATATGCTTTGAAAATTTGTTTTGCTCCATTTCAATTCTCCTCATGCGGACTGTAATTTGATTATACTTAATATAAAGTTTAAGGTCAACAAAAATAAGGTTAATTATTGAAAAAACCAAGAACATGGTGTATACTTAACAGGAAATTCAATATACAGGTGAAGAATATGAGCAAAGCAAAATATATTGACCCGATAATAGGAACGGTTGGCGATGAGCAGGCTGAAAGCTGGCACGGAGGCGGAAAAACTTATCCCGGTGCGTGTCTGCCAGGCGGAATGGTGCAGCTTTCTCCCGATACGGTAACGGGCGGCGACAACGGCACGGGCTATAACTATTGCCACAACACAATCGAGGGCTTCAGCTTCAATCACATGAGCGGAATCGGCTGGTACGGCGATCTGGGCAATGTTCAGATTATGCCGGTCATCGGCGAAACCGACCTTCGCAGCGGCAGCAATGAAGAGGTTACCTTCAAAAAAGGAAAAGAGGGCTGGAAATCACCCTTCTCTCACGAAAAAGAAACCGCAAAGGCGGGATATTATTCCGTTTTTCTTGACAGATACAAAATTCTTGCAGAGGCAACCGTAACGCAGCGTACGGGAATGCTCCGCTTCACATATCCCGAGGGCGAAGATGCAAGAATCATATTCAACCTTTCACGCAGAATCGGCGGACACGCAGATTTTGAGGAGGTCAGAATCGTAAATGACAGACGCATCGAGGGTCACATTCATTGTACACCTGCGGGCGGCGGTTTCGGCAGGGGAGGCGGAAGAATTTCCTATGACTTATATTTTGTCTGTGAAATTTCCGTTCCCGCAAAGAAAATGCAGTTTTTCTCAAATGAAGAATTCATTGATGAAAGCGTAAAAAGCTTTGAAAATGAAGACATTGGAGTTCTTGCCTGCTTCGGCAGCGATGCAAAGGAAATCTGCGTAAAATGCGGAATTTCATATGTCAGCCTTGACGGTGCACGCAAAAATCTTGAGCAGGAATGCCCCGACTTTGATTTTGACGCAAAAGCCGAAACTGCATTCGATACATGGGAAAAGGCTCTTGAGGGTGTCAGCGTTACCGGCTCTGACGAAACAGACCTTAAGATTTTTTACACCTGCCTTTATCATACGCTCCTTGACCCCAGAATTGCCGCCGATGTTGACGGAAAATTCTCCATTGAAGGCAAAATATACGAAACCGATGAATATACCCACCGTATGGTGTTCAGCGGCTGGGATGTTTACAGAAGCGAATTCCCTCTTTTGGGAATAATCCGCCCCGATATGGTTAGGGATGATGTCAATTCGCTGGTTAAAATTGCGGAATGCAGAGGAATTTCATTCCCCAGATGGGAGCTTCTCGGAAACGATTCGCACAGCATGGTCGGCGACCCCGGACTGATTGTTATTGCCGATGCACATATCAAAGGAATAAAAACCGTTGATGCCGAAAAAACCTATGAAATCGCAAAGGCTTCGTGCCTCGGTGCAACGGAGCTTTTCGGCAAACCCTTCATATCGTTAAGACCCGACTGCAAACAGTATAAGGAAGATTGCTATTTCCCTGAAAAGCTCAGCGATACTCTTGAATTCCTGCTTGCGGATTTCACCATGGCGAAGTTTGCCGAAGCCATGGGTAAGCATGAGGATGCCGAATATTTTGCAGGCAGAGCAAAACGCTACGGCGAAAACTTTAACCGTTTGCTCGGATTTATGGCTCCCAGACACAAAAACGGCAGATTTGTTTTTGAGTGGGGAAAATACGGCGATAACGGCTGCGTGGAAAGCAATATTTATCAGCAGTCATGGTTTGTGCCTTATGACGTAAAGGGCTTGAGCAAGCTTTTCGGTGAGAAACGCACTGTCAGACTTCTTGAAAAATTCTTTAAAAAAGCGGATTTCAAAAAGCTCTGGAACAATGACTATAACCATTCCAACGAGCCTTGTCACAACATAACCCATTATTTCAGTATGCTCGGACTTCCTCACAGAACGCAGTACTGGACAAGACGTGTTCAGAAGGAGGCTTACCGCACGGGAGCATTCGGCTTCTGCGGAAACGAGGACGTTGGTCAGCTTTCGGCATGGTATGTTCTTTCGGCTCTCGGGTTTGCACAGCTTTGCCCCGCACATGAGGCATATTTCATCAACACTCCGCTGTTCAAAACCGCAGAGGTGAAGCTTGACCCGAAATATCATTCATGCTCTGTTTCGGATAAGCTTTCCGTTGAGTGTAACAAAGACCCGCTCGAATATCCTTATATAAAAGCCGTTTATCTTAACGGAACAAAGATAAACCGGGCATATCTCACATATTCCGAGCTTGTTGCAGGCGGAAAAATCAGCTTTGAGCTGTCAAAAGAGCCCTGCACCGAATTCGGAAAAGAGGTTCCCGAAACATTCTTTTAAATAAAACGCTCCGAGGTGAAAACTTCGGAGCTTTTTGCATGATTTTCCTCTTGACATTTCGGCGTAACGGGTGTAATATAATAAAGCAAACAAATGTTCGGCGATGTGAGGGGGAAAGAAATATGGTCAGAAAGGTGTTTGTTGATGTTTATGTTCTTGTTGACAAAGACGGCAAACGCCGACCCCTGCGTATTCAATGGGAGGACGGAACGGTCTATATTGTTGAAAGGCTGCTTAACCGCTGCAAGGTGAAATCTCTCAATGTGGGTGGCGGAGAGATAAGATATACCGTTCAGATTAACGGGAAAGAAACCTTTATTTATGAGGATAACCACGGCAAATGGTTTGTTGAAGGAAAGTGTTGAAATTATCGGCAAAATGAGCTACAATATATTAAAAAGATATGGGGAGATGTGAATATGAGCAAGGAATTGCCGAGAACGTATGTGCCTTTTAATGATTGGAAAGAAAAATCAAAGCAGACGGAGTATACCGAAGAAACTCCGCTTCTTGCACCCGACGGAACTCTGCTTGCCAAGGGTTGGGCAAGAAAAAATGTTTTTACATATAACAGAGATTATGTCAAAACGGGCATAATGAGCAGAAAAGAATGGGATTTCTATAATATTCTTGCGGGCAAGATGCAGATTCTCATAAGCTTTGCCAACATCAATGTCGGCGGCTATGTGGGAGCAAAGGTTGTTGACCTTGAAACGGGCGAGGTTATTATTGATGCCATGAAATATTTCCTCGGAGCAAACAAGCACGTTCCTCCCGCAAAGGGCGATGTTCCCAACCGCTATAAGGATAAAATCGGCTCTGCGGAATTCGATTTTAACACCAAAGAAACCGAAAGAACTCTTTGGTACAGACAGCCGTATAAAGGAAAAATCCTTGAATGCAATGTCCGGATGGATATAATGCCCGACCTTGAAAGCATAACAACCGTTTTTCCTTTTGATGAGGATAAAACGAAGTATTTTATGACAACAAAGCAGTTCTGTATGCCCTGTGAGGGATGCGTTAAATGGGGCGATTATGAGCTGAAATTCACCAAAGAAGATTCCTTCTGCACTCTCGACTGGGGCAGAGTGAACACCGTTCACAAAATGGTCTGGTATTGGGGCAGCGGAACGCAATATATAAATGACGAAAACGGAGATAAGCACCTTTTCGGATTTGAGATAACCTGGGCAATCGGCAACGAAAGCCATGCAACCGAAACCTGCCTTATCTATGACGGCAAGGTGCATAAATTCGGTGCAGTGGATGTTGAAAAATTCCCGAAGGACAGATATCTGGAGGAGTGGAAATTTATCTCCGAGGACGGCAGATTCAACATGACAATGACACCGACTCTTGATAACCATACTGACGTTGATTTCAAGGTCGGAAGAATGAACTGCCATCAGATTTTCGGAATGTGGAACGGCGACGTGACTCTTGACGACGGAACAAAAATAGAAATAAAAGACCTGTTCACTTGGTGTGAATATGTTGAAAACAGGTGGTAAAATGACCGAAAAAGAAAAAATGCAGTCGGGGATGCTCTATCTGCCCGACGGCGACGAAATAATGGATGAGCAGCTCAAGTGTCTTGACAGGCTTTATGACTTCAATCAGACAAGACCTACGGAGCTTGGCAAGCGTGAGGCAATGCTTAAGGAAATGTTTGCCGAAATCGGCGAAAACTGCTATATTGAGCCGCCGCTTCGCTCAAACTGGGGCGGAAAGCACACGCACTTCGGCAAAAACGTTTATGCAAACTTCAATCTGACCCTTGTTGACGACACTCACATCTATGTCGGTGATTACACCATGCTCGGACCAAATGTTGTTCTTGCAACGGCGGGTCATCCCGTTTTGCCCGAGCTTCGTGAGAAGGCATATCAGTTCAATATGCCCGTTCATATCGGCAGAAACTGCTGGCTCGGTGCGGGAGTTATCGTGCTTCCCGGGGTAACAATCGGCGACAACACCGTTATCGGTGCGGGCAGCGTTGTAACAAAGGATATTCCCTCAAATGTTGTTGCGGTGGGAAATCCGTGCAGGGTTTTGCGTGAAATCGGCGAGCACGACCGTGAATATTATTTCAAGGATAAAAAGATTGATTACGGCAATATAAAATAGCATAGAGAAGCTTATGCCTCTGCGGTTTTTGCAGAGGCGTATTTTTTATATGAAAAAATTTTTCAAAATTCTTTAGACCAAATGAAAATTCGGTTCGTCTTATGGGTGTGAGGGAGAGAGTCCCAATAAATTTAAAGGAGATTAACATAATGAAAAAGATTTTTGAAAAAGGTTTATCACTTGTACTTGCAACCGCAACTGCAGTAAGCGTCGGCACAACAGGCTTTGCTGCAGAAGAAACAGCAGCCTATCCGCAGACGGTTTCACCCGTGTTTGAGATTTTTACGGATTTGGCAGAAAGACTTGCAAGCGTTTTTATTGGCAGCACCAATCCGAAATCGGAAATTGAATTTATCTGTGATTCCGATGCGATTTTCGAAGCGAGAAAACATTTTATCAGCAGTCACGCATCAACGATTGTAAAAATGCCTAACGGAAACATTCTTTCGGCATGGTTTGCGGGCAAAGAAGAGGGCAGCAGTGATGTGCGAATCTGGTATTCCGTTTATGACGGACAAATCTGGAGTGAGCCGAAGCAGATTGAAACCTCCGACACGCAGGCGCATTGGAATCCCGTGCTTGAAAGCAACACGCTTTATACCAGACTCTATTATAAAGTCGGTGATGACACAAAAACATGGGTAACGAAGTATGTTGATACCTTTGATTTCGGTGCAACCTGGACAGAGCCCAAGGAGCTTGTTGAGGGCGATACATCGGGTGGCAGAGGTCCGGTTAAAAACAAGTGCCTCACCACATCCGACGGAATAATTATTGCACCTGCGTCAACCGAGCAGGGCTCATGGAAGGCGTTTTTTGATATCTCCGAGGACGGCGGAAAAACCTGGACAAAAACCGATTATGTTGCATCAAAGAACCTTATCGGAGCAGATGCACAGATGATTCAGCCGGCACTTTGGGAAGATAAAGAGGGTGGAATTCATGCCATGTTCAGAACAAAATCCGGCAGAATTTACAGAAGCGATTCATATGACGGCGGCTATACCTGGTGTGAAGCATATTCAACGGGGCTTATGAATAACAGCAGCGGAATTGACTGCGTAATGACAGATAACGGTTGGCTCTGGCTTGCATATAACCCAATCGGCATTGAGGGCTTAAGAAACCGACTTATTCTTTCCGTGTCAAAGGATAACGGTGAAACATGGGAGGATGTTATGACTCTTGAGGAAGCCCCCATTAATCCTTTTTCCGAGTATTCGTATCCCTCAATCGTTGAGGACGGTAACAATCTTTATATCAGCTATACATATGAGAGAAAACAAATTAAATATGCGTTTATTGAGTTTACGGAAAATTAAAACAGAAAAAATCCGCTTGACCCCATAAAGGTCAGGCGGATTTTGTTGTTTTATTAAATTACAGCTTCATTGCAACGTCCCATGCGCCCCAGATAACTGTGCGGAGGTTGCCTACCTTTGCAGCGTCACCGATAACGTGAACGTGCTTGCTCTTGGGAGCAACGGGTGTGGGAACATAACCGACCGACATAACAACGGAGTCTGTGGGAATATCGAAGGTCTTGCCTTCCTTATCCTTAACCTTTACGCTGCCGTTGTTGATTTCGCAAAGCGATGTTTCAAGGTGTACGGGAACCTTGTTTGCCTTGAAGAAGTCACGGAGATAGCTTGTGTTTGCAAGAGCAACGCCGGGAGTTGTGATAAGGTCGTCCTGCATTTCGATGATTGTGGGCTTCTTGCCCTGAAGATAAAGCTCGTAAGCGATTTCGCAGCCTGTAAGACCGCCGCCGATGATAACAACGTTGTCACCGACAGTCTTGTTGCCGAGAAGGAAGTCAACTGCTTCGATTGCAGTGTCAGCACCCTTAACGGGAATTGTTCTTGCCTTTGAGCCTGTTGCAACGATAACCTCGTCAGCACCGAGAGCATCGATATCCTTAATCTCTGTGTTCATCTTGATTTCGATGGGATGCTTTGCAACCTCACGGATGTACCATGCAATGAGGTCACGGTCTTTTTCTTTATATGAGGGAGCTGCAGCTGCGATAAATACGCCGCCGAGCTTGTCGCTCTTTTCGTAAAGAGTTACCTTGTGACCGCGTTTTGCACAAACGATTGCAGCTTCCATACCACCGATACCGCCGCCGATAACGGCAATCTTCTTTGATTTCTTTGCGGGCTTGATGTTATATTTCTTGGACTGCATTGTTTCGGGGTTAAGAGCGCAGCGTGCAAGACCCATTGTGTCAAGGAGATCCTGTGTGTTTGCGTGACCCTTTGAGGATGAGAAGTTGAAGCAGCCGCTGTGGCAGCAGATGCAGGGCTTGATGTCCTCAAGTCTGTCCTCGATAAGCTTTGTAATCCATTCGGGGTCGGTAAGGAACTGACGTGCAATACCAACGCCGTCGATTTTGCCTTCTGCAACAGCCTGTGCACCGACATCGGGCTCCATACGGCCTGCACAAACAACGGGAATATCAACAAACTTCTTGATGTGTGCAACATCCTCGAGGTTGCAATTCTGGGGCATATACATGGGGGGATGAGCCCAGTACCATGAGTCATATGTACCGTTATCTGCGTTAAGCATATCATAGCCTGCATCCTGAAGATACTTTGCAGCCTTTTCGGATTCGGGCATGGCACGGCCAACTTCCGTATATTCTTCGCCGGGCATTGCACCTTCGCAGAAGCCCTTCATCTTTGATTCAACGGAGTAGCGGAGTGAAACGGGATAATCGTTGCCGCATTCAGCCTTGATTGCCTTAACAACCTCGGCAGCAAAGCGATATCTGTTTTCAAAGCTTCCGCCGTATTCGTCGGTACGCTTGTTGAAGAATTCAATTGCGAACTGGTCAAGAAGATAGCCTTCGTGAACAGCATGAACTTCAACGCCGTCAACGCCTGCGTCACGGCAGAGCTTTGCGGTTTTTGCGAATGCTTCAATGATTTCGTGAATCTGCTCAACAGTCATTTCGGGGCAGATGATGTCATGAGCCCAACGTGAGGGCTGGGGGCTGGGAGAAGCAAGCTCGTGTGAAGTGTCAAGAATAGGCTTTAAAATAGCACGGGTAAATTTATTTTTATGAAGAGGTGCAACAAGCTCGGTGATAGCCCATGAGCGGCCCATACCTGCCGTAAGCTGAACAAATAATTTTGCACCTGTTTTGTGAATTTCGTCCATAAACACTTTGAGGTCTTCGAACATTTTGGGATTCTGCCAGAGCCACTTGCCCCAGAAGGTGTCGCGAAGGGGAGCGATGCCGGGGATAATAAGACCAACGTTGTTGTTAGCTCTTTCAAGGAAAAGCTTTGCAGCCTCCTTGTCAAAGTGACAACCGCCAAGCTCAAACCAGCCGAAAAGCGATGTACCGCCCATGGGACACATAACGATTCTGTTCTTGATTTCAACATTACCGATTTTCCAGGGGGTAAATAATGCTTCGTACTGTTGATTCACTGAAACCACTTCCTTATTTGAAATTATATACTTTTCGAAACGGTAATCAATAAGGTTTTGAACGGAAGCTTTCCGCCGTATCTGCGTTGAAAATTCTTGAAATAGCCTCGTATTTCTGCAAATTTTCGCCTTGATACGACGAAAATTTTCTCGTTCAAAACTGCTTCGCATCTGAAATGCAACAGATTGCGTGCAGTCGGGCATTTCTTCGCTGCAGGCATACGGGCGTATGTCAAAGAGAAAAATGCCCGAATGTGCGTGATATTGTTGCATTTCAGACTTATGAGATTACCATTTTGAAAAGTATAAGTATAAACATACGAATATATAATAAGATATTTGCCGAGTTATGTCAAGCGTATATTGATAAAACTTTATCAATATATTAATGTGTTTGCTGCTTAATTATTTAATTGTCAGATAATAATTGACAACCAAAAAATTCAATGGTAATATTTATATTATTACAAATTCTAAAAAATTTATGGGGTGATATTATGTTTGAAACATTTTTGACAGAGGTTCTGAAGCTTGCACCCAGACAGCTGTGGGGTGTTGAACAGCAATGGTTTTATCTTACCGAGATTTTTACTTCGTTCTCTCTTAAGAAGATTGTTGCTTCATTTCTCGCAATAATAGAGCTTTGCGGTCTGACTGTTTTGGACTTGCCGACAACTCCTCGTGGAGAAGCACTTGATCTTACCGGATACAGTCTTGTTTTTAAGGATGAGTTTGATGGCAATGAGCTCAACACAAAAGTCTGGGAATACAGAGGAAGCGGTCCGCGCAGAGGCGGTTTCAATGCTGAAAGTCAGGTCAGAGTTGAAAACGGAAACATGATTATGACCGGCGATTATCAGACCGACGGAATGTACGGCGAGGGCTGGTATACGGGCATGATAAAGCTCAAAGAACGCTACTGCAAGGGCTATTTTGAAATTCGTTGCATCGTAAATTCGGGTGCGGGATATTGGTCTGCTTTTTGGCTTCAAGCGGATTCGCCTTATACGGCTTCGGTTTCCAAAGGCGGTGTTGGCGGTGCGGAAATTGATATATTTGAATCAATGAGCTGGGATGAAAAGATTGGTAAAGATTCCGTTACGCAGACCGTCCATTGTGCAGGTGTTGACGGAGTGCAGGATGGTTTCCAATCTGAAAGACTTGGCAGTTTTTACGGCGACGATATTTATGAAAAATACAACACCTACGGACTTGAATGGACAGATGATGAATATATTTTCTATGTCAACGGTATTGAAACCCGCAGAACCTCTTTCGGAAACGGTGTTTCGGAAGTGCCCGAGGATGTTATTGTTTCACTTGAGATTCCTTCCGAGGAAGAACTTGCAGAGCTCGATAAGGAAAACTACAAAACAGAGTTTATTGTTGACTATGTGAAAATTTATCAAAAATAAAAAAAACGGGCTGACTGAAATTTTAAAAATCAGTCAGCCGTAATTTTTTATCGTATTGATTACAGGGTTGAACCGATGAAATATCGCTCACGGCAGGCAACACTTCTCCTTTTGCTTTGCGGATTTTTTTCGGCAACCTATATAATTGCAATTTTTCCTTCAAGACGACTCATGATTTTACTTCCAATTATCCAGTGTTTTTAATTATGATACGTCAACTGAAATGAATCAATGTTTTGCCACGGAGGATTACGCTTTAATTCTCCGAATTATCTATTGTAAATCAACTGCATATTATTGTAAAATGATGTTATGATTGAATGATAAACGTAAATGTAGAATTTTGAAAGACAAGAACAAATCAACATGAAAGGATTTTGATATGAACAAAAGCATCAAAGATAATTTAAGTGGTGAAATGCAGCAAACTGCTTTAAGCTTTGCGGATTTCTTGCTAAAAAATAACATCGAGTTCGTAAAAGACAACAATTATTGGAAAGATAAGATATATTATCTCTGTAAGTTCAAGGGTGGATATGTTTGCTTTATTGCAATCAAAGACCCTGATGAGCCGGAAAACGATTGGACAATTTGGTCTGAAGACAGCAATGCTTATGAATGTGAAACTGTGGATGAGAAAATAAAAATCTCTGCTTGGAGATATGTTGACCATTGCGGCAATTGCGGCTCCTGCGGTGGAGGAAAAACTAAAAATATCTTTGGAAAAGTTTTTGACAGAGTATGCGGTTGCACATTTCGTATTGATAATGCAACTCAAAACGATTTGCCGTTTTTGAAGAAAATGGTTGAATTGCGGATTGCCGAAATTTCAGACAGATGATGTGAATTTTGGGGGTGAAAGATATGAAGAAAAATATTGATAGCATTTTAACTGAACGTTTTGGTAACGATTCACTTATATCGGTTGCAACTGTTGATGAAACTGGTAAGCCTTGGGTGAGAACGGTTGATGCAATTTATGTTGACGAAGCATTTTATACAATTACAAACGCTGCAACTAATAAAATGAAGCATATTAATAAAAATCCTGTTGTTGCAATCTGCGGTGAATGGTTTTCGGGTCACGGAAAAGCTGAAAGTCTGGGCTATATCTGCAATGAAGAAAACAAGGGTTTGGCTGAAAAATTAAGAGAAGCCTTTGCTTCCTGGTATGATAATGGACACACCAATGAAAATGATGTAAACACTATAATTTTAAAAATCACCGTTACAGACGGCATTATTTATAAAAACGGAAAAAGATTTGAGTTTTGAAATTAATGAAATGCAGAAAGGTCATAACTTATGACAAACAAAACAGAAACAAGAACATTTATTTCACAACTGTAAAAAGCGGCTTGCAAAGGTTGTGCCCTCTCAAGTCATTTTAATTTTTGCTGAAGTGTATACTTTTTGAAACAGTAATCTCATATGTCTGAAATACAATATCTTACGCACATTCGAGCATTTTTCTCTTTGCCATACGCCCGTATGCCTGCATCGAAGAAATGCCCGACTGCACGCAACCTATTGCATTTCAGATGCGAAGCAGTTTTGAAAGAGCAGATTTTCGTCACAGCAAGGCGAAAATCTGCAGGAATACGAGGCTATTTCAAAGATT
>JAFUNA010000013.1 GCA_017473165.1 Clostridia bacterium | reverse complement strand
TGATATGGTATATTATATTTTTCTGTGATATTATTTTTCATTAGCACGTTAATTATATCACAAAAAGACTACAAGCCTATCCTTTTTTGATAGACTTGTAGTTCTTTTTTTATTCAGACTGTTTTTTTACAGCCCCTTTTTTAGTGCAAAGACCTTATGTTTTGTTTGTCAAGGTGGGCTTAATCTTTAATCAAACTATAGAAAATTCATATGAATAATCATACCTTCCGATGTCAAAATAAAGGCAAAGGGAGGTAATTTTTATGGAATTTAAAGGCAGCAGAACAGAGGCAAATCTTATGGCGGCGTTTGCGGGCGAATCACAGGCGAGAAACAAGTACACATATTATGCCGAAAAGGCAAAACAGGACGGCTATGAGCAGATTGCGGCAATTTTTCTTGAAACCGCAAGCAATGAAAAGGAGCACGCAGAAATCTGGTTCAAGCAGCTTCATGACGGAGGAATTCCCGCAACGGCGGAAAATCTGCTTGATGCGGCGGCGGGCGAAAACTACGAATGGACAGAAATGTATAAGGAGTTTGAGCGGGTTGCAACCGAAGAAGGCTTTACGCAGGCTGCGGCACTTTTTAAAATGGTGGGAGCAATCGAAAAAGAGCATGAGAAGCGGCTCAGAACGTTAAGTGAAAACCTTGAAAAGGGTCTTGTGTTTGCACGCAGCGGCGAAACGGTGTGGCTCTGCCGAAACTGCGGTCATCTTCACGTTGCAAAGGAAGCACCCGCAATGTGCCCCGTCTGCAGTCATCCCCGTGCATTCTTTGAAATCAAGGCTGAAAACTATTGATTATTCCGCTTCGGCGGACTACATATATATGGTAAAAATATCTAAAAAACAGCTTTTGATTTTATTCAACCCTACAAAAATGAAAAATGTTGAAAAATGTGTTTTTTTCTGACTTTTAATGTATTATAATGCAGACAAATAACAGAATTTTTTCAGCTTTTGAGAGGGGGAAAGTTATGATTCCCAAAAATTTGTTAATCAACAAGCCTGCATCACCCGCAATTCTTGAAATTGCCGAAAAACAGTTCAAAAACAAGGATGATGTGCCGCTTTTTGCGGTTATAGGCGACCTTGATGTTGACGGCAAATACGGCGAGGGCGGCGTTTACGTTGCAAAGAACCGACTTGTTGCAATCGGCAAGGAGTTTGACGGCGGATTCATAAGCCTTGATTTTTCGAGCATTGCGGAAATTGCCGTCAAAAGAATGTACGGCAACGCCGTGCTGAAGGCAAAAACCGTTGGCGGCTCGTCGATTGACCTGATGAGATTCACCTTTGCGATGGCGGATGTCTGCGATGCCGTTGCGGACTTTGTTACCAAGGTCAAGGAGGGCGAAAGCGTTGAAAGCCGTTTTGCGGCGGCGGAGGTAACGTTCAAAAACCTGCGTTCATTCTGCCCCAAATGCGGCAGAAAGCTGCCTGCACCCGATGCGGACTGCCTTAACTGTCAGGGCAAAAAGAAAATCATTTCAACCATGGCTCACTACATAAAGCCCTATGCGGGAAAGCTTGTTTTCTGCGTTGTTCTTTCAATCATAACAACCGTTGCGGCTCTTGTTCCGCCTTATGTCACAAGCCTTATGGTTGATAACGTTATCCCCAACCGCAACAAAACAATGCTGATTTACGTTATACTTTTCCTTCTGGCGGTTTATCTTGTCCAGTACGGCGTCGGTGCACTGCGTTCATATATGCTCCGTGTTGCGGGCGACGGAATCATAGCCGACCTCAAAAAGGAAATCTACGCAAAGGCACAGTATCTTCCCATGAGCTTCTATGACAAAACCTCAACGGGCTCGGTTATCAACCGTGTTAATTCCGACACAACCGTGCTTCAGCAGTTCATGCTCCGCATAACGCAGGAAGCCGTTGTTCAGTTTTTCACGATGATTGGCATTATCGTTATCATGATGTCCATGAACTGGAAGCTTACCTTGCTTTCGCTTGTGCCCGTTCCCGTGGTTGTTCTTTGCAGTCGCTATTTCGGCAGAAAGATTTCACCCGTTTACCGCCGTTTGTGGCGAAGAGGTGTTGCAATTTCAAGCATACTTTCCGATACAATTCCGGGAATCAGAATAGTCAAGTCCTTCTCCAGCGAAGAAAAGGCAATCAAAAAGTTTTCAAGACAGGTTGATGACTGGCTCAACGAGGACAAAAAGGCGGCAAAGGTTGCCTCAACCTTCCCTGCCGTTATAACCTTCCTCATCACCTGCGGCTCGGTTATAATCTGGTTTGTGGGCGGCAACATGGTAATCGACACCCCCGAAAAGCTGTCGCTCGGTGTTCTTGTTTCGTTTATTTCATACACAAGTATGTTCTATAACCCCGTAAACTTCTTTGCAAACTTAAGCGACTCTTATCAGAACGCTCTTGCATCAACGGAAAAGGTTATGGATATCATCAACGCAGAGCCCGAGCGTGACTTCGGCAAGGGCAAAGAGCTTGAGCGAATGAACGGCAAAATCGAGTTCAGAAACGTCAATTTCTCCTTTGACCGCTCCAAAAAAGTTCTCAACGATGTAAACTTTGTCATCGAGCCGGGTGACGTTGTCGGCATTGTCGGAACAACGGGCTCGGGCAAGTCAACGCTTATCAACCTTCTCATGAGATTTTATGATGACTATGAGGGCGAAATATTTGTTGATGACGTTAACATAAGAGATATCGATATGGGCTATTACAGAACGCAGATAGGCTATGTTCAGCAGGAGCCCATGATGTTCAGGGATACCATTTTCAACAACATTGCATATTCTCTGCCGGGTGCCCATCCCGAGCAGGTGCTCAATGCGGCGGATGTTGCGAACGCACACGGCTTTATTTCACGCCTGCCGGATGCATATGACACCCTTCTCGGTGAAAGAGGCGTAGGTCTTTCGGGCGGTGAAAAGCAAAGGCTTTCAATTGCGAGAGCCGTTCTCAAAAACCCCGGTGTTCTGATTTTTGACGAGGCAACCTCGGCGGTTGACTCCGAAACCGAAAAGCTGATTCAAGATGCAATCGACCGCCTTATCAGAGGCAGAACAACCCTTATGATTGCCCATCGTCTTTCAACTCTGCGAAAGGCAAACAAGATTATTGTTGTTGACAAGGGCAACATAATCGAATTCGGCTCGCCCGAGGAGCTTATGGCTCTCAAGGGCAAATACTATAAACTCATTCAGATTCAGTCCATGAGCGAGCAGGTTGCCGCCGAAAAGGCAGCGGAAAATTTTGAATAAGGAGGAGCTCATATGTCAAGACATTTTATAGACGGAAACGAAATCCGCATAACGGTTAACGATAAGATTTTTTGCGATGTTGAGTTCTTCTCGGGCGAAAAATTTTATAATCTTGAGCCCCGCAGACTTTTCCCCGTTACGGGTCTTTCGGAATACATAACCTTCCTTGACGATAAAGGAGAGGAACAGTTTATTCTGCGTAAGCTCGATAACATGGCACCCGACCAGAGGGAATTGCTTTTAAACTGCCTTGAGGAATACTACAGAATTCCCAAGATTACAAGGCTTATCAGCCGAAGCGAAAAGCACCGTATCTGGCTTTGGAATGTTGAAACCGACAAGGGTGAATACACCTTTGAGATTATCAACCACATCCAGTCAATGAAGATGTTCTACGACAAGCGTATACTTATTAAAGACGGCAACGACAACCGCTACGAAATTCCCAATATCTACGAAATGGATAAACGCAGTCAGAAGCTTATTCTGCCCGATATGTAATTAATGATTTGAAAGGAAATGATATAAATGAAACTTATTCTTGCAATTGTAAACAATGATGACAGTGCGGTTGTTTCCGCAACTCTCACAAGAGAAAACTACAGCGTAACAAAGCTTTCAACCACAGGCGGATTTCTTATGATAGGCAACACAACTCTGCTCATCGGTGCAGAGGATGACAGGGTTGCCCGTGCAAAGGAAATCATCCACGAATATTCAAGAACAAGAAGCAAGGTTGCAATGACAACGGGCTCTCTCGGCAAGGGAATTCAGAAGGACAGCCTTGAAGAGGAAGTAACCGTAGGCGGTGCAACGGTGTTTGTGCTTGACGTTGAGAGCATGGACAAATATTAATCGCATTTGGGAGGAATAATTTTGAAAAGCAAAAACATATTCAAGATTGTTGCCCTGGTACTGATTTTTGCAACTCTTGCCGTTACCGCAGCCTGCTCATCGGGCGGCGGAGATAAGTCCGTCGGTGCAGAATACGATGCTCTGGGCATGGATTTTGAGGACTACAAAAAAGAATATTCACCAAAATTGAATTTGCTGACAAGCGACACGGTGCTCAATGCACTTTTCGCAAAGAGAGCAGACGGCGTGGTTTATTATTACGGCTCGGACAGCATTCTTCTGGGAGTGCGTGACGGAAAAATCGTTTATTATGCCTATCTTACCTCTGCGGTTTATGATGCAACGGGCTTCCCGACAGTCAAGGGAGTGCTTGAAGCGGAGGGACTTGATATTCTTTGCAAAAAGGCTCCCGAGGTTACCGAAACGCAGCCTAATATTCCTTTTGCAAGCTGGGAAATCAAAAACGGCTTTGTGGGAATAAGCTCTGTCGGCAGCTCGGATGCACAGGGTTTATACAGCAATATGTCAAGCGTTTTTGTTGTTTGTGCCGACAAATCGCTTTGCAGCATTTTCGATTGAAAAGGAGAAACAAAATGAGAAAAATAATCAGCATTCTGTTTGCAGTTTCACTTGTGTTTTCGTTTTGTCTGATTGCAAATGCGGAAAATGCAGACGGGCTTTGCTTCGGAAGTGACGGAAAATTCACCGTGCTTCAGATAAGCGACCCGCAGGATGACCATAATCCCGCTTACGATATGGTCAATCTTATAAAAATTTCAATTGAACAGGCCAATCCCGACCTTATTGTTTTCACGGGCGATATCGTTGAGGACAGCCGTGCGGGTGATATCGGAATTGACGATGAAAGCCTGCGTGAGGGCGTTGAGATTGACGGCGACTATGAGCAGACTCTCAAAAACGTAACCGAAGCCTGCAAGGCGATTTTTGCCGAGGCGGAAAGCAGAGGAATACCCTTTGCGGTTTGCCAGGGCAACAACGATTACGGCAGCGGCGTTACCAATGAGGACTGGATGAAGATTTACAGCAGCTATAAGCACAGCCTCACCGTTGACGAAAGCAATGACAGCGAGGGCAGAATTGACTTCAACCTTGAAATCAAGGGAAAAGACGGCAAAACCGCCTTGAATATCTGGATGTCGGATACAAGGTCGGGCGGCGTTACCGAGGAGCAGCTTGCATGGTATAAAGCCGAAAGTGCCGCACTCAAAGCCGCAAACGGCGGCAAGCCCGTGCCTTCAATTCTTTTCCAGCATATTCCCGTCGACGATATGGGCAATCTTTTTGAGAAATGCAATTTCTGGGACGAGGGTGCAAGCGTCGGAGATGACGGAAAATGCTACCGCCTTAAACAGGAAATCGCAAGCGGCTACCATGCGGGTGCAATGATTCCCGGCTCAACAAGTGAGCAGTTTAAGGCGTGGAAGGAATGCGGCGATGTTATGGGAGCTTATTTCGGACATTGGCACACCGAGGGCTATACAGGCACATGGGACGGCATTGAGCTCGGCTTCACATACGGCTGCGAATTCGCAAAGCCGGGTCCCTACGGCGTGAGAGTTTTCACCTTTGATGAAAACAATATCGAAAACTATGACAGCGTGCTTTACACTTATGAGGGCAGTGTCAAAAAAGGCAACGCAAGACTTGAGCTGCAGGTTGACGAGCCCTATGCGGAATACGATAATTTCATAGAAGAATTTTTTGGTGCGGTCAAGAATACATTCGGACTTATCTACAGAGAAATTGTGAGTCTGTTTGCATGATTTGTTGCTTATGTTGATTGACAATCGATAAAAATTTGATATAATATATAAGGTTAGATTTAAAAAATATCAGGAGTGATTAAAATGCCATTAGTAACCACAAAGAAAATGTTTGAAGACGCTTATAAGGGCGGCTACGCTGTCGGCGCATTCAACGTTAACAACATGGAAATTATCCAGGGCATCGTTGGAGCAGGTAAGGCTCTCAACGCTCCCCTCATTCTCCAGGTTTCCAAGGGTGCAAGAGCTTATGCAAACCACACCTATCTTGTAAAGCTCGTTGAGGCTGCTGTTGAAACAACAGGTCTGCCCATCGCTCTTCACCTTGACCACGGCCCCGACTTTGAAACCTGCAAGGCTTGCATCGACGGCGGCTTCACATCAGTTATGATTGACGGCTCACACCTTCCCTATGAAGAGAACGTTGCTCTCACAAAGAAGGTTGTTGAATATGCACACGCACACGGCGTTGTTGTTGAAGGCGAACTCGGTCAGCTCGCAGGCATCGAAGACGATGTTAACGTTTCCGCTGAAGACGCTTCATACACAAACCCCGCTGAAGTTATCGATTTCGTAACAAGAACAGGCGTTGACTCACTTGCAATCGCTATCGGCACAAGCCACGGCGCATTCAAGTTCAAGCCCGGTCAGGACCCCAAAATCCGCATCGATATCCTTGAAGAAATCGAAAAGAAGCTTCCCGGCTTCCCCATCGTTCTTCACGGTGCATCATCAGTTATTCCCGAATTTGTTGACCAGATTAACGAATTCGGCGGCAAGATGGAAAATGCTATCGGTATTCCCGAAAGTGAGCTTCGCAAGGCTGCTGAACACGCAGTTTGCAAAATCAACATCGACTCCGACCTTCGTCTTGCAATGACAGCTGCTATCAGAAAGTATATGGCAGAGAATCCCAGTCACTTTGACCCCAGACAGTACCTTGCTCCCGCAAGAGTTGCTATCCAGGGCATGGTTGAGCACAAGATCAAGAACGTTCTCGGCTGCAACGACAAGGCATAAGTTAAACAGAAATTCTAAACGCCACGGATTTCTCCGTGGCGTTTTTTCTGTCTTAATAGTTTTAATTGAATTGCCGTAGGGGAGGGGTCACCCCTCCCGTGAATGCAGCAGCGTGCAGGGGTTGATGCCTACATCGACCCTGTTGAGTTTAAATGATAGAGAATAATGAATAAATAATAGATTTTGAGAGTAGGGCGGCTTGACCCAAGCCGCCGAAAAACAAAACAGGCTGTTTTTTTAGCCCGTTTTCTTTTATTCTCTTGTATTCATTGAGTTTCTGTAAACCACAAAGCGGCAATAGATATATTCCGTTACAAGGTTGACCGCCATTGTGCCGATTTCAACTATGTAGTCGTTGATACCCATGCCCGTGAGCTTGTGACCTGCCCAGGTTGAGAGGGGAGTGAACACGCAATAGAAAAGTGCAACCTTCAGCATGGCAACGGGAACGTTGTTTGCGGATTTGAAGGTGAATCTTCTGTTGAAGGTGAAATTCCACAAAACAGAAAGTATAAGCGACGGCAGGTAGCAATAGATATACTCCCAGTCCGTGAGCTCCGTGAGCAGGGTGAATGAGCCAATCTGGATAATTCCCGCCGATGCCGAGAACAGGGCAAATTTAATCACCTGAATAATGTTTTGCTTTTTGGTAAGGGTCTGATTTTCGTTGCTCATTTAATTGCCTCCTTTGCTTTGATATAAAGAGCCGCAACTCTGCAGGCTCGGGCATAAGCTTCCGCAATGTAGCCTTCAACGGGCATTGCAGCGTATTTGTCATTTTCGTGTCTGCCGGGCTTGCTGACGGTGTTGAGCTCAAAGGTCAGAGGACCGTCAAACGGGCTTGCCGCAAGCCTTTCGGCAATTGCGTTCCAATCGGAAATGCCGTCAAAGGGCAGCAGATGAAGGTCATCGATATATGTGATTTTGCCGTCAAAATCACGCACACCGAGATTATCGTTGAGGTGTGTTGCGACGAGTCTGTCGCCGTAGTCTGCCATAAGATTTCTGCCTCGATTGTAGCAGAGCTCGTGACCCGTATCCCAGCAGAAGCCGACGGATTTTTCGCTTCTGAAAGCATTCATGAGTGCATCAAAGTATTCTTCTCCCTCGGTGTTTTCGAGGGCAAGGGTAACTCCGAGCTCGCCCGCTCTTTTGGTAAGAGCACCGTAACGCTCGATTCCAAGCTGTGTCGGAATGTTATCGTTGTCAAAGCCGATGAAGGTGTGGGAAACCATGACAGGGATTTCAAGCTTTGCGCAAAGCTCGATATTCTCAAGCAGCTCCTTGAGAGCTACGTCGCCGAGCTCGCCCTCAAACCACATATCGTCGGATTTGTTGAAGGGTGCGTGGAGCGACTGGATTATCATGTTTTCTCTTTTGCCGATTTCAACAAGGTGTGCCGCATCGGTTTTTCTGTCGCTTGAGTCGATTGCAAAGCCATCAAAGCCCGTTTTCTTCAAAAGAACAATAAGCTCGTCCGACGGCAGACCGAATTGGGTCGAAAGTGCCATGCAAAGTTTTTGTTTATACATAATTATCACCGTTCCCAAAATTTGACAATTTTTTTGATAATGCTATAATTCTACCGTAAGGCATAGCCTGAACGGTAGGCGGTTACAATCTCGCCCTCTGAAAAGGGGGTGATGCGGATGCAGTATGTAACATATTCGGATTTGTTTCAATTCGCACTTGTTATTGTCGGCATAATCGGACTTGTTATATCAGC
>JAFUNA010000012.1 GCA_017473165.1 Clostridia bacterium | reverse complement strand
ATCAAGTCGGTTACTTAACATAATTTACTCCTTCCTCAGACAGTAACCAACTGAATTTTACAACGTCTTTTTGCAAAAGTAAATGCAACCGAAATTACGGTTTTTACCCCGAATATTTGCGTTTAGTTTTTCATTCAACCAGCCTTAAAAGTTGAAAAAAATCTTTTGAAAGTCCGTTTTTTGGGACATATGACGGGTTATAATTAAATCATCGAAAGCATACAAATTAACAAACAAAGAAAAAATTAAAAATTATCGAACATTTGTCTTGACAAACGAACGTTCGTTTGCTATAATGAAATCACAGAACAGATGTTCACAAAGGAGGATTTTACAATGAGTTTTGTTGAAGTTATAAAAACATTTTTTGAATTTGCCGCAGTGGTACTGCTTATCGTTGGCTTTATAAACGAGAAAAAGGTTATCGCTTTCGAGCAGAAGCTTTTCAGAGCAATCAGAATCCATCTGCGTAACCGCCGCATCCGCAAGCAGAGAGAGGCTGCAAGAGCAAGAGCATCCGTGCAGAGAAGAGCTCCCGAGGATGTTTATGACGAAGAGCCTGTTTTTACCGTTGTTGAAGGCAGAAAAAGTGCAGGCAGGGTGGCATAACCGAATTTAAAAGCTCCGTTTCTTTATTTTATTGCATAACAAAGGCTCCGTGTTTTTCGCACGGAGCCTTTGTGCTTTTTATTTCTTGCCGTTTTCACGCAGCAGCTTTTGCTTCAAATCCCAGAGGGGCTGTGAAAGGTCAACGTAATAGTTATGGGGATTTTCAAAGCGGGTAACCTCGTCCCAAAGGGTGTCAACCTGTGCAAGGCAGTAATCTCTGATTTCTTTTATGGGCTTCTTTTCAAAAACGCATTTTCCGCCGATGAACAGGGGTTCGAGCAGCTCACGGGCGGTGAAATCCGTGATTGTTTTGCGTTTCCAGGTGAAATCGGGGTCAAAAAGCTCATAGGGCTGCGACTCGTCAATTTCCTCGTCCATAAGGGTTATGAGGTCTGCGGCAGCCTTGCCCGTTTCTTTGTCATAAAGCCTGAAAACCTTTTTGCTGCCGGGAACGGTGATTTTCTGAACGTTTTCGCTGAGCTTGATTTTGGGAATGATTTCGCCGTTTTTCTCAACTCCGCAGAGCTTGTAAACTCCGCCGAGAACGGGGCATGACATTGCGGTGATAAGTCTTTCGCCGACACCGAAGGAGTCAACCTTTGCACCCTGAATGAGCATATCACGGATGATGTATTCGTCAAGCGAGTTTGAGGCAACGATTCCGCAGTCGGGATAGCCCGCCTCGTCAAGCATTTTTCTTGCTTTTCTTGAAAGATAGGTGATGTCACCGCTGTCAATGCGGATTCCCTTGGGTCGCTTGCCGAGAGGCTTGAGCACCTCGTCGAAAACCTTGATTGCGTTGGGCACGCCCGATTTGAGAACATTATATGTGTCAACAAGCAGGGTGCAGCTGTCGGGATATTCCTTTGCGTATGCGGTGAAGGCTTCAAGCTCGCTGTCGAAAAGCTGAATCCAGCTGTGAGCCATTGTTCCGAGAGCGGGAACGCCGTATTTTTCATCGGTTATGGTGCATGCCGTGCCCGAGCAGCCCGCAATGTATGAGGCTCTTGCACCGTAGATTGCACCGTCGGCACCCTGTGCACGTCTTGAGCCGAATTCCATAACGGCTCTGCCCTGTGCGGCACGGGCGATGCGGTTTGCTTTTGTTGCAATAAGGCTCTGATGGTTGATGCAGAGCAGAATCATTGTTTCGATGAACTGTGCCTGAATAACGGGACCCTTGACCTTGACAATGGGCTCGCCGGGAAAAACGGGAGTGCCCTCGGGGATTGCCCAAACGTCGCAGGAAAACTTGAAGTTTGCAAGGTAATCAAGAAAATCTTCACCGAAATTTTTTGAACGCAGATATTCAATATCCTCATCGGTGAATTTAAGGTTTGAAAGATAATCAACAAGCTGTTCAACGCCTGCCATGATAACGAATCCGCCGCCGTCGGGCACACGTCTGTAGAACATATCAAAATAGGCAACGGTATCCTTATGGTTGTTTTTGAAATAGCCGTTTGCCATGGTGATTTCATAAAAATCGGTAAGCATGGTTAGATTTCGGGTGAGGTTTAAGTTTTCCATTTTACAGCCTCTTTTCATTGATATAGCTACATTATGCACCAAATTCTTTAAATTTACAATATTCGTATGAATTTTTTTCGAAAAAATCTAAATATTTCTGAATTGTTAAAATATTAATATTTTTTGAAAAATCGAAAAAAAGTGTTGCATTTTTCAAAGAAGTATGTTAAAATTTCCTGCGTAAACACGAAAAATGTTGTTTTGAAGTGATTATTAACAAAATTATACAAATTGTATAGCTTTTTTGAATGAAAGAAAATGCATTTTTAGGAGGATTACAAAATGAGAATCAGAAAACAGGCACTTGGCGACAGAAACATCGTCGGCGCAAAGGTTGAAGCAAGACGCAAGGCAATCAACATGAAGCAGAAGGATCTTCTTACCCAGCTCCAGATTAAGGGTATTGACCTTAACGCATCGGGTCTTTCAAAGCTTGAAGGTCAGCTCCGCTATGTTACCGATTTTGAACTCAAGGCTCTTTCAGAGGTTCTCGGAATGACAGTTAACGAGCTCCTTGACGTAGAAGAATAATTTTGACCACTACTTACCCTCTTATATACAACTCCTCAAAGAAGCCGCAGTCTTAACGGACTGCGGCTTCGCCCCTTTTTATCGATTAATTTAATTTTTTCTTGCAAATCCTATAATATATGGTAAAATTATTATGTATCACTATATCATTGATATAATATTGGAGGTATTTCCGATGGTTAAAGAATTCATGGGCAAGGATTTTTTGCTCAACAATGAACCCGCAATAAAGATGTTTGAGGCGGCGGACAAAATGCCGATTTTTGACTGGCACTGCCACCTTTCTCCCAAGGAAATCTACGAAAACAAGCAGCCCGAGGATATTGCATGGCTCTGGCTTGCGGGTGACCACTATAAATGGCGTGCAATGCGTTCCTGCGGCGTTGACGAAAAATATATAACGGGCGATGCAAGCGGTTATGAAAAATTCAAGGCTTTTGCATCAATTATGCCTTATCTTATCGGCAATCCCATGTATCATTGGTGTCATCTCGAGCTTCAGAGATATTTCGGAATTTACGATATTCTCAATGCCGAAAACGCAGATGAAATCTGGAACAAAGCGAATGCCGCAATCAAGGCGGGCGGCTTCACACCCCGTGAACTGATTGAAAAATCAAACGTTTCACATCTCTGCACAACCGATGACCCTGCCGACAGCCTTGAATATCACAAGCTGATTGCACAGACCGATTTCAAGTGCAGGGTGCTTCCCGCTTTCAGACCCGACAAGGCTCTGGGAATTGACCTTCCCGCATGGAAGCTCTGGCTTTCCGACATGGAAAAAACCGCAGGCAGAGCAATAAACGGCTTTGCGGAGCTTTGCGAAGTTCTCAAAGAGAGAATTGAATTTTTTGCATCAATGGGCTGCCGTGCAAGCGACCATGCGTTTGCGTATGTGCCCTATGAAGAAGCAACCGCAGACGAGCTTGAAAGCATTTTTGCAGCGGCTAAAAACGGCGAAGCCGTTTCCGTTGTTGATGCAGATAAATTCAAAACCGCACTTCTCGGATTTCTTGCCGCAGAATATGCGGACAGGGGATGGGGTATGGAGCTTCACATCGGTCCGATGAGAAACAACAACACGCTGATGTTTAACAAAGTTGGTGCGGATGCAGGCTTTGACTCAATTGATGACAGAGAAATTGCACAGAAACTTTCACGTTTTCTTGACAGCCTTGCAGTTAAAGAAAAGCTTCCCAGAACCGTGCTTTTCACCCTCAATCCCAAGGATAACTATGTTCTCGGAACAATGCTCGGCAATTTCCAGAACAGCGATGCCGAAAGCAAAATCCAGTTCGGTTCGGCTTGGTGGTTCAACGATAATATCGACGGCATGAGAGAGCAGATGAAGGCTCTTGCAAACCTCGGTGCACTTGGCAAATTCGTAGGCATGGTAACGGATTCACGCTCCTTCCTTTCATATCCCAGACACGAATATTTCCGCAGAATCATGTGCGGTCTTATGGGCGATATGGTTGCCGACGGACTTTATCCCTATGACGAAAAAACGCTCTGCATGCTTGCGGAGGATATCTCATATAACAACGCAATAAAATATTTCGGCGTAAAGTAAGGAGGAAAATCAATGGCAAAATACGTTCTTGCTCTTGACCAGGGAACAACGAGCTCAAGAGCTATAGTTTTTGACAAAAAAGGTAACATTGTCTGCAAGGCACAGAATGAGTTTGAGCAGATTTATCCTCAGGCAGGCTGGGTTGAGCATGATCCGCTTTCCATTCTCTACAGCCAGTTTCAGGCTGTTTCATCCTGCATAATGCAGGGCGGAATCAATCCCTGCGACATCGCAGGAATAGGCATAACAAACCAGAGAGAAACAACAATTCTCTGGGACAGACAGACGGGCAAGCCTGTATATAATGCAATCGTCTGGCAGTGCCGCAGAACGGCTGAAATCTGTGAGGAGCTTAAAGCCCGAGGACTTGAAGATTATATAAAAGACAAAACGGGTCTGCTGATTGATGCCTATTTCTCGGGCACAAAAATCAAGTGGATTCTCGATAACGTTGCGGGTGCAAAAGAACTTGCCGACCAGGGCAGACTTCTTTTCGGAACGGTTGAAACATGGCTTATCTGGAATCTGACGGGTGGCAGCGTTCACGTTACCGACTATTCAAACGCATCAAGAACAATGCTGTTTGACGTTGATAATCTCTGCTGGGACAAATATCTCTGCGAGCAGCTCGGAATTCCGATGTCAATTCTCCCCGAGCCCGTGCCCTCAAGCAAGGTTTACGGCAGAGTTTCAAAGGGCATTCTGGGTCTTGAATTCCTTGAAGGAATCCCCATCTGCGGTGCAATCGGCGACCAGCCCGCCGCACTTTTCGGCCAGGGCTGCTTTGAGCCCGGTCAGGCTAAAAACACCTACGGCACAGGCTGTTTCCTTCTGATGAATACGGGCAAAAACCGTGTAAAATCAAAGAATAACCTGCTCACGGGCGTTGCATGGGGCATAGGCGACAAGGTTGAATATGCAATCGAAGGCTCGGCATTCAATGCGGGCTCGGTTATCAAATGGCTTCGTGACGAGCTTCATATGATTGACACCGCAAAACGCTGCGATGAGCTTGCGGAAAGCGTTCCCGATGCAAACGGAATTTATTTTGTGCCCGCATTCACGGGTCTCGGTGCGCCCTATTGGGATATGTACGCACGAGGAACTCTTGTGGGTCTTACAAGAGGCGTAAACCGTGCACATATTGCAAGAAGCGTGCTTGAAGCAATTACATATCAGGTAACGGATTTGCTTGAGGCGATGAAATCCGATTCGGGCATTGATTTCACCGAGCTTCGTGTTGACGGCGGTGCAAGCGTCAGCAACATCATGCTTCAGATTCAGGCTGACATGATAAGATGCAGCGTAAACCGTCCCGCAAATGTTGAAACAACCGCTCTCGGTGCGGCTTACCTTGCAGGTCTTGCCGTCGGACTTTGGGAAAGCACGGCGGAAATCCAGAATAACCGCAAGGTTGAAAGAGTTTTTGAGCCCGAGATGGATGAAGCACGCAGAAACGAAATCTATGCAGGCTGGAAGCGTGCCGTTGAATGCTCAAAAGGCTGGGCTAAATAAAAAAATGTAGGGCGTGGGCTTGCTCCCGCCGAACATATTATTCACGGAGGTGTTAAAATGGACTACTTGAAGGAGTCATTAAGACTCCACTACGAATGGAAGGGTAAGCTTGAAACAAAAGCAAGGGCAAACGCCGCCTGTAAGCAGGATTTATCCCTCGCTTATACCCCCGGTGTTGCCGCTCCCTGCCTTGAAATTCAGAAAGACATAAATAAAAGCTATGAGCTGACAAGAAGATGGAATACGGTTGCGGTTATAACCGACGGCACGGCAGTTCTCGGTCTGGGCGATATCGGTCCCGAGGCAGGTATGCCCGTTATGGAGGGAAAGTGCCTGCTTTTCAAGGCTTTTGCCGATATTGACGCAATTCCTCTTTGCGTACGCTCAAAGGATACTGACGAAATCGTAAAAGCGGTTTCACTTTTTGCAGGCAGCTTCGGCGGCATAAATCTTGAGGATATCGCCGCTCCGAGATGCTTTGAAATTGAAAGAAAATTAAAGGAAATCTGCGATATTCCCGTTTTCCACGATGACCAGCACGGCACGGCGGTTGTTGTGCTTGCGGCGGTGCTCAATGCACTTCGCTGCGTGGGCAAAAAGCTTGAGGATTGCACCGTTGCAATGAGCGGTGCGGGCTCGGCGGGCTCGGCAATCGCAAAGCTGCTCAACGCCTGCGGTGCGGGCAACATCATCATGAGCGACAAAGAGGGAATTATCTGCAAGGGTCAGCCTCTCTCTCCCGCATTTGACGAGCTTGCGGATTTTACAAACAAAAACCGCATAACAGGCACTCTTGCCGATGCGATGAAGGGTGCAGACGTTTTTGTCGGCGTTTCGGCAGGCGGAATTGTCAGCAGAGAAATGGTTGCATCAATGGCGGATAACGCCGTTGTTATGGCAATGGCAAATCCCACTCCCGAAATCATGCCAGACGAAGCCCTCAAGGCAGGTGCGGCGGTTGTCGGCACGGGCAGAAGCGACTTCCCCAACCAAATCAACAATGTTCTTGCATTCCCCGGAATTTTCAGAGGTGCTCTTGATGTCAGAGCCTCTGATATCAATGAGGAAATGAAGCTTGCGGCAGCCCATGCCATTGCCGACCTTGTTTCCGACGATAAGCTTTGCCCCGAATATATCCTTCCCGAAGCCTTCGACGAAAGGGTAGGACCCGCAGTTGCAAAGGCTGTCGGTAAAGCTGCAAGAGATTGTGGAATTGCACGAATTTAGTGTGAACGATTTGTTGCAAATTAACAAAAAGTGTTAACGGTTTGTTTAAATTCCATTTTTCACTTGCTTTATTTTAATATATGTGTAATAATTAATCGAATATATTGGACAGGTGTCTTTTCGTGAACACACCGAAAAGAAAATTCAATCTGAATAATAAGGAGGAAAAATCTATGTCCATGTTAAAAAAGGTTTTGAGCGTTGTTCTCTGCCTCTCCATGCTTGCAGGCTCATTCGCAATGCTCGGCAACCTCGTTCCCCAGGCAAGTGCTGCCGCAGGAACATCAATGGTAAAGTCATACGATGCTCTTGAAGCAGAATATGACAAGTTCATCTACCTTGCTGAAGAAGCATATGAGGAAGATGCAGACGGCAATCTTGTTCTCACCGACTACTATGTTCAGCCCGGTGACTGGATTACTTACAGGCTTTATGTTAAGTCCGACCTTTATATCGGTAACAGCCAGCCTTACACTGCATATGATAATTCATTCTTCAATGTAAAGATTCTTACCGATAATCCTCTTCTTGATGCTAACGGCTATGAAACGCTCAACACAAATGCTATTGAGAACGCAAACCATCCCATGGTTATCAATGATGAGCTCAGCCATACCGCAACATCAAAGACAGCAAACGGCGTTACAACAATCAAGAACGGATACTGCGAACTTGACGTAGACTCCGCAACACTTGACATCGTT
>JAFUNA010000037.1 GCA_017473165.1 Clostridia bacterium | reverse complement strand
GCATCTGAAATGCAATAGGTTGCGTGCAGTCGGGCATTTCTTCGATGCAGGCATACGGGCGTATGTCAAAGAGAAAAATGCTCGAATGTGCGTAAGATATTGTATTTCAGACATATGAGATTACTGTTTCAAAAAGTATGATTTTCGAAACAGAAATTAATATGAGATTACTGTTCCAAAAGAACAACTTAAAAATACCATATTTTGACAGTTTTGTCAAGTAAATTGTAAATTTTTTACAATTTTTTAAGGAGCTTTTTATGATTGGATACATCTGGGCAGGAATGATAATCTTCTCCGTTATAACCGCCGTTTTCTCGGGCACAATGTCCGATTTGTCCTCTGCAATAATCTCGTCCGCCTCCGATGCGGTCAATCTTTGCATAAGGCTCGGCGGCACAATCTGCCTTTGGGGCGGACTTATGGAAATTGCGGAAAAATCGGGGCTTACGGCTCATCTTTGCCGCCTGCTTTCCCCGGTTTTAAAGCTCGTTTTCCCCGGAATGAGCATGAAAAGCGAAACCGCAAAGGCAATTTCAATGAATGTTACGGCAAATCTTCTCGGGCTCGGAAACGCAGCAACTCCGCTTGGTCTTGAGGCAATGAAAAGGCTGCAGACAGAAAACGGCGGCAAGGATAAAGCAAGCCACGATATGATTAAATTTGTTGTGTTGAACTCCGCCGCTTTCCATCTGATTCCGACAACAGTTGCCGCACTCCGCCAAGATTACGGCAGCATCAATCCTTTTGATATAATGCCTGCATCGTGGATTTCCTCCGCTGCGGCACTGACCGTCGGTCTTACGGCGGCAAAAATATTTATCGGTATTTCGGAGGGTATAAAATGGAAAAAATAACTTCTGCCATTCTGCCCGCCGTTGTTATTCTTATTGTACTTTTCGGGCTTTTCAAAGGTGTCAGAGTTTTTGACTGCTTCCTTGAAGGGGTGCGCAAGGGTCTTCGCTCCGCAATTAATCTTCTGCCCGCCCTGACGGCTCTTGTTATGGGAGTTACCATGCTTCGTGAGTCGGGAGCACTTTCGGTTATAACAAATATGCTTGAACCCGTTGCGAAACTTACCGGAATTCCGGTTGATGTTTTGCCCCTTGCGGTGTTAAGTCCGATTTCGGGCAGCGGGTCGCTGACAATGTTTGAACAGATTCTCAAAAATCTGGGTCCCGATTCCCTTGAGGGCAGAATTGCTTCGATTATCATGGGCTCAACAGAAACAACCTTTTACGCCGTTACGGTCTATTTCGGCTCGGTCGGAATCAAAAAAAGCGGCTGCACCGTGCCCGCCGCCCTGCTTGCAGACATGACAAGCTTTGTTGTTTCCGCTTTTTCCGCAAGCTTTTTATGATTTACCGAAAATTTATTGTTGAAATACGCCTGCATATAAGTTATAATGTGTTCGAAAAATACACAGGAGAAAAATTATGACAGGATTTATTGATATAGGCGGCTCGCTGCGCGGCATTTATACCAGCGGAGTTTATGACTATCTTATGGACAGGGGCATCAAGCCCGAATACTGCATCGGTGTTTCGTCGGGCAGCGCAAACCTTACGGCTTTTGTTGCAAATCAGCCGGGTCGCACCGCACGTTTTTACAAGGATTATCTTTATGAAAGCAAGGCTTTCGGAGTTGAGTCGCTGCTTCGCACAGGCTCTTTGATTAATCTCAAATATATCTACTCCGATATTTCTCTTTCAACAGGCAAAGACCCGCTTGACTATAATTCACTTGTTGGCTCGGGTTGCAAATTCACAATTGTTTCAACGGTTGCCAAAACAGGCAAGCCCCATTATTTTGACAAATCCGAAATGAAGCCCGACGACTATTCCATTCTCAACGCCGCAAGTGCCATGCCCATTCTTTGCAGACCCGTTAAAATTGACGGCACGCTTTACTGCGACGGCGGAGTTTCTGACCCGATTCCCTATAAAAAAGCGTTCGCCGACGGCTGCGATAAAATTGTTCTCTGCATAACAAAGCCCGTTGACTACCGAAAGACAAAGCTCACCTCAATTGCAAAAGCCTTTATTCCGCAATATCCCGATATTGCCGCCCTGCTTATGAATATGCATGAAAAATATAACGGCGGAATCGAAGCTGTTATGGAGCTTGAAAAACAGGGCAAGGCTCTGATTATTGCTCCCGACGATTGCTGCGGAGTTGACACGGCAAAGAAAAACAAAGAAGGCTCTCAAAAGCTTTATGAAAAGGGCTACAGGGATGCTGAAAAAATTGAAAGATTCTTATATTCAAATGTTTGATAAAACGGCTGTTTCATTGTTGAAGCAGCCGCTTTTTTATGCAAAAACCCTCCCATGCCGAAGCATGAGAGGGTTAAAGTTTTTATTCAGCAATCATTTGCATTTTACTGCAATCAGATGCCTGCAATGAGTTCCTTAATTGCGTTGCCGAGAGCCTGCATCAGACCAACCATAGCTTCAATTGTGAACATGCTCTTGGGTGCCTGAAGAGGATCAAGACGAAGGTTAAGTCCGCTCCACATATCGCAATCGAAGAATCTGTCCCAATCCCAGCCTTCGAGAGTGGGGATAAGCATAAGAACTACAAGACCTTCCTTATTTCTGTTAATTTCAGCGTTTGCTCTTTCACAAACGTTGCCCTTTGTCCAGTAATAAAGCTTGAAGTCCTTACCCATAGCCTTGCAGATATATCCGTCGGTATCATATACTCTCCAGAACATATCGCTGTGAGCAATCCACTCTACCTGGTAAATGATTGTATCCTTTGCGATTGTTGAACCGTCATCATTGATGCCGTTCTTCCATGTTGACTTATCGTATACGTTGCCGTCAGCCTTGATATGGTATCTGTTCCAACGTGCGATTTCGTAGCCTTCGCCGGGTCTGTCAGCATCACCAACAAGTGAGTTCATAAGCTTGAGACCGATACCCTGCTCAATGCCTGCCTCAAAGTCCTGAGCCTGTTCAACGTTGTCGCCGTAATATGCGGAACCGCCGATATATCTTCTGATAACCTTTTCAACGGGAATTTCGTTGCCTTCTGAATCAACGGTCTTGCCGTGGTTATAGTCGATATAAATTACAACTGTCTGACCTGTGTAGGTTGCACGGTATTCTCTGCCGTATGCGGGCATTCTGCCTGAATTCTGACCTTCACATGCCCAAATATTGAATGACATGCCTTCGGGAGCATTTGCCTTAATCTTTTCGAAGAGTTCGGGTGCGTTTGCTGCGGTGGGCTTTGTGATAACTTCGCCAACCTTAAGCTTGATGATATAGGGTTCGGAATCCGAACCGTCACTCATTGTGTATATGAACTTGAGTTCATATTCCTGTGCTTCCCAAAGAGCGTTGAATGTAATTGTTCCGCTTGTGCCGTATTTTTCAACAAGATCGGGAGTAATTGCGATACCGTCTGTGAAGTCAGCTTCGGTTTCGTTTGAACCCCAGCCAAGCTGCCAGCCTGTGAATGCATAACCGTTACGGTTGAAGTAACCGCCGTTTGCCTGCTCACTGTTTTCAAGACCGATTTCGGGAAGAAGAACCTTGTCTGCACTTGCGAAGGGATAGTCGTTGGGACCGCCTGCATCCTTGAGAACGAGGTCGCCGTCAAGTGTGATTACATCGCCGAGTCTCTGAACGCCGTCAAGCTCAATCTTCTGAACGAAGTCGCCGTTTCTGAGGTTGAAGATGATCTGGAAGTCTGTCTTTTCGATAACAGCCTTGATTTCAATCTTTGAACCGTCTGCATAGGTGAGAGCGATACCGTTGTTGCCGTATGCAGCTTCTTCGCCGTTCTTGGTCCAGCCTGAATGTGTGTAGCCCATGGGAACTTCAACATTTGAGAATGTAACGTTAAGCTTGCCTGCGTTTTCTTCTGTGTTGAAGCCGAAGGACTTCTTTTCGGTTGTTACATCGTATTCGCCTGTAAGTTCGCCTGTTGTTTCGTCGATTGTGGGAATCATCCATGAAACGTCAGCGATAATCTGTGTGAATACATAATATGTATTGTTGCCGTTGTAGGGGATATCCTTATTGACGATTGTTTCGGCGTCAATCTTATCGGGTGATGTTGTGATACCGACAACATTGATCTGACCGTCCCAGCCAAGCATATCAGCATTGATGCTGCTCTTTGCATTGCTGATACCCCATGAACCGTTGTCAGCATACTTGGAGATACCATGCTTCCAGCCGCCGTTTTCATAGTCTCTTACCATGAGAGTGATGCTGTAAGCATAATCTGTCCATGAAGCGTAGTATGACTTATCTGTTGTGTAGTTATACTTACCAACGTTGTTTGTTGAGGAAACAAGCTGATCTGTTTCTGCGTCAATCCAGCCGCCGAACTTCTTGCCTTCGCTGGTTGCACCTGCGCATGAAAGAGTTCCGCCATAAGCAATGTCAACTACCTTGAAAGGTTCTGCATCGCCCTTGTTGAGATAGAATGTTGCCTTATAGGTGTTTGCTGTGTAAACAGCCTTAACGCTTGCGCCGTTGATGTTGTCGATTGTAACTTCTGCGGGGCTCCATGCAGCTGTGTAGCCTTCCTTTTCGGGAGCGGGAACAGTTGTCATGTCAAGAGTTTCGCCGAAGCCAACCTTTGCGGTGAGTGAACCGTCGTCGTTTTCAACAACGTTTTCGGGAAGCTGTGCATCTTCGGGAAGAGCACCGTCGCCAAGGTCGATTGCTACATCGAACTCATCTGTGTCAAGAACTCTCTTGAAGGTGAGGTTTCTTGCGGGCATTGTGAATGTTTCAAAGTCAACAAGCTTACCGTCTCTTGTGTTTGCCCAGCCGATCTGGCCGTCAACAGCTTCGGGAACAGCTACTGCTGCATCCTTTTCGTAGCTTGTCTTTGAAATTTCTGTATCATCGTTTTCAACGAATGTTGCTGTGTACTTTGTTACACCGCTTGATGCGGGATTTTCGCCGATTGTGAATACCATGTAGGTATCTTCAACGATGAGTGCCTTGATGATATCTCTCTGAACATAGCCGGTCTTTGCACCTGAAATTGCGGGTGTGTTATCGTCGTATGTGGGAATATCTGTTGAGCAGTCGATTGAAGAAACGTCGGCAGGTCTTCTCATATCTGCAACGCCTGTGTCGGAACGGGGTGAGTATTTGAACATATTGTAGTAAATCTGTGAAATACCCTTTGTTCCTTCTGCAAGACCTTCAAGTACCTGTACTTTCCATTCAAGTACCCATTCGTCTGATGTGAATACGTTTGCCTTCTTATAGATG
>JAFUNA010000011.1 GCA_017473165.1 Clostridia bacterium | reverse complement strand
TATTCGTCGGTCAGTTTATGGTTATCTAAAATTGACCAAAAATTGTTTTCAACAAGTTATCAACATAAAAAAATCATCCGAGACTCGCTTCTTCACGAATCTCGGATTTTTTTAGGTTGTTTTTTTACAGCTCCTTTTGCTTATGCTTCTGTTATTTCGTAGAATACAACTTCATGGGGGTCAAGGGTTGTTTCAATCACAAGCTCACCGTTTTCAACGGTCATTGTCTGCTCCGTAGGTGTAAGCTTTGAGCATTCGGCATATTTTGCGTAAAGCTCGTTGAAATAAATTTCCCTTGCCTTGGGGTCATTCAGAGTTACGGAGCTATCGATTGTGGGGTCATCGGGCGACCATGCAAAGCAGTCATTGCCGATGCCGTAGGTCTTTCTGTCCTCAACCCATTCGTCAAAGTAATTGCAGTCATCATTGATTACATAGGTTGTGACTTTTACCTGCTTGCCGTCAAACTGCGGAGCCTTAACGGTAAATTTTGTGTCAGCGGCAGATTTGTAATCAACCTTGTTCTTGAAGTTATAAGCCATAATATGAAGCGTGTCGGTTTCATCGTTAAAGCCCGAAACCGCTCCGACCTCGGCTTTGATAATCATGCCTTTTTTGTCGGCGGTTGTTTTGCAAAGCTTTGAGCCTTCAAACTTCGCTGCATTTCTTGCAACATGATAGCTGACGGTGGGATTGCCCTCAAAAAAACCATTTGAAAGATATCCCCACGAAGAAAAATAGTTGATACCGTTTTCAAACATCTGCTTATAAAGTCTTGCATCGTAGGCTGCCTGATAGGTGTAGCCGCAGGTGCGGTTGAAAAGGTCGCCGCTGTCCACACCGCTTTCGTTGCCGCTTAAAATTCTTCCCTCGTCAACGCCGAAAATCAGGTTTTTGAGCCCTGCATTCTCCGCTGTTTCACGAAGATATTCTATACATTCGGGCAGAGTTTTGCCGCTTGTGTACTCTCCGGGTCTTGAATCATAAAACGAAGTTGAAAGGTAGCAAACTCTTGAGCCGACCTTGCCTGTTTTATAGTTGACTCCCTTTGCACAATGCTCAATAAAGATTTTTTCGTCCCAAATACCTTCGGTTACGGTCATTGAATGAGCACCGACAAAAACATCTTCGCCGATAACGTCAATCAGAGCTGCAACGGTATAGTCATAGAGCTTGCAGTATTCAACCGCCGCATCCTCGGGCACACCGCTGTTTGCAACAAACCAATCGCTGTTTTCGTATTCGGTCATAACGCCGAAACGCCATGTGAGCACTTCTTCTCTGCCGAATTCGTCAACAAGAGTCTGTGCGATTGCCGCTATATAATTATAGTATACGTTATAATCATCGGGAGGATAAATGTTTGTGCCGAAATAAGCATTGGGGTCTGCCTTTGCGGAATATTTGAGGGGCACACTGCCGAGCTTGAGCATGGGCTTTGCGCCGAGCTCCAGCACTCCCCTGCAGTTGTCAACCAGCACGGTGAAATCGTAGTCATCGAGCACGGTTTTGTCATAGGGATCAACAAACAAATCTCTGTCTGCATTGCCGCCCGTGCACTGCATGAACTGAACATAATCAACAAACTCAAAGATGTTATATTCTTCGTTGATTTTTTTGTTTACAAACGGATTTCCGTCGATTGACCAGATGTTGACGTTGCTTACGGGGTTTGCAAGCACTTCGCCTGTCTGCGATGCGTCAACGGTGAATTCATAGTTGTTTACCCAATCGGTGCAGGTTGCGGCAATTGTGTTAAAAAATCCGACTATCGCCGCAAGAAAAGCTGCAAAAAACTGTCTGATATTATCCACGGACAACTCCGCCCTTCATCTTGATAAGTTCACGGTAGCTGATAAGCTCAACGCCGTGCTCCTTAAGGTATTTGTGAGTATAGGGGTCTTTGAGAAGCTGATATTCCCATACTCTGTCCTGCCATCTGCCCGTGATGCTCTTAAGCTCGTCGCTTTCAACAGCGGGATGAACAAAGGTTTCTGTTACGCCGTCAGGAATATCCGACCAGATTTCAAGAATTTTTTCTCTGTATGTTTCATAGTCCTTGCGAAGGTCGTCATTCCAGTCGGGGAAAAGAAGGTAATCGGGAATAACAACGTTATATTTCTTGCCCCATTTCTTTGAAAGCAGAGTGATTGCCGCATAGAGGAAATAGGGTGTGCCGTTGGGGCAGATTCTCTTGTCGTGCTTTGTGTAAAGACGGTAAGCATAGCCGTATTCGCCACAGATGCGAAGGGTCATTTTTGCAAGACCGAGTCTGCCTGTGTAGTGACCGTAAAGCGAACCCATGTGGTTATCGATGTGGGAGGGCTTCATGCCCATGCTGTGAGCAAGGTCAATCTGTGCACGGATTTCAGCCTCAAGGTCTTCATAGGAAGCGTTCTTTTCAACCTGGTCGCTTTCATGCCACATATAGCCGTCCTCATCAACAAGGGTTTTACCGTTTGTGAGAGGCTTCCAACGATATTCGCCCCATTCGCTTGTCATTGTAAGGTGAATACCGATTGCGTGCTCGGGGTGGTCGTTTGAAAACTTAACGGCATCAGCCGCTGTGGGGCAGGGCATCATGATTGTTGCGGACTTAAGCCAGCCGCCTTCAAAAAGCTCTGCAACAGCTTCGTTTGCGGAATGACACATTCCGTAGTCGTCTGCGTTAACGATAAGATACTTTGCCATATTATCAATTCCTTTCGGTTCTTTTTATATATTCAAGAATTCTCTGAAATCTGTGATATATTTTGCTGCTGCGTCACGGTTGCTGCTCTCTGCAAAAATGCGGAGAAGAGGCTCCGTTCCCGAGAAACGGCAGATAACAAAGCTGTCATCCTCAAAATAAACCTTGCAGCCGTCCTCATAGTTAACACGGGTAACTTTGTTTGAAAATTCGGGAAGCTTTTTGTCTTCAAGAAGAATTTTCATTATTTCAGCCTTGCGTTCGGGTGCAAAGGCAAGGTTATCCTCAACCATTTCGTAGTGACCGAACTGATTTTCAAGCTCTTCAACGATTTCGGTGGGTGACTTGCCCGTTACGCTTACCATTTCTGCAAAAAGAGATGCCGCATAAACTGAATCTTTGCCGTAGATATGACCTCTTACGGTAAGACCGCCCGAGGATTCGCCGCCGAGAACAGCATCAACCTCATCAATCTTTGAGGAAATATATTTGAAGCCTACGGGAACTTCGTAGCACTTTTCGCCGAAGCTTTCCGCAATTCTGTCAAGCATATGGGTTGTTGCAAGATTTCTGACAACGGGACCCTTCCAGCCCTTGTATTTGACAAGGTAATAGTAAAGCATACAGAGAATTTCGTTGGCGTTGATATATCTGCCGTTTTTGTCAACGATACCCAGTCTGTCGCCGTCGCCGTCCATTGCAATACCGAGGTCGTAGTTGTCACGCAAAACCATGTCTGTGAGGAGTGAAAGCGTCTGCTCCGTGGGTGCGGGCATCATTCCGCCGAAATACGCATCCTTGTTGAGGTGGATTGTGTCAATAGTGCAGCGTGCGGTGTGGAAAATAACCTGAAGAGGATATGCACCCGAGCCGTGCATTGTATCAAAAAGAACACGCAATCCTCTCTCACGCAGGGCATTCATGTCAAGCTGCTCGATAATATCGTCAAGGAACTTGTTGAAGGGGTTACGGATGTAAACGATTTTGCCTTCTTTAACTGCATCGTCAAAATTGCATGACTTAACCTCGCCAAGCTCCTCAATAATCTGCTCCAGACGCTCCGTTGCTTCAAGCGAAGCATCTCTTCCCTCGTCAACGATGAGCTTGATTCCGTTATAGTTTGCGGGGTTATGGCTTGCGGTTATTTCAATTCCGAAATGAAGCTCCTTATCCTTTACGGTGTGCATGATAAGCGGAGTGGGTGCGGAGCGGTTGAGAAACCAGACCTCAATTCCGCTGTCTGCAATAACCTCTGCCACCCATTTTGCGGCGCTGATTGACAAAAATCTTCTGTCATAACCGATGATTATGGGCTTTTCAGCCTTGCCCTGCTCACGGGCAAGAGCAACAACGCCCGCCGCAACACGGCGGATGTTTTCTTTAATAAAATCGTCACCGATAACGGCTCTCCAGCCGCCTGTTCCGAATTTAATCATTTTATCACTCCTGAACTTTCTCTTCTTTGATTACCGTGCAGGCTTCAATGCCGTAATATTCAAAGCATTTAACCGCATTTTTATCGATTTTTTCACCGCTGCAGACAATCGGCACTGCGGGAGGGCAGCCAACCGTTGCGGCGGCAAGAATTCTTCCCTCGCATTCACGGGCGGGAATTGTTTCCCACTCCGAAAACGCCGCATCTCTCACCGACATAACCCTTTCGGGCAAAACGAATTCGGGAGGATTTTCGCCGATTTCCTCTTTTTTCGGAATTGAAAGCATTGCCTCTTCGATTTTTTTGATGCCGTATTCGCCTGTTTCGGGTGTCAGCATAAGTACGGCAAAATCGGGGTCGGCAAACTCGCATTCAATGCCTTTTGAACGCAGAAGCTGCGCAAAAGCTGTGCCTCTGTAGCCGAAAAGCTTTGTTTTAACGGTGATTTTCAGCGGCTCATCGCCGCAAAGCGTATAACCGTAAGCCTTAAGTTTTACTTTTAAATTATATATTTTATAAACAAATTCTTCAAGTCTTTTGGGATAATTTTCAAAATATTTATTCGCATTGTCAAGCGACTGCAGAATAAGATATGACGGGCTCGTTGAGCCGAACATTGCGAGGGCGTTTTTGGCATCCTTCGCAAATTTTTTATCTGCGATGTGCAGATAAGCTCCGCCTGTAATGACAGGCAGGGTCTTGTGCGCCGAATCGCAGCAGATATCCGCACCCAAATCCGTCGGATGGCGGGATTCGGGCAAAAATTTGAGATATGCTCCGTGAGCATTGTCAACAAGAAGCAGGATTCCGTGCTTTTTGCAGACTGCCGAAACCGCCGCAATGTCAACGGTGCTGCCGAGATAATCGGGGCTTGTAAGATAAACCGCATCGGGAATTCTTTCCGATTTTTTTATAGCATTTTCAAGGCTTTCCGCCGTTATTCCGCAGGATAAATAGGATTCGCTTTCATCGGGCGTGAGCCACAAGATGTCAAAATCAAGCATTGCCGCCGCATTCAGAAAGGCTTTGTGTGCGTTTCTTCCCGCCGCAATCAGCGGATTTTTTTTACCCTTAACCGCAAGATAAAGCATGGCACGGATGCAGAGCGACGAGCCCTCTGCCGAATAAAATGTGTTGCAGCCGAAAAATCTGCCTGCATTTTCTTCGCTTCGGCGGATAATTCCGTCAGCCTCATAAAGGCTGTCCGCACCGCTGATTTCGGTTATGTCATATTTCTCAAATCCGAGAAAATCCGCACCCTTATGACCGGGCATATGTGCTCTTACCGTTTCGCTTTCGGAATATTTTCTGACAAAATCGCAAATCGGAGTTTCCATATCATTCATCCCCGAGAATTTTGGCAACCTCAACCATGATTGCACATTCCATTCTCTTTTTGAAAAGCTCGCAGCCGTATTTATAAATGCCCTTGACCGAGCCTGTTGAGTGGTAGGCGTTTGCCGCACAGCCGCCCGAGCAATAGAGTCTTGCCCAGCAGTCACGGCATTCGGGTCTTGCATAAACGTTGCATTCCGCAAAGCTCTGCTGACATTCGGTGTTTGTTACGCCGTTATAGATATCGCCGAGCCTGAATTTTTCGTCGCCAACAAACTGATGACAAGGATAAAGGTCACCCCAGGGAGTAACCGCCATATATTCCGTGCCCGAGCCGCAGCCCGAAATGCGTTTGTAGATGCAGGGTCCGCCCGTAAGGTCAATCATATAGTGATAGAAGGTGAAGGGTCTGCCCTCTTTTCTTCTTTCAAGCATAAGCTCCGCCAGCTTTTCATACTGGTCAAGCACAACGGGCAAATCCTCCTGCGTAAGCTCCGAGGGGTCGCCGGGTGCACATACAACGGGCTCCATGCTCAATTCCGTGAAGCCGAGGTCGAGCATCTGCTTTATGTCATTGAGAAAATCGGGATTTGCGTGGGTAAAAGTACCCCTCATATAATAATTTTTGCCGCCTCTTGACTCAACAAGCTTTTGGAATTTGGGAACAATTCTGTCCCAGCTTCCGTTGCCCGCATAGTCAACTCTGTAGCGGTCATGGATTTCTTTTCTGCCGTCAAGGCTCAGAACAACGTTGCTCATTTCACGGTTTGCAAAGTCGATAACGTCGTCGTCAATGAGAATTCCGTTGGTTGTGAGGGTAAATCTGAAATTCTTGTTATGCTGCTTCTCAATGCTTCTCGCATAGGCAACAAGCTCTTTGACAACCTCATAATTCATAAGGGGCTCGCCGCCGAAGAAGTCAACCTCAAGATTTCTTCTGCTGCCCGAATTTTCAATGAGGAAATCCAGAGCCCTCTTGCCGACCTCAAGGCTCATAACCGCACGCTCACCGCTGTATTTGCCTTGACTTGCAAAGCAATAGGAGCAGTTGAGGTTGCAGGTGTGGGCAATGTGAAGGCAAAGAGCCTTGACAACTCCCCTTGTTTTGTCCTTGAGCTGACCTGCCATGGGCTCAAAGGTGTCGGGTGCAAAAAGCTTTCCGCTCTCTTTAAGAGCAACAACCTGCTCATAGCATTCTTCAATGTCGCCTTCGGTTATATCGTCGCAGAGATATTTCTCTTTCATCGCTGCAATAACGGTTTCCCTGTCATTTTCCTCAAACATGGCAATGATGTCATAAGCCACCTCGTCAACTGCGTGCACCGAGCCCGAGCAGACATCAAGAACTATATTGTAATCACCGAGTTTATACTGATGTATCATAAATTTTCTCTCCTAAAGACCTGCATAAAAAATGCCGCCATGCAGGCGGCATTTAAAATTGCAATTACTTGCTCTCCTTGGTGTTTTCGCACTGCTGATTAGCGATACCGCAGCTGGTCTTGCAAGCTGACTGGCATGAAGTCTGGCATTCGCCGCAGCCACCGTTCTTTGCGCTTTCGCAAAGGTTCTTTGTTTCGATGGTTTTGATATGCTTCATTTCAATTACCTCCACTGAAATTATCGCACATATTATATCACGGTTTTTTTATCAAGTCAATACAAAAACCGCCCGTTAAGGCGGTTTTCGGTTAATTTCAGAAATTATTCTGCTTTTTTGCCTGCAAGGAATTTATAAACAAGTGCTGCAAGCACACCGCCGACAAGGGGTGCAACGATGAATACCCATACGCTTGAAAGAGCATCGCCGCCAACAAAAAGTGCGGGACCGAAGCTTCTTGCGGGGTTAACCGAAGTGCCCGTGAAGGAGATGCCGAGAATGTGAACGAGGGTAAGAGTAAGACCGATAACGATGCCTGCAACGGCTCCGTTTTCAACCTTTGAGGTTACTCCGAGAATTGCGATAACAAATACAAATGTGAGAATGATTTCAACAAGAATAGAAAGACCGATGCTGTCGTTATAGAGGGCATTTGCACCGAGTCCGCTGTCCTTGCCGACAAGAGCCATAAGTACTGCCGCACCTGCGATTGCACCTGCAAACTGTGCAACAACATAGCCGATGAAATCCTTAACGGAAAGCTTGCCGCTTACGAGCATTGCGATTGAAACTGCGGGGTTGATGTGGCAGCCCGAAACGTTGCCGATTGAATAAGCCATTGCAACGATAACAAGACCGAAGGCAAGAGCCGTGAGAAGATAGCCTGTTCCGTTTTCAGCTGAGCAGCCCACAACAGCGGCAGTTCCGCAGGCGAAAAGAACAAGAACGAATGTGCCGATAAACTCGGCGATGTACTTTTTGATTGATTGCATTTTTTATTTCCTCCTGTAAATTTATTGGATATATTATATCAGCAGAATTCCCGAAAGGCAATACCGATGTTGTGATTTTTTATATATCAAAACCCCATTTTTCCGTCATTTTTGTAACATATAAAAAAATTGAATTCCGACAAAAAAATTTCTCAAAAAAATCTATACAAACCAAAAAAATTGTGATAAAGTAGTTATTGTTTTAAAAGCCAAAAAGGAGTGTTGCATTATGACAAAGATTTACGAAGGCAAAACAAAAGACGTTTATTCACTTGAAAACGGCAACGTTATGCTTAAGTTCAAGGACGACTGCACAGGCAAAGACGGCGTTTTTGATCCCGGCGAAAACAGCGTTGGTCTTACCATCGAAGGCATCGGCAAGGCAAACCTTGAAACCTCAATCCATTATTTTGAGCTTCTCAAGAACGCAGGCATCAAAACTCACTATGTAAGCGCTAACCTCGATGATGCTACAATGGAAGTTCTTCCCGGCAAGGTATTCGGTCACGGTCTTGAAGTTATCTGCCGCCTTGTTGCAACAGGCAGCTTCATCCGCAGATACGGCGAATACATCGCAGACGGCACCGTTCTTGAAGGCGGCTATGTTGAATGCACATTCAAAAATGACGCACTCGGCGATCCCCTCGTAACAGGCGAAGGTCTTGCTGCTCTCGGCATCATGACTCCCGAAATGTTCGAAAGCATGAAGGCACAGACACTTGCAATCACAAAGATTGTTGCCGATGACCTCAAGTCAATCGGACTTGACCTTTGGGATATCAAGTTTGAGTTTGGCTACAACAACGACGAGGTTATCCTCATCGACGAAATCGCTTCCGGTAACATGAGAGTTTACAAGGACGGCAAAATCGTTGATCCCGTTGAGCTCACAAAGCTTATCAACAACAGATAAAACAGTAAAGAGGCAGGTCGCAGGACTTGCCTCTTTTTTGGCAAAATTTTCTGAATATCCGACCGGTCCCGTGCTTGTGTGCGTAGGGCGATTTGACCCCAAACCGCCACACTCTCAATTTCATTATGTTTGCAATAAATTTTTATGTACCCGACGGTGCATTCGGGACGTCAGAAACGCAGTCCCCTACATGAAATTTATATAATCGGGTACAGGCGCCCCCTACGAATGTTGTCAAAAAATAAATCGTCAAAAGCGATTGACAAAGCATAATTTATTTGCTAAAATATTTGAGTTAACAAAATACGGAGAGTTGTCCGAGTGGTCGAAGGTGCAGCACTCGAAATGCTGTGTGGGGAAACTCACCTAGGGTTCGAATCCCTAACTCTCCGCCAGGAAAGAAAGAGTTATACCGTCAGGTATGACTCTTCTTTTTATTAAAAGAGAGTTGGGGATTCGAAAGGGCGTTAAGAAAATCTTCCGGGGGAAGTTTTTTAGCCCGTGGGAACATTACGCATCGAATTTGACAAGCAAGCAGCACTCAACGAGCACCCTGAAAAATTACACTTCAATAGCCCCTAACTCTCCGCCAGAAAAGATACCGCAGTTGATACAATAGTGTCGACTGCGGTATTGTTATTGCGAAGCAACAAGGTTCCCGAACGCAATGCGTGAGGGGTTCTTATTCAGCTATCTCAAAGCCTTGCATATCAATAATTTCAAAACAAAAGCGTTGCTTTCGTGGTCTATTTCGCCCACCATGCAACGCTTTTTTATGTTGTTTTATTCGGCTGTTTCTGAAACCCTATACAACCATCGTTATACAATACATAACCGTTGATTTATACGATTTTCGTTATTATATCCACCCCGTACACTGCACCGAGGGACGAACCGCAATCCCAGTTTATGTGGACGGTGCCCATATCATCAATGAACCTGACCGTTCCTTTGTCGCCTACAGTAAGACTTGTGTACGGGTCATCCATACGCACAAGCTCGACTCTTGTCCCGGCAGAATACTTTTCGCGCAGCATTGCGAGCGTTTCTTTTGATATTGTTTTCATTTTCTCACCATCCTAATTGCTTTTGAAACTGTCCTCTCGTTTGTTGTCAAATCGATGTAGGTTTCCTTTGCATCCGTTATGCCTACCATCGTGAAGCCGTGCTTATCGAATTCCGCAAGGATTGTGATGAGTCCGCTGAAGTTGCTTGAAATTGAAAACTCGTTGATATTGTTTCTGTTCAAGCATTCAACGATGCCTTCAACATCATATTCCCAAATAACATCATAAAAGTTTATCAGTTCGTTGCCTGCTTCAAGGCTGTGTTTGTATGCCCAGAACAACCTTATATTGATGTTTTCTTCTGTCGAATTTGCTCTTTCTGCAATTACTTTTTCAATTGCCGGAATTGGTGTTTTCATAGTAATATCTCCCTTGTTTTTGGTAGTGACATATTAACTCTGAAAGCACATATTATCCAGTTATTTATGAACATAATTTGCACAAAGATATAAACATCAAGCCGTCCGATTGCTCGGACGGCTCTTTTTGTTCGGTCAGATTAAAACAGTTGTGTGGGGAGTTTCAGCTTTTCTTTCGGCGGGAACTGTTTGTCGAATTCTTCGGCTTCTGCCTCATCAACAAAATATCCCTTCGGCGGAGTGTATTCTCCGCTGATGCCGTCAAGATAGCCTTTTTTCAGCTCCTTGCACAGAAAGAACGATGCGTCCGCACCTTCGGGTAAACCGTGGTAACGTATACCGAACTCGCTCGCATAAGTGAATCCGCTTTTGCCGTAAAAATTGATGTTTCCCTCAAAGCAAAGTGCTCCGCAGCCAAGCTCTGCCGCCTTTTTCAAAGAATAGTCAAGCAGAATTTTGCCGTAACCTTTACTCTGCAATTCGGGAGTAATGCAAATCGGTCCCATAGTCATAATGGGGATATCTCTGCCGTCATCGGCTTTGATAGCCGCCCTCATAAACATATTCTGACCAATCAGCCTGCCGTCTTTTTCCATAACGAAATTCAGTTCAGGCACAAACGCTTCATCGTTCCTCAGCTGATTGAGCACGTAATGTTCAAGACAGCCGGGACGGTAAACGTTCCAGAACGCTTCTCTGACGAGAGTTTCGGTTTCACGGTGTTCTCCTGTTCTTTCCAAACGAATGATGCAGTCATTTTTCATTGTTAAACCTCCAAAAATTGTTGACTTTCAATCACCGGAGGCTTGCGGAGAAGTATTTGCAAACCTCACGGTAGGCGTGTCAGCAATCAAGCTTCATACGGTTTTGAAAGGCATCTTTTCACCAATACTTCGTCAGAAAAACTTGCAATGCACAAAGCATTCCGTCATTTTTCTTCCTTGTCTTGGCAAAAATCTGCTCTCTCAAAACTGCAAAGTGCCATAAAGGTTGCAATTTCGAGCTGCTGCGTGCTCAGCTTAATTGCTGACACGCTGCATAACAATCTCCAAGGTGTTGTTCATTTTCAAACAGCATTCTCCAAAAATTTTATTCAGGCTTTCGCCTGTAAATTCAGTGTAGCATATGTGAGAATAAATAACAAGAGCAGACGAATGCGGCGTTCCGATAAGACAGCATAGCAGAAATTAAAAAGTGCGGCAGTTGCCAAACTGATTGCTTATTAAATTAAGAAAAGATTTCTGCTATGAAAAATAAAATTATGTCTTGTGAATTCAACATTGACACTGCTTGTGTTGAGGTGAAGTTAACCGACGGTTCTATGGTGTCAATCGACTGCATTGCCGTTGAAAACAAATATGCAAGCAATATGTACGAAGAATCAGAACTTGATTTTCTCATCTATAACGAACCTATGAGTTATGTCGAATTACTTTTAAGTGGTAAGATAGAAGAATATCTGCGAAATAATACGGATTATACTACACTATCAGATATGAGATAAAAGTTTGGCAGGCAACATCACTTTTGTGGTGTTGCCTGCTTTTTATATTGATATCATTATTTAATATGTCAGCAAGTATCAAATATGATTTAAGTTTGTTATTTCTTGTTTGCCAGGCGGTAATTGTTTACAAGGGCGGCAAGCTCCAAACGGCTGTGAACCGCCAGAGTATAATAAATATCTTTTACATAATCCTTCACGGTATGCTCGGAAATGACAAGGGTTTTTGCAATATCCTTGTTAGTGTAGCCAAGACAGATAAGCTCCGCAACCTCACGTTTCTTCGGGCTGAGTTTTGCAAGAGGATTATCTGCATCGTCTGCCGAAACGGTTGCAGACTCGGTTTTTGCTTCCGCTTCCATAGCGGGAGCTGCTTCTGCTTTTTCCTCTGCGGCAGGAACGGTATCGTCGGCAATGCGACGGCGAAGGGTAAACATCAGGAAAGGCTCAACTTGCATAAACACAAACACAAGCACACCCATAATCACTGCGTAAAAGATATACAGTGCGACAGGTGTGCCGAGGAACAGCTCGGCAATAACCGCATGAATAAGAACCGCCGTGATTGCAAGCCCGATAATTGCGGAGGCTACGTATCTTGACGGATAGGCTTTCATAATCGGCACACCGTAAAGCGGAGCGAGCATACATACCGTCATACCGAAGCCAATGAGTATGCAGGCGACGTAGGAAAGCGCGGGAACATATGCGGACACAAGCATTACAAGAAAACCGAATCCACCGAGTCCGACAAACAGGGGCACCATACGGAAGGGATGAATGTTCGCTTTCTTATGAAGAAAATACATAGTAAAGCATGAAAGAGCCACTACCAAATACATAATCGATACGCCGTGCTCGACCTTGCCTGCGATCGCAGGACCTCCAACGCCCATCAGCGCAGCAATGAAAGCAACAAGATAAGCCCCCCACATCATCTTCTTCGGAGCGACAAGACCGTCGCTCTTTTTCACAAACTGCGGCAGATTTTCCTTGCCCGCAGGCATACGGAGGAAGAAGATAAACAAAAGCACAAGCGCCGCCACCATTGCGTAACGGAAGGCAGAGAACGGAATCGACACAACCTCATTCTGAACCAAAGCGATCAGGAACACCGCTATCCCGTAGCCGAAGGTCAGATACTTGATACTGCTTTTTTCGGAAAAGCAGTTGACCACAAGGAAGGTCTCAAAACTGATCATCAGGCAGCAGCAGAAAATCTGTAGGTAAATGTTAAACCGCAGAATATACTCTGGCAGAGGTAGGAAGAAAGCGATAGCCGAAAGAAGCGCAACGCCCGTGGCAATGCGCTGAGTATACACGATAATCTTCGGCAAAAAGATCATCGTAAGGATACCCAGTATATAACAAACCGCTGTCAGAGTGGTGCCATAATCTATGTTAATGGGGAGTGGGATTTTTTCATCCATTGCCGAGGACGGCTCAAGGAAATAAAAGATAAATCCCATCTGCCAAAAGCTGAACATAGAGAAGCAGACGAGCATCCAAAGCGGAATATCTCTCCTCTTTTTCTGGTTTTCTATGAGAATAGGGTGATTCATAAACCGCACCTTCCTTTGCTGCGAAAAATCATCGCAAAATCGTAAAAATCATTGAATTCTTTAAAAAACTCACCCGAACAGGTGGTTTTTTCCTAAAAACCCCCCAAACGGGGGGTGCAAAACGGACAAAAAAATCAATATAATCAAATTATAACAGTATCTTTTCTAAATAGAATTATAAATTACATTTTACTTTTTTTCAAGAATATACGAGAAATACTACCCAAAAAGGTAGTGTGTGTGTCAAATCCCCCTATATTGGGCAGGTTACATCTTCAGCTTGACAAAGTATAATTATCCTTGAAGAGGTGTCGTATGGGAATACTGAATTATTTCGATTATATTGCATTGGCAGAAAACGAACATAAGAGGCTGCTTGAAATTTATCCCGAGCTGGAAAAACTATCGAGGCGTGAACTTGAAGTTTTCGCTCATCTTCTTACCGACAAAACGCAGGCACAGATAGCAGAGGAATTGTTTATTACACATTCTTCCGTGCATTTCCATTGCAAAAACATATACCGTAAACTCGGTATAAAAAGCCGTAAACAAATATTGATAAGATATAAAGATTTATAAGGAGGAACCTTTATGGGATTTCTGGAAAGAATTTTGAGAAAAGGAATAAGCGATGGCGTAAGTAAGGCAGTAGGTGATGCAATCAGCAAAGCTATTAAACCTTCTGTAACGGAATTTGCCAATAAAACCGCACATCAGTTTGACGATGCAGCCCGTAATGCACAGTCATCGCAGACATTTGCCTCGGCTCCTTTTGTTCAGAAAACATACAACACCGATGACAGTTATTTTGCGTCCGTTATCACCGAAGCAAGCTTCCCCGGTTATTCAATCTCAACAAATGTTCACGCCAAAAACTTTGATGCAAGTGCGCATCCTAGCTGCTACCCGATTTCATACCTTTTCTCAAACGGTTCTCAGCCTAAACTTGCAGTTCTTGTTATGAACAAAAATCAGTACCGTTCTATGATTGCAAAAGGAACTTACAAGGTTCTTGACGATAACGGCATTCCTTACATCCGTTTCTTCAAGGGAATGGAAAACGAAAGCGGATATGTCATTAACCGAATAAGAGAAAACCTCAAATAATTTTTGCTTAAAACAGAGAGAAAAGCTTTATGCGCCTGTGAAGAACCCAGCACGGAACTTTATGAGTTTTGCAGGCAGCCGTTTCGTGTACGGTTTCGTATCGCAAAATTGCGATGTTAAATCATTTTCTCTCTGTTTTTTTATTTAATGATTTATGTGTGTAATTGATAAACTGTTTGAAAAGGAAATATGGGAAGCCTTTTTTATTCACAAAATTGAGCAGGGAAACATAAGCGAAAAGGATACTGCAGACCTTCGGAGGTTTATTGACGGCAAGGAATATCTTCCCGTTGCAGGCAGAATCAGAATCAATCAAAGCTTTTCAGCTCCGCAAAAAACGCTTATCAGCAAATCAAAAGCAGGCAGAAAAAGAGCTGTATATACTTTTGGCAGAGAAGAAAACTATGTTTTAAAGCTGATTTCCTTTCTTCTTCGTGATTATGATTATCTTTTTTCACCGAATCTTTATTCCTTCCGAAAAGAATCGGGAGTAAAAAAAGCCGCAGAGGATGTTATGAAAATCAAGGATTTGGATGACAGATATGTCTACAAAGCCGATATAAGTGACTATTTCAACTCGGTTGATGTTGATATTCTTCTTCCGAATTTAAAAAAAGCTTTAAGTGACGATTCCGAATTATATTTGTTTTTTGAAACACTTCTCCGAAATCCGTATGTGCAGTATAACGGTGAATTGCTTGAAGAACGAAAAGGGATTATGGCAGGTGTTCCCGTATCTGCATTTCTTGCAAATTTTTATCTGCGTGAGCTTGATGAATATTTCTTCAGTCGAAATATTCCCTATATCCGATATTCGGATGATATTCTTGTTTTTGCAAAGGATGAATCCGAGCTTGACGAAAGCATCAAGGCTATAAAAAACTGCCTTTTTTCAAAAAAACTCACCATCAATCCCGATAAGGAAACAATAACAAAGCCGGGTGAAAAATGGACTTTCCTCGGCTTTTCTTATCACAACGGAATAATTGACATCAATGATGTTTCTTTTGAAAAGCTCAAAGCAAAAATGCGAAGAAAAGCAAGGTCACTTTCTCGGTGGGCAAGCAAGAAGAATCTGCCCGGAGAATATGCGGCAAGAGCTTTTGTAAAACGGTTCAACACAAAGCTTTATGATAATCCCGTTTACAGCGAGCTGACGTGGACACGGTGGTTTTTCCCTGTTATAAACACCGATGAAACTCTGAAAAAGATTGATGAATATATGCAGGAGTGCATCCGTTATCTCGCAACGGGAAAAAGAACAAAATCACGCTATAATTTCAGATACGAGGACATAAAAAATCTCGGCTACAGAAACCTTGTGAATGAATATTATAAATTCAAAAATGCTGATAATGTCTGATTAACAGGGAAAAGAGGATGAAATGGAAAAATTAAAAAAACTGACAATTCTTCATTCAAACGATATGCACGGAGATTTTCTTGCCGAGGAAATTGACAGCAGCCTTGTGGGCGGAGTTTCAATGCTTTCGGGGTATGTCAACAAGGTCAGAGCGGAAGCTGAAAACTGCATTTACTGCGTTGCGGGCGATATGTTCAGAGGCTCTGTTATTGACTCGGAATTTCAGGGAGTATCGACAATCGAAATTATGAATATTCTTGCCCCGGATGTTGTGACCGTCGGCAACCACGAGGCGGATTACGGAATTGCACACCTCCTGTTCATTGAGAAATGTGCCAAATTTCCGATTATCAACGCAAACCTTTATATAAAAACAAACGGTGCAAGGCTTTTCAAGCCTCACCATATAGCTGAAATTGACGGAATGAAAATTCTGTTTATCGGCATTCTGACCGAAGAAGTGCTTGCGCTTACAAAAAAAGACGGACTTATCGGCACATTTGTTGACATCAACGAAGCTGCCTGCGAGGTCGGAAGAATATGTAACACCTATAATGCCATTGATGTTGACCTGACCGTTCTTCTTACACACATCGGCTTTGAGGAAGACAAAGAGCTTGCCGCAAGGCTTGACCCTGCGTGGGGTGTGGATATTATCATCGGAGGTCATTCGCATACTTTCATCACCGAGCCTGAGGTTGTAAACGATATTATTATCGTGCAGGCGGGAACGGGCACCGATCAAATCGGAAGATTTGACATAACCGTCAACACCGACGAAAACCGTGTTGACAGCTATAACTGGCAGAGCATTCCCATATGCAAAGAAACCTGCCCGAGAGATGAAGCACTTGAAAAGATAATTAAATTCTACAAAGGTCAGACTGACAAAAAATACAGCCGCCTTGTTACGAAATTCAAACGCCGGCTTACCCATCCGTCACGCTACCGTGAAACAGAAATCGGCGGACTTTTTGCCGACATACTGTGCGAAAGCCTCGGACTTGATGTTATGCTTCTCGGTTCGGGAAGCCTGAGAAGCACAGAACTCGGTCCGATTGTTCTCTTCTCCGATTTTGTCGAGTGCTTTGCGTATGACGATGCAGCCCATATGCTGTCGGTAACGGGTAAACAGTTCAGGCGGATGATTGAATTTATGCTCCGTGATGAGGTCTGGACAGGCTCGCATTGCGAATTTTATCAGCTTTCAAGGGGAATGAGGGTTGTTTATAACCGCAGCACTCATGAATTCAAGGATTTTTCTCTTAACGGGGAACCGATTAATGACAACAAAATCTATAAAATCGGGCTTCAGCATTATCATTTTATAAACTTTGAAAGCTTTTTCTCGGTTTCATATGATGAAATATTCAAAAACGGCAGACCGAGAATTCTTTCAACCTCCTGCAGAGAGATACTTGACGAATATCTTTCCGCACATCAGAATCTTGACCATAAGATTGACGGAAGACTTGTGGTTGAATAAGCTCATTCCGAGCATTTCATAAAAAACATATTCAAAGAGGAGGAAAATGCAATGAAAAAACTTTTAGCAATCTTACTTGCCGTTGTTATGCTTCTCGCCTTCGCCGCCTGCGGTGACAAAGACGGTGAAACAACAACTGCGGCAAACGGCGAAAACAACGAAACAATCAATGCCCAGGATGTTGTTGACAAGGCTCTTGAAGAAGCTGAAGAACACGAATCCTTCAGTCAGGGTGCGGTTGAGTATTATCTCAAAAAGGCAGTCGGCATCAAGTTTGACGACATCAAGCCTGACTGGGAATGGAAGCTCAAGAGCGATTATTCCGCTTATGCCGATGACCCTGCTTCGGGCACAGGCCACGCAGTAATCACCTTTACCAAAGCAGAGGGCGAAGTTACAGATGACGAGTTTGATGCGTGGTATAAAAAGGTCTTTGATGCCACTGCAAAGGCTTCCGATGACGGCTACAACATCAGAGGCTATGAGTTCGCAGGCGACGGAGAGGATGCTCTCGGCGAAGTAACTCTTGATGAAGCTCTTGACAGCTGGCTTATGAAAGGCTGGGCATTCAGAGTTGACGGCAAGATTTATGTTGTTTATGTCAGCGATGAATATGATAACAACAAAGACAGCGAGCTTGGCAAGCTGTTCTATTATGACGGTGCAAAGGTTGATATCGGCACAGGTCTGCAGAAGAGCTTTGACGACACAATGGACGAAGCCGAAAGCTATATGGCAGAAAATGAAGACGAAATCAGAGATGCAATAAACGATTATCTGAATTAAAGGAGGATTTTATTATGTTAACTTGTAAACAGTGCGGCACTCAGGTAGAAGACGGTGTTATGAATTGCACAAACTGCGGTGCATCCATTGAAGCACCCGTTCAGCAGAACCAACCCATTGATTTATCAGAAAAATTCAATGAATTCAACAACACGGCAGACACCACTTCCGAATACGATGCACAGGATATCGAAAAGAACAAGGTTATGGCTGTTCTCGCCTACATACTCTTCTTTATTCCTCTTCTTGCCGCAAAGGATTCAAAATTTGCCCGTTTCCACGCAAATCAGGGTCTTGTCCTTTTCCTCGGCGGTATCATCGCTTCCGTTGTTGCGGTTATTCCTGTTATCGGCTGGATAGTTGCTCCCATTGCAGGTCTTGTAATTACTGTTCTTGCAATTATCGGTATTCTCAATGCCCTTAACGGCAGAGCAAAGGAACTGCCTGTAATCGGCAAATTTAAAATTTTGAAGTGATTTAAAAAGGTTATTTGACAAGTGTCATAACTAATCTCGCAGGCAACATTTTTTCGATGTTGCCTGCTTTATCATTTATGTTTCTTTTTGGTTTTACCTCTTTGACTATACGGACTTTTCATATGTTTTGATTTTTTAAGAATGTTTATTTGTGTTACAAGCTCCTCTTTCGTAAGTGAGTCATAATCAATTCCAAGAGAGTTGAGATACATTCTGACTTTCTTTTCTTCGTCGCTGCCTTCAAAATCTAATGCGTCCTGCAACTGCTTTTGTGCATCTGCCGCAGGTGAAACAGTGTCCGCCGTTGTTCTGTCAGTTTTATGGTTTTCACGAATTGTACTGATAAATTTCGCGAAGTAAAACGAATATAAAATCAAAACGCAAAAAACTCCCCGAAGAAAAGCTGCAAAGCTAATTCTCGGGGAGTGTGTTTATATATTGATATATTTACATCAGCTGCACGGGTATTTCTGCCCCGTTTCGGAATTTATAAATAAGGAATTCGTCTGCGGTAACGGTTACGGATTCAACGGTTGTGTGCCAGAGGGACTCGTTGAATTCCAGATGCAGCTCATCAAGCTCTTGTATTTCAAGCATAAATCGGTTCAACTTATCTGCCTGAAGCAGGCGTCTTTCCCTCTTTTTCAGGAGCTTATTGCATCTTTCCTGCAGCTCATCATAGCGGTTGGCGTAATCCTCATATTTGTTTGCATCGGAAATCTTATCCTCAAGGCACCTTGCAGCAAGACCTGCAACCACCTCGGATTCACGAAACAACTCCTCATATTCCGCATCAATCGCCGTGCAATCGGTGAGCTTATTGTAAACGGTGCGGATATCATCAAGCAAGGCTTCACAGTCTGCCATAACTCTGCTCAATGCCGTAACAAAATATTCTTTAATCTCTTTGTCATACAAATGCGGTGTGCTGCACCTGTGCTCGTTATCGAATTTCGCATTGCATTGCCAGATTTTACGGCGATATTTATCGGTGGAATGCCACACCTTTGCTCCGTAGATTTCACCTCAATCACCGCATATGATTTTGCCTGAAAAGGGACTGTGATTGTTGGTTCTTCTGCCGTCGGATTTTCTGCGTGCCAGCTCACGCTGAACGCTCTCCCATTCCTCGGGATCGATGATTGCAGGATGGCTGTGCTCAACATAGTATTGGGGTATTTCACCCTCGTTGGCCTTCTTCTTTTTCTCGAGAAAATCCACGGTGAAGGTTTTCTGCAAAAGTGCGGACCCTTTATATTTTTCGTTTCTCAATATACTCTCAATGGTCTTCTGCTTCCAGACAGCTCTGCCCGACGGTGTGGGTATGCCTTGTTCCGTTAATGTTTTTGCTATAAGATTTGTATTCTTGCCCTGCATAAACAAGCGGTAAATCATATGTATTTTTCAATAACTTTCTGTAATTCTTCTTTAATAATATGGTGTCCTTCGATAGTGGGATGAATGCCGTCAGCAGTCCAATAACCTGTGTTGCCGTCAGCGGATAATTCATCAAATCTGTTCTGAAGCGGAACAAAATCAAAATAATATTTTTCTGCAATTTGCTTTGATATTTCAGCCATTTTTCTTACTTCGGAATTAAAATCATTCCATAATTTTTCTGTGCAGACGCCTTTTAAGATAAAAGGTTCTAAAATTATAATTTTAATTTCGGGCAAGCTTTCTTTGATTTCATCGATAAGCATCTCATAAATCATTCTGAATTTTTTCGGGCTGACACCGCAGTTCATAGTAAGTTCGTGAGAAACATCGTTGACACCTATAAGAATTGACATATAATCGGGTTTTAAATTTATTATATCTTCCTTAATTCGGGCATAAACGTCGGTGATTCTGTCTCCGCTTTTTCCTCGATTGATGAATTTGATTTTATCTTTGTTGTTCTTTTCAAATTCAGAAGCTATAAAAAACGCATATCCGCAGCCTAAACCGGCATTAACCTGCTCCTCATCATCTCTGTTTGCATCTGTTATTGAATCACCCTGAAACAAAAATGTTTTCATATTTATCTCTCCATATATTTTGCGGACCCCAATATACAGAGTCAGCAATAAAAATTATTTAACAATGAACTGTGAATCTGCGATTTCTGCAATTTCTTCTGCGGTGGTTGCATTCTTCATCTTTTCTGCAACCTTACTTCTTCTATAGCGAAGTTCAGCATACATCTGATCACGCTTTTCTGCCGAAATGGGATAGAAAAGCTTGGGAATGATACCGAGAGCGCCTGTGATGATGGGAACGCCTGTACCGAGAGCAAAAATCCACCATTTTGTTCTGTCGCTCTGTGTTCCTACCTTGGCACCCTGAACATAACCGATACCCTTAAGAACAAGGCTGTTGACACTGCCCATAACTGCCTGCTGAAGCTTTGAAATAGTTGACTGTGCAACGCCTATCATAGCCTCTGCACGGTATCCGTTTTTCCATTCGCAGTAGTCCATAGCCTCATTTTGAATTTCGGCAGGAATAACTCGTCTTAAGCCGTAAACACACATTTCAAAGATTTCTTCAATACCCATCATAGGCAGGATAATATGCTTTTTCTGGAAGTTGTTGTTGATTGAGCCTATGCCGAAAACGGTAAGCCAGAGCATATCTGTCCACGCATCCTCGAAAATCCACAGAGCCTTAGTTGAAAATCTCTTTCGGAGAGGCTCAACAAAGCTGTAGCTGATGAACTTAACCGGGAAAGCGGGAATACCGACAATGGTTTTCCATGTGATGGAACCGATAACATCGATATAGAAGTTTGTTCTGCTTGTGCCTACACCGAAGCTGCTGAGGAATCCGGTGAGAACATAAATGAGCATCGGCTTGTTGGAAACGATAGCCTTCAAGCCTTGAACTACGCTCGGCTTCTTAATTGTCTGTGCAACTCTTTCTCTTGAAACCCAGAAGAAGTAAAGACAGAAGCAAGCCCCGAGAACCGCAAATGAAACGCCGAATCCCGCAAAAAGCTTGGGAAGCTTGACTTTAACCTTATCGTTAATAACAAGGTCGTAAATAATACCGAAGACCTGCTTCGGAACATCTTCAACAAAGTGCGACATAAGGTTCGCCGTTGCAATCAGTCTCGAACGGTCCAATGGCTCGGGCGTCAGCGTAGAGCCGTAGCCCGCACGGGCAATTGAGGTGAAGGTGTTGGCGGTTTCGGTAATGATTGACATTGCAAAATAGAAAATCCATTTGGGAAGGTAATCTCCCGGAGTATCGGGGAAAATAAAGGGAATCAACCAATACCATAATCCCAAAATAGTGAGAGGAAACTGACCGAGGAGAAGATAGGGTCTGAATTTACCCCAACGGGTTCTGGTCTTTTCAACAATAACTCCGATAAAGGTATCGTTGAAGGTATCCCACACAGTTGCAACAATGTTCTGAATTGCAAGATAGTTGAAATCGATTTTTACAACATCATATATGTATCGCTCTTTGAAATCGTTGATATTCAGGCTCTGAGCAGTATCCTCAAGAACATAAGCAACAGTTTCTTTTATGCCGACAAATCGTCTGTTTTTAAGAAGTATAGTTTTATCGGCAGCTTCAGCAATCTCTCTTTCTGTTGTCATAATTTCACCCGACTTTCTGTAATTTTAATAATTAATTGTTTGAAAAATTTAACGTTTTTGCTGCAATGCTGATCAGAACAGAGTCTTTGTGCCTGCGTTGTATTCCCACACGGTAAAGGAATTATGTTTTTCTTTTTCAAGTCAATCATTCTCAACGGCTTTCAGCCATTCACGGGCAATAATCATATGACCCGCTATTGTGGGATGTGTTCCGTCCCAGATAAAATATTCCATTCTCGATCTTTCTGCATTTTCTTTAATTTTGTCATAAAGAGGAACGAAAATGCAATTGAATTCCTCGGCAATGCTCTTTGCTGCCGCCCTGATTCTTGCGTTTGCCGCCTCACGGTATGCAACGGAATCCTCGGGGTCACTGCTGTCGGGTCTTCGGAAGGGTCCTTCCACTCCGTCGGGATGCGGTGTAAATTTATAGGAACAGTCTGATTTGTCAAGCGGATAATAAAACGGCTCACATACTATGATTTTTATACTGCCAAGCTCATTTCTTGTTTTTTCAAGAATTGCACGGAGATTTGTTTCATAGCGCTGTGCCGTTTCCTCGGGAGTGATTCCGGTAAAATAGCCGTGTCCTCCGTCGTTTACTCCCACAAGAATGCTTAAGACGGTCGGCTTGTTATCAATAACATCCTCCTGCCATTTTTTAAGAAGTTCCTCTGATCTCTCGCCCGAATAGCCTTTGTTTATGAATTTGGGCATATTCTCCGCATTTTCGAGTGCAAGCTGTGATGCAACTATATACTGATAACCGTGACCCATAATGTGGTTGCAGTCCATGCACTTGCCTCGGTTTCCGTCGGTTATGGAGTCGCCCGAAAAAAGCACAACATCGTTTTTGTTAAGCTTCATAAAGGAATCCTCACTTTCTTTCGGATTATACTCCTGCTATTTTAAATTCTATCATTTTATATAGAAAAAATAAAGGTCATTATTAGAGGAAAAAGTGTCCTTATTTGCAACAAAAGAGTTGAAATAGCATCCGCAATAAGTTATACTGTGTGTAAGAGGCGGTGATTGTTATGAGAAAGGACCTTATAGAAAGACTTATCATACACACATATGAAAACCCTTCTTTTTTGCTTAAAAATAAAAATGATGATGAGAGAATCATCATTGAGGGCTCCAAATTAATGAAAAAAGAAAAGCTTATTGCGGTAAGAGCCGATACAAATACTAATCATTTCCCGGAACACAGCCACGATTATGTTGAGATTATTTATATGTATCAAGGAACAAAAACCAATATCATAAACAATGAAACCGTTGTTCTTAATAAGGGAGATATCCTTTTCATGACCCAGAATTGCAAGCAGGAAAACTTGCCCTCAACCGAACAGGATATAGCGGTCAATTTCATTGTTCTGCCTCATTTTTTCGAGAAAGCTCTTGAAATGCTGAACAGCGAGGAATCGTTGCTGCACAGTTTTATAATCCAATGCTTGCGAGGCGATAACGGTAAATCAAGCTATCTTCATTTCAGAGTTTCAGATGTGCTGCCTGTGCAGAATCTTATTGAAAATCTTATCTGGAATTTGCTTGACGACCGTCAGGAGCAAAGAAATATAAACGAAACAACAATGGGTCTTATTTTGCTTCAGCTTCTCAGTCACATTGATGAGCTTGATTATAACGGTGACGACAGCAGCCTTATATTCCACGTGCTGAAATATATTGAGGCGCATTTTGCGGGCGGCAGTCTGACAGAGCTTTCGCAGATGCTTTTTTACGATTTCAATGCACTGTCAAAGCAGATTAAAAAGCTGACGGGCAAAACCTATACGGAGCTTGTGCAGGAAAAAAGAATGTCGCACGCCTGTTTTCTTCTTGAAAGTACAAACCTCGGAATTTCGGAAATTTCGCAGCTTGTAGGTTATGAAAACATCAGCTATTTTCACCGTGTTTTTCGTAAATTTTATAGTATGTCGCCAAAAAAATACAGGGATAAAACGGTTGCCAAATAAGAAATTGCGGTATAATTCAATTCAGCGAATAAGGACACTTTTTTAACTAAAATGTGTTATTTACTTCTCTGTCCCTTAATGATAAAATTAAGTTGTATATTGGTGGAAATATACTGATTAACCCAGCAAATATGTACCGGAGGTTAATATGAAAAGATTTATTTCAATTGTTCTTGTAACGGTTATGATGTTCGCATGTGCTGCACCCGCATTTGCCGTTCAGGTTGACTCTGAACAGACAACCGCATCTGCTGCAGAGGAAGAAAACGGCGACAATGTATTCATTGCTTTCTTCGACAAACTGTTTGCAAAAATCAGAGCGTTTTCTGAAAGTATAAAATACTGCTTCGTGGTTAAAAAAGAGGGTGTTCCCAACACTATGAACAAAAATGCGATTCATATGCTCAAATCGGTTGAAGACACTATAGGTGATAGCTTTATCATCACCACCGAGGACGGCAAGGTTATTGTGATTGACGGCGGTTATAAATTTGAAACCGATTATTTTATTCAGTACCTCAGAGCTGTCACGGGACAGTTCGTGCCGAAAATTGACGTTTGGTTTCTGACTCATCCTCACACCGACCACGTTCAGGTTTTCAACGAAGTGGCTGAAAACCGCACGAATCAGGTAAAATTTGATAAAGTTATTCACCACTATGCGCCTTATGAATACTATGCCGCCATTGATTCGTCAGATGCGGCGGAAGGTGCGGAAATGGTGGGCGAGTTTGACAGAATAAGCAAAGCTTTCCCCGAAAAAGTTCAGATTATCAATGACGGCGATGTTTTTAATATCGGTGCTGCAAAAATAACCACGCTTTTCACCTTTGACCCTGCTTTCACAAACGTTAATGATGCCTCTTTGATATTCCGTATGGATTTGGGCGGAAAAAGCGTATTGTTTACGGGTGATGCCGCTGTAAGTTCAGGCAACAAGGTGCTTGCAAACCCCGAATATAAGGAGCTTCTGGATTGCGATATATGCAAAATGTCACACCACGGACAGGCCGGTGTGTCTAAAGAATTCTATGAAGCCGTCGACCCCGAAATCTGCCTGTGGCCTACACCTTCGTGGGTGTGGAACAACTCACATGAATCTCTTGTGCTCCTGACGCCCGAAGTCCGTGCGTGGATTGAAGAAATCGGTGTAGAGAAAAACTATCTTTCCTGGCAGGGCTCGCAGGTTATATATCTGGATTAACTGATACCCGACACCAAAGAAATACCATAACAGAATACAATCGATTGTTCATGCGTTAATACCGACGGGATGATAAAACAGTAAGGCATTGTTATGAAATCGGCTGAAAAATAATCGCAGCTTCTCGAATTACAAGCTTGAAAAAATTAAAAATTATCATAAAAGGGTGATTGCTTTGAAAAAAATTCTTTCCGTTATTCTTTCGTTTATTTTCCTTTTCCCCTCATATCTTTTCAGTTTTCTGCCGTCAAAAGCAGATACGGATTTTGCAATTGAGGCAATTTCGTCTGTGTCCGTGAGCGGAATTGAAAACGGTATCATATCAGAAAAAGCCGAGTTTGATTTCGGCGATGCCGATTGCGGCTGGTTCAATTATTACGGAATCAGCTATAAATCCGACGCATATATGAAAGGCGTAATTACATATAAGCTCAAAGGTGAACAGTATTCCGAGGAATTCTTCCTTGAGCCTTCGGACGGCACAAAGCCTTTTTACAGCTTTATTGACGGTGTGCTTGACAAAACCAAATCAAACACTCTTTGCAAAATAACGCTTGAGCCTCTTGATAAGGACACGGCGGTGTTTGAGCTTGTCGGCGTTGACGTGTTCAACCGTGAAGTGCCCGATAAAAACGTTTATCTTCAGAACAGCGAATATAAAATCGGTGTCAATCTTCTCTGGGGCGGTGCGCTGGACTACCTTGAAGACCTGGATTCCAACGTGCAGGCAGTTATGGTTGACGGCTTAACCAAGGTTGATTCGGATGCTTCAAAGAGATACGGTGTAAAATCCGTCAACAATAACGTTAATCTCATAAACCGTCACGATACGGGCAGACTTGTTCAGCAGTCCTACTACGGTACCTTTGATTGCGATGCTTATCAGAGTGCTATGTACGGCGAAAACAAGTGGAATTATAACCCCGTGCAGGGCGGCAATCAGTATAACGAGAGCAGCAAAATAGTTGACCTTGTTGTGGGCGATGACTATATCTATATCAAGTGCAGACCCCTTGACTGGGCAAAACCTGCAACGGATATTAGCCCTTCGTATATGGAAGCAACCTACAGCATCTGCGACGGTGCCGTTGAGATAGCCTGCAGATTCGTTGATTTTTCGGGTTATCCCGAATATTACACAACGCAGGAACTTCCCGCCTTTTACTGCATAGAGCCCTTCAACAGATTCGTTTATTACGGCGGCGATGCACCCTGGACGGGAGATAAAAATTACTCATATCAGAACGAACTCATTTTCTGGCCAGATGCAGGCTACCCCAATTTTCAGGCAACGGAAAACTGGTCGGCGTTTATCGGCGAGTTTGATGACAGCTTCGGAATCGGTATTTATACGCCTCACCACGGAAATTTCCTTGCCGGCGTCCTTGCAAGGGAAACCACCACAGATAAAGACCCGTCTGTAGCACCGCAAACATCATATATTGCGACTGTTAAGCATAACACTTTCCGAAGCTTCGTTCCGAGCGAATATAATTACTTTATTGCAACAGGTACGGTTGACGAAATGCGTGAAAGCTTTGATAACCTCAGGTGATAAAATAAAAAGCTCTTTCGCTTTTTCAGCAGAATAAGGGTGCTGATATCAGCATTGATAACATCCGTTTTGCACCCGATACTTAATACATATTGTTTGCATATTTGTTTTCAACAGCAATGCAGTAAACTGACACCATTAAGCCATCGGTCAATTTTGCTTCAACACAAGCAATATCAATGTTAAATTCGCAATATAAAATACTATTTTTCGTAATTTGCAATTCCTTGCGGTTGTTAACGATAGCTTGAAACAATGTGCGTTTAACCGACATTAACAATTTATCATTGAATCCGTTATAAACGCTCGTACCAGAAGCCAAATTATTTGAAGCCATGTCGCAATTGAAGCGGTATTAGCTGATGGTAATTTGGCTTTTTCTTTTGAATTTAAAATGATCGAAAGCCCGTTAAGAAAACATTTCGGGGAAAGGTTTTCATGGCGTGGGACAAATCCGTGGTAAATTTGACAAACAAGCGGCACACAACGAGCACACAGAGAAATAATACTTAAATATCTCCATACTATCCAGTATTGCAAATAATTATTTCTTGAAGTATAATGTATACGGTGATGATTATGAAATCAAGAAATCTTCTTGCTGAAATATCAAGACAGTTTTTGAAAGAACACAAAGTGTATAAATACAGAATGAAGAAAGTTTCTGAAATGTCAGATGATGATGTTATTATGTACTGTCATTGGTATTGCGAAGAAAACAGATTGAATGATGAATGGCGAGTTTTTAGAGATAGTATAGAATCAAATTACAGATATTGTTCTTATTTGGAAGAGTACATAGACGATGATAAATGTAATAATCTGCAAATGATTGCAAGTAATTATTTGACTGATTTAAAAATTAAAGTTGATATTGAAGAGTTAAATCAATGTTGTAAGGATTGCAAATATCATTGGAATGATTTATAACCCCATAGAAGTTAAGGTTTCTGTGGGTTTTTTCATCTAATAATTTAAAAATCTGTAATAGAAAATTAATAATTCTGCTTTAACATAGTAAATGAGGTGATGATATGAAAAAATTTTGCTTGATTCTATTAGCAATTATTTTGGGAATTTGTTTATTAGTTTCTATGATGTTTTTTGGATTTTTATATTCTCATCAAAAGTCGGTAATTTCTTCTTTGCCTGATTACGAAAGCAGAGAATTCTACACTTCAGGAGGTTTTCAGGATTATACTGATTACGCTAAATATTTCTATGACTCAATTACCGCCCAAGATCTTGAATCATCAGAACATTTTACCGTAACAACCGATGAAGATGTGGAGGAGATTCTGTTACATATCGATGACTTTGAAAGAGCGGTTGCAGTGACAGCTGAAGAACTCAAGGAGAATTATGACTTTGACAGAAGCATTGTAACCGAGGGAGATTACTTCTGTATTGAAACTAAATTCGGAGAACCGATTGGTCAGGGATTCTACGAAAAATTTCACAATTATTCTGTTTACTATTTTGATATTGATGCACAGATTATGTATTATTTCCATCACAACATTTGATTATGCAACAGAATCATATTGCCATTCATAATTCTTTATAATATACATTAATCATCAAATCATATTGAGGTTTATTATGAAAAATTTAACCGTAAATCAGATATTGAACGCTGATTTCAAAATCAGCAAAAGCAGTCCCGTGCTCAAGCCCTTCGGCGGTGCGATTGTTGTTGCCGATCCGTCTTTGATTACCCCCGACGTTGCCCATGACGGCAAATGGCATATGTTTCTGCACACCACTTTTGGTGTATACCATTTCATAAGCGATGACGGCGTGGATTTCCGCAAGGTGAAGAAGGTGCTCAACCGTGCAATGCGTCCGAATATCAATTTTATTGACGGCAGATATTATCTTTTCTACGAAAGAACAAGACCTCTCATAATGAACGGATTGAACGTTATAAATGCCGTGAAATGGAAGTCTGAAATATACGTTACCGAAAGCTCCGACCTTGTCAAATGGACAAAACCCAAGCCCGCTCTGACGGATGCAAAGGGCTTTGAAAAAAGCGAAAGAGGCTCGGCAATTTCAAATCCGTTTCTTCTGCGTGAAAACGGCATCAACCGCCTTTATTATTCCTGCGGCATGACATTTATCGATGACTGCGGCTTCTGCGAGCCTACTTTTATCGGATATGCCGAAAGCAATAATATCGGCTGCGGCTATGTTTCAGCCGAAAAGCCGATTATTTCTCCCGACAAAAACAATCCCTATCTCAACCTCTGCAGCGGCTGTCTTAAGGTTTATAAGCTCCGTGACGGCTATATCGGAATTCAGAACGGACTTTACGAAAAAGACGGTCAGAGCCACTCTGCGATTATCCTGCTGACATCGGCCGACGGACTCTCGTTTGAATTCAACAAAATTCTCGTTGAGCCTGCCGTTGTTGACGGCAAAGACTGGATGAAGCAGTTTGTCTATGCCAGCCACCTCGTAAAACACGGCAACACTCTCCGCCTTTATTTCAACGCAAGAGATACCTCTGATATGCTCAAAGGGCGAGAATGCATAGGCTTTGCCGAAGCAGAGCTGTAATTATTTGTTTTTTATAGACCAAAACGCATCTGAAAGCATCTTATAAGTGAAAAGAAAATGCTGCGGGAGATGTTAATATGTTCAGAAAAAGAAGTTGCAAGCTTGCGGAAAACGAAAAACTGCTTTCGGTTAAGTGCGAGGACGGATATAAGCTTGACGTTATGCTCACCATACCCGAAAAAACCGAAAAAATCGTGATTTACGTTAACGGCTCGGGTCCGATGACATACAGAACAATGCGTCAGAAACCCGACGGTTCGCTGTATTCCTACCACCAGTTTTTCGCAGACGAGCTGACAAAAAGAAATATTCTTTATTGCCGATACAGCACCAGAGGCGTTACCGACGGAAAAAAGTCGCCCGGTTTTTGCAATATTAACGAAAAAGATTACAAAACATATCTGCCTATGAACTCTGTCAGCGATATTGAGTGCATCATCAGATATTTGCATGAAAAAGAGGGATATTCCTGCCCCGTTTATCTTATGGGCTGGAGCGAGGGCACGATTATTTCCGCTATTGTTGCATCGAGAAACAACGTTAAGGTTGACGGGATTTTCCTTGCGGGCTACTGCAACGAAAATCTGAAGGATACCTTCACATGGCAGATGATGGGAAATTCCTCAATAACGCAGTACAGAAGACTTTTCGATTATGATAAAAAAGGCTATATCTGCAAAGCGGATTTTGAAGCAGATAAATATAATGTCAGAAAAGCCGTTTTCGGTGACATGACCTTTGAGAAGCTTGATAAAAACGGCGACGGAAAGCTGACCGCCGAAGATTTTGCTGCTCCCGACTATATAAAAGCAACCTTTTCCGCGGTTGAAAAGGGTGACGATAAATGGCTTGCGGAAAGCAACGGAGTCAGACTCACCTCGGATTGGTGGAAAGCGCATTTTGCTCTGCCTGCCAACAAAAACACCCTGCCCGGACTCGACCTGCCCATTCACATTTTCGCAGGCGACTTTGATTCCATGACTCCGCAGTCACAGGCAAGAGATATCGAAAGAGTATTCAAAGAAAAAGGCAAAACAAACCTGACCGTTCACTATCTTGAAAACCATGACCACGATCTGAACTATACGGCTTTTTCGCATTTCGGCAAAGTATCCGAGGGTATGAAAGAGCTGTTTGATACAATTGAAAATATGAAGTAAAAACAAGAGCCTTCCGCCGAAACGGAAGGCTCATTAATTATCCCATGCAGAAATTATGCTTTTTTCTTTGTAACTGCTTTAATAACAAACAGCGTTGCAACCGTGAGAACAAGACCGATGGGAAGAGCAACGATTGCAAGACCCGACTTTGCAAGAGCACCTGCAATAACATATGTAACAAACGAGATTCCCGCAACGGTGAGAGCATAGGGAAGCTGGGTTGAAACATGGTTGATGTGGTTGCACTGTGCACCGGCTGATGCCATGATTGTTGTGTCGGAAATGGGTGAGCAGTGGTCGCCGCAGACCGCACCCGCCATACAAGCCGAAATTGCAACAATCATAAGGGGATTTGTTGCTTCAAATACGCTCAGAACGATGGGAATGAGTATACCGAATGTACCCCATGATGTGCCTGTTGCGAATGAAAGACCAACCGCAATAAGGAAGATAATTGCGGGAAGAAGTGCCTGGAATGCGCCTGCACTGCCTTCAACAAGCTGTGAAATATAAATCTTTGCACCGAGGCTGTCTGTCATAGCCTTAAGAGTCCATGCACAGGTAAGGATAAGGATAGCGGGAACCATTGCCTTAAAGCCGTCGGGAAGAGATGCCATGATATCCTTGAAGCTGATAACTCTTCTGATAAGGAAATAGATAACTGCAAAAACAATTGCGATTGCAGAACCGATAACAAGACCAACGGATGCGTCGGAATTTGAGAAAGCATTGATGAAGCTTTCGCCGCTGAAGAATTCGCCCGAGTAAATCATGCCGATAACGCAGGTGATGATAAGAACAACAACGGGAAGAACGAGGTCGATAACCTTGCCCTTGGGGTTAGCTTTTTCATCTTCGTTTACAACACGGTCGCCTGCTGTGAAGAGATCGCCGTTTTCAAGAGCGTTCTTTTCGTGGAGCTTCATGGGACCGAAGTCGAATTTGCCGACTGCAAAAATAACCATTGCAAGAATGGTGAAAAGAGCGTAGAAGTTATAAGGAATTGCCTGAACGAAGAGGCTGATGCCGCTTTCTGCACCCGCACCTCTTGCAAAGCCCGCAACTGCTGCAGCCCATGATGAAATGGGGGCAATGATGCAAACGGGAGCTGCGGTTGCGTCGATAAGATATGAAAGCTTTGCTCTTGAAACCTTCTTTTCGTCACAAACGGGACGCATAACCGAGCCGACTGTGAGGCAGTTGAAATAGTCGTCAATGAAAATAAGGCAGCCGAGAAGGATTGTTGCAAGCTGTGCACCTACTCTTGACTTAATGTGCTTTGATGCCCAGCGTCCGAATGCTGCGGAGCCGCCCGCCTTGTTCATAAGTGAAACAAGCATTCCGAGAAGAACAAGGAATACGATGATACCCATGTTGTAGCTGTCGGAAAGGCTTGCAACAAAGCCGTCAAACAGAACATGGTTGATTGCGGTTTCAAAGTTGCCGCCTGCAAAAATAAAGCCGCCTGCAATGATACCGATAATGAGTGAGGAATAAACTTCCTTTGTGATAAGTGCAAGCAAAATTGCGATAACGGGGGGAACAAGTGCCCAGATTGTTGCATATTTGCCGATTGATTCACGAACCTTTGCAATAGCAGTTTCAATGTGAGCCTTGAAGCCTTCATCGTTGGTGAGGTTGTCTGCATAAGCATCGACATAGGCATGAGCCGACTCGCCATCGGAAAGGTCATATTCGGTAACTTCGCCGTCAACATCAACAGAGAATGTTGATGATGCGGGGGCTTCTGCGTCAGCTGCCATAAGAACAACTGCTTCGCCGTCTGCTGCGGGAGCTGCACCGTCTTCCGTTGCAATTCCGAACGCCGTGAAGCTGAACATTGCACCGAGAAGAGCGATAATGATACAAACTGCCGCAAACTTTCTCTTGTTTGTCATTAGAATTCCTCCAAACTGTTTTTCAAAAAACAAAAGCTCCGATATTCAAATACGTATCGGAGCGATGCTTTATATTCTAATATTAAGTTAATCTGCTGAATTTGTCAAGAAAAAATTAACTGTTTTTTAACAAATCCCCTATTTTTTCGCACAGATCAGCCAATTCCGCCATATTGAGCCCCTCCGCACGCACGGAAGGCTCAAATCCGCATTCCTCAATGGCTTTTATGACAATATCTTTTGGAATTCCCGAGCCCGCACTGATTGAGTTTGCGGCGGTTTTTCTTCTCTGACCGAATGCGGCGTGTACCATTCTGAAAAAGAGCTTTTCATCGCTGATTTCAATTTCGGGCTCTTTTCTTATATCCATTCTGATAACGCAGCTGTCAACCTTGGGGGCGGGCATAAACGAGCCTGCGGAAACGTCAAAAAGCTTTTGTGCCTCTGCGTAATAATCCACCGCAACCGTCACCGCACCCGACAGTCTGCTGCCGACGGGAGCACAGAGCCGCTGTGCCGCCTCCTTCTGCACCATAACCGTCACCGCTTCAATCGGAAGCCTGCTTTCGAGCAAAGTCATGATTACGGGCGAAGTGATATAATAAGGCAGATTTGCACAGACGTAAACAGGCATTCCGTCAAATTTTTCCTTGATGAGTGCCGCAAGGTCGGTTTTGAGCACATCCTGATTGATAATTTCTATGTTGTCAAAATCCTTGAGAGTTTCGTCAAGAATGGGCAGAAGCTTTGTGTCGATTTCAATAACAACAACCTTTTTTGCCCTCTTTGCAAGCTCTGCGGTAAGCACGCCGATGCCTGCACCGATTTCAATAACTCCACAGCTTTCGTCAATTCCGCTTTCCTCCGCCATTCTCGGGCAGACAGAGGGGTTGACTATAAAATTCTGACCCAGAGCCTTGGAAAAATGGAATCCGTGGCGGGCAAGAATTTCTTTTATTGTTCCGATATCAGTTAAATTATACATCACAGCAACCTCGTATCATTTATGATAAGTTCAAATTCGCAGCCGAAATATGCCGCCGATTTTTTGCAAAGCACCATTCTTTCAAGGAAAATTTCAAAATATTCCATAACGGGGCAAACAAGAGTGTCGATTTTGAGGGTGAGAAGAATTTTCTTGTTTTCGTTATCAACTTCAAGCTTTGAGCTGAAAACCGCATAGTTTACTCTGTCGTGGATATCATCGTGCACGGTGTTTTTGTTGCGGACTCTCGAGGTGCGTACATCGCTCTTATCCGCAAGAATGAGTGCCGCCGCAATGGGAGTTACGGGTGCAGCCGTTTTTTCGTCGTGATGACCGATGGCGGTTGTTATTTTTATAACCTCGTCAACGGGAAAATTTCTTGCTCGCAGAAGCTCAAAGGCAAGAAACGCACCGCTCTGTGCGTGGTCGCAGCGGTTTATCATGTTGCCGATATCGTGCATAAGTCCCGCAATTTTCGCAAGCTCGCATTCCCGCTCTCCGTAGCCCAGAGCTTTCAGAATTCTGCTTGCATCCTCGCCCGTTTTAACAACATGAGCCATGCCGTGCTCTGTATATCCGATTTCGCCGAGAACATTGTTTGCGGCTTCAACATAGCTGATTATCTCGCTGTCTTTCCTCAAATTTTCATAGCTGAACAAAAAACGCACATCCTTTTTCAAAAATATTGTTTACACTTCCGTTGATTTTTATATAAAATGTATTTATAATTATGGTTAGAATTATAATGGAGGGATATACATATGTCAATTCTTGTTACCGGCGGCTCCGGATTTATCGGCTCACACACCTGCGTTGAGCTTCTCAACTCGGGTTATGATACCATTATACTTGATAATCTCTGCAACAGCAAGAGCGAAAGTGTAAAACGCATCAAAGAAATTACGGGCAAGGATGTTAAGTTTTACGAATGCGACATCCGTGACCGTGAAGGTCTTGACAAAATTTTCGCAGAAAACAGCATTGAGGCGGTTATTCACTTTGCGGGACTCAAATGCGTTCCCGAAAGCATAAGCGACCCTCTTTCATACTACGATAACAACATCGGCGGCACGGTTACTCTTTGCCAGGCTATGGCTGCAGCAGGCTGCAAGAAGATTGTTTTCAGCTCCTCGGCAACCGTTTACGGCAGCGAAAATCCCTCCCCTCTCAAGGAGGATATGCCCGAGGGCAAAACAACAAATCCCTACGGCACAACAAAGCTTTACATTGAAAGAGTTCTCAAGGACCTCTACGCTTCCGATAACGAATGGAGCGTCTGCCTTCTCCGCTATTTCAACCCCATCGGTGCACACAAGAGCGGCAGAATCGGCGAAGACCCCAACGGAATCCCCAACAACCTTGTACCCTATATCACACAGGTTGCAATCGGCAAGCTTGACCACCTCAACGTTAACGGCAACGATTATCCCACTCCCGACGGAACAGGCGTGCGTGACTACATCCACGTTGTTGACCTTGCACTCGGCCACATCAAGGCAGTTGAAAAGGTTCTCGGCGAAACAGGCTGCAACACCTATAACCTCGGCACGGGCACTGGCTACAGCGTGCTTGACGTCGTTAACGCATTTGAAAAGGCAAACAACATCAAAATCAAATATGAAATTGCACCCCGCCGTCCGGGCGACATCGCAACCTGCTATTCCGACCCCTCAAAGGCAAAGGAAGAACTCGGCTGGGTTGCAACAAGAGATTTGACCGAAATGTGCGAGGATTCATGGCGCTGGCAGTCCAATAACCCCAGAGGCTACGAGGAATAATCCATGCAGAATTACATCTGGGATTTCGACGGAATGCTTTTCGACAGCTATCCCCACATCACCTCCGCATTTCTGAAGGCTCTTTACGAAAGCGGTAAGGAAGCGGACTATGACGAAGCAAAGGCGTTGCTTGAAATCACCTATGCAACGGCATATGAGCGTTATAATGTTACGGAAGAAGAAAAAGCCGCATTCCGCAGTCACGAGCATAACTATGCCCTGCGTCCCATTGCCCTGCCGTTTGAAAACACCGTCAGAACAATCGAGGAGCTTTTCAGCAGAGGCAAAAAGCATTTTCTCTATACCCACAGAGGCAGGGAATCATCACAGTATTATCTCGAAAAACACGGTCTTGCAAGGTTTTTTACGGCGTTTGTCGATTCGTCAATGGGATTCCTCTCAAAGCCCGCACCCGATGCGATAAATTGGATTTGCGAAACCTATAACCTCGACAAAAGCGAAACGGTTATGATAGGCGACCGTGAAATCGATGTTCTTTCGGGCAAAAACGCAGGCGTTTACGGATGCCTTTTCACAAAAAAAGAAAACGTCGAAACCGCCGCAGATTTTATTATTGATGACATAATACAAGTACTAAAATTAGATGAAAACAATTAACGAATTCCCGAAACGAAAAAGAAATCGCCTTGAAGGCTTTGATTATTCGGCAAACGGTTCATACTTTGTTACAATATGCATAAAAGGCCCCGATGTGTCACTGTGGCAAGGGGTAGGGGCGGATAGTATCCGCCCGGATTATGAGCTGATTGAGGAAATTGATTTCCCCTTATCCCAAATCGGAAAAGTCGTTGAAACTGCAATAGGAAACATCCCTGTTTGCTACGATTGTGTCACTGTTGACAAATATTGCATCATGCCCGACCACATACACATGATTATATCCATTCATAAGCAAGAGGACGGGCGGATAATATCCGCCCCTACCATATCAACCGTAGTTGGTCAGATGAAAAGATGGGTTTCCAAGCAAATCGGAAAATCCGTCTGGCAAAAATCCTTTAACGACAGCATTATTGACAGCGACAGAGTCTATAACGAGGTTTGGGAATATATTAATAATAATCCGAGAAAAATCCACAAAGAATTTAAATATTAGGAGGATATTATGAGAGCAGTTATTACGGTTATCGGCAAAGACATGGTCGGTATTCTTGCAAAAATTTCAACCGAGTGCTCAAACCACAACATTAACGTGCTTGAGGTTACACAGTCCATTCTTCAGGATATGTTTGCAATGATTATGATGGTTGACATCTCAAAATCGGACATTCCCTTCACGGATTTTGCCGATATGCTTGACAAAATCGGAAGTGACATGGGTCTTTCCATCCACGCTATGCATGAGGACATTTTCAATGCAATGCATACAATATAATAGTAACCGCTGATTGAATCGAAGTTACACTTCTCAACGGCTACTTTTCCGTCATAAACGCCCAAAATACTCGTTAATACACAAAGTATTGCCTGCGTTTTTTGACGTTCCTGACAAAAAACTAACACGCTGATAACCGCAACCCGATTCAATCAGCGGTTACTTGAGGTGACTTATCATGCTTAACGCAAGAGATATTCTTGAAACCATAACCATGATTCAGGATGAAAACCTGGACGTGCGTACAATAACAATGGGTATTTCCCTTCTCGACTGCTGCCACAGCGATGTTGACGTTATGTGCCGGAAGGTATATGACAAAATCACCCGCTACGCAAAAGACCTTGTCAAAACAGGCGAGCAGATTGAAAAGGAATTCGGCATCCCCATTATCAACAAACGAATTTCCGTTACTCCTGCGGCAATGATTCTTGCATCCTGCGAAAACAGGGATGCGGTAAAGCTTGCAAAAACCCTTGAAAAAGCTGCCGTTACCTGCGGAGTTAACTTCCTCGGCGGATTTTCCGCCCTTGTGCAGAAAGGCTTCGGTCCCGGCGACAGAGAGCTTATCGAAGCAATTCCCGAGGCTTTGAGCGTAACCGACCACATCTGCTCATCGGTCAACATAGGCTCAACAAAAGCAGGCATCAACATGGACGCCGTCGCTCTTATGGGTAAGGTTGTCAGAAAGAGTGCGGAGCTTACCGCAGACAGAGATTGCATCGGTCCCGCAAAGCTGGTTGTATTCTGCAACGCTCCCGAGGATAACCCGTTCATGGCAGGTGCATTCCACGGTGCAGGCGAGCCCGACTGTGTAATCAACGTCGGCGTTTCTGGTCCGGGCGTTGTAAGAGCGGCACTTGCAAAGGCAGGCGACTGCGACCTCACCGCCGTTGCCGACCTCATCAAGAAAACCGCATTCAAAATTACACGTATGGGTCAGCTTGTTGCAAGCGAGGCTTCACGCAGACTGGGCGTGCCCTTCGGCATCGTTGACCTTTCACTTGCTCCCACACCCGCAATCGGCGACTCCGTTGCATATATTCTTGAGGAAATGGGTCTTGAATGCTGCGGCTGCCACGGCACAACGGCAGCTCTTGCCCTGCTCAACGACGCAGTCAAAAAAGGCGGCGTTATGGCATCCTCTCACGTCGGTGGTCTTTCGGGTGCATTCATTCCCGTAACCGAGGACGCAGGCATGATTCATGCGGCAAGATGCGGTGCATTGAGCCTCAACAAGCTTGAAGCAATGACGGCGGTTTGCTCCGTCGGTCTTGACATGATAAACATTCCCGGCGACACACCCGCAGAGGTTATTTCCGCAATCATCGCTGACGAAGCCGCAATCGGCATGGTTAACTCAAAAACAACGGCTGTCAGAGTTATCCCCGCAATCGGTAAATCCGTTGGCGAAGAATTAAGCTTCGGCGGACTTCTCGGCAGCGGACCTGTTATGCCTCTCTCAACCTACTCCCCCGCAAAATTCATCGGCAGAGGCGGAAGAATCCCCGCCCCCATGCAGAGCCTTAAAAACTAAAATTTTGCCCTCCGAAAACGGAGGGCATTTTTGTTTGCAGAAACAAAAAACCGCACTCCGAAGAGTGCGGTCATTCATTTAAAATCAGTCACTTGTATAGGGAAGAAGAGCGATCTGACGTGCACGCTTGATAGCGGTTGTGAGCTCGCGCTGATGCTTTGCGCAAGTACCTGTTACACGGCGGGGAAGGATCTTTGCTCTGTCTGAAGTGAACTTATTAAGCTTGTTAACATCCTTGTAATCGATGCATTCAACTTTTTCAACACAGAAAGCACAAACCTTTCTGCGGCCCTTTTTGTTGGGTCTTCTTTCGCTTCTGTCGTAAGCCATGGATTAAACCTCCTTTTCAGTTTCAGTTTGTTGCGACCTTAAAACGGAAGGTCATCTTCGGGGATTTCCTTGAAATCACCTGCATCTGCAGTTGAATATGAGGGAGCGGGCTGTGCGTTCATGAAGCTGTCGTCACGGTTGAACGAGCCTGAACCCGTTTCAGCCTTTGAGCCGCAGAAACTTACGTTGTCTGCAACAAGCTCAACAGCCTTGCGCTTATTGCCGTTTTTGTCCTCATAGGTTCTTGTCTGGATGTAGCCCTGAATTGCAATCATTGAGCCCTTGCGGAAATATTTGCAAACAAAATCCGCAGTCTGACGCCATGCGATAACATCGATGAAATCGGTCTGGCGGTCTTCGCCTGAACGGGCAAAACGTCTGTCAACGGCTACTGCAAATGAAGTTACGGAAATTCCGTTTCCTGTAGTGCGAAGCTCGGGGTCTGCAACGAGTCTGCCCATAATTACGGCACAGTTAACCATTTTGCGACCTCCTTAGTTCTTCTTAACAATGAGTGAGCGAAGTACGCCGTCTGTAATCTTTACAACACGGTCAAGCTCTGCGGGAAATTCGGGTGAAGCCTGATAATTGAAGAGAACGTAGTAGCCCTCTGCTTCGTCGTTGATAAGGTATGCGAGCTTACGCTTACCCCATTCATCAACGCTCTCAAGAGTGCCGTTAGCTTCAATCATAGCCTTGAATTTCTCCATGATAGGCTGAACAGCTTCTTCGCCGTTGGCAACTGAAAAAACCATCATTGTTTCATAGCTGATGTTTGCTGACATTCTTAAAGCACCTCCTTCTGGTCTTTGGCCACGGTGCATCCGTGGCAAGGAATAAAATTTGTTTTAATCCTGCTGCTCTCGCAGCGAGATATTATTTTATCAAAATAAGGCTTGGTTGTCAAGTGTTTTTCTTTGTGCAATTAGCCGATTAATCCGAAGATAAAATAAAAGAATCCGTAAATCTTTTCAAAAAGGTTGCTGTTTTCCTCATAAAGCAGATATGTAAAGTCGGTAACAATATCTCTGTTGACCGAAAGATTATCGATTATTCCGCCGTCAATAGCATAGTTGCTGCCGTTTGTTGAGGTGTCATTAAAGGGGTCTTTGCCGCCAACCTTTGTTTTTTCTTAATTATAACATAAAGTTACCAAAACGCAACAGTAAGATTACACTTGCAGAAACAAACATATGAAGGTATAATATAATTGACAAAATATCGGGTGGTGATTATGTGAACGAAAGAATGCCGTATCTGCGAAAAAAATCCATGAGCCTGCCCCTTACTCCGGGCGTCTATCTCATGAAAAACAAAAAAGGTGAAATAATCTATGTGGGCAAGGCAAAGGCGCTTAAAAACCGTGTCAGCACCTATTTCGGCTCACAGAATAACCACGGCATAAAGGTTCGCAAAATGGTTGAAAACGTTGAGGATTTCGACTATATAATGTGCGACAGCGAATTCGAAGCTCTTATTCTTGAATGCTCTCTCATAAAGCAGCACAGTCCGAAATATAATATTCTTTTAAAGGATGACAAGGGCTATCACTATATCAAAATTACAAAAAACGGCTGGAAAAATATTCTTGCCGTAAAGCAGCGGCTCGATGACGGTGCGGAATACATCGGACCCTACACCAATTCCTACGGCATAACCAACGCCATAGATTCTGCCAAAAAGATATTTTTGCTGCCCCAGTGCTCAAAGGTTTTTCCGAGGGATTACAACAAAAGCAGACCCTGCCTTAATTTCTTCATCGGTCAGTGTGCCGCACCCTGTGCAGGCAAAACAACGGCAGAGGCTCACGAGGAGGCAATCAATCAGGCTCTTGATTTCATTGTCAACGGCTCTGGCAAGGTAATCGACGCCCTCACGGAAAAGATGCTTGAAGCATCGGAAAATCTGGAGTTTGAAAAGGCGGCAAAAATCCGTGACAAGATAAACGCAATCAAAAAGGTTAACGAAAAGCAAAAGGTTGTTGCGGCATCGGTTGAGGAGCAGGATGTTTTTGCCGTTGTCTGCTCCGATGAAAAGGCGTGTCTTTCCGTTATACGTTACAGGGATTCTCGGCTTTATGATTCCGAGCATTTCATCTTTGATTTTCCCGAAAATCTGCCCGAAGCAAGGCACGAATTAATCCGCAGCTATTATTCCATGAGGGATTTCGTGCCCCGAAGAATCGCCGTTGACGGCGAGGTCAGCGACAGCGAGCTGCTTTGCGAATGGCTCACGTCACTTGCGGGCAGAAAGGTGAATATCGTTACACCGCAACGAGGCGAGCAGCATTCGCTGATTGAGATGTGCCGCTCAAACGCCGCACAGAAGCTTGCAATTTATCTCGGCAAAACGGGCAAGGCAACTGCCGCATTGGACGAGCTCGGCACACTTCTCGGGCTCAAAGCCCCTCCGCAGTTTATCGAATCCTACGACATTTCGCACACAGCAGGAAGCGAAAACGTTGCAGGCATGGTTGTTTTCAAGGGCGGCTTGCCCTATAAAAAAGCCTACCGCCGATTTGCCATCAAGGGCTTTTCGGGGCAGGATGACTACGCATCAATGGCGGAGGTTATCGAGCGACGGATTCTCCGCTATTTTGAAGAAAAAGATACGGGCGAAGGCTTCGGCAGACTGCCCGACCTTATTCTGCTTGACGGCGGTCAGGGTCAGGTCAACGCCGTAAAACCCGTGCTTGAAAAATACAATCTCGACATTCCGCTTTTCGGCATGGTCAAGGATTCTCACCACAAAACCCGTGCAATCGCCTGCTCGGGCGATGAGCTTTCGCTGACCTCCAAAAGGTCTGCCTTCACTCTTGTTTCGACCATTCAAGAGGAGGTGCACCGCTTTGCAATAGAATATCACCGCAGCCGAAGAAAGAAATCGACCCTCTCGTCAACCCTCACCTCAATTGAGGGCATAGGCGAAAGCCGATGCAAGGCTCTTCTGAAGCATTTCAAAACCGTCAAAGCCGTTTCACAGGCAACCGAAGATGAGCTTGCGGCGGTAAAAGGCATGAATAAAAATGCGGCAAAAGCGGTTTTTGAGGCTTTTCACGGTCAAAATACAGATAACGGGCAATAAAAAATACAACTTTTTCTTATTTTGTTAACTTTTTACTTGACATTACAATATATTTAATGCGATAATAAATTGATTATAAACTCATCGGAGGACTGTATATGAGAGTAATCACCGGCTCGGCAAGAGGCATGACGCTCCGCACCCTTGAGGGCAACGACGTCAGACCGACTACCGACAAAGTCAAAGAAGCACTTTTCAGCGCAATCCAGTTTGAAATCGAGGGCAGACGCATTCTTGATTTGTTTGCAGGCTCGGGTCAGCTGGGAATCGAAGCCCTCAGCCGAGGTGCAGAAAGTGCGGTTTTTGTTGACTCGGACAAAAACGCAGTTAAAATCGTTAAAGAAAATCTTGCAAAAACAAAGCTTGATTTCAAGGCAACCGTTGCCCAGACCGATTCCATCGCCTTCATTTCTATGACCGACAGAATTTTTGACATCGCTTTTCTTGACCCTCCCTATGAAAAGGGTCTGCTTCAGAAAGCTCTTGCAAAAATCGGCGATAATATTGCAGAGGGCGGAATGGTAATCTGCGAGCATCCCTTCAAAGAGGAGCTTGACGAGGAATACGGCGACCTCAAAAAATCAAAGGAATATAAATACAGCAAGGTTGCTGTTACCGTTTACCGAAAGAGTTGATTATATGAAAACGGCAATCTGTCCGGGCAGCTTTGACCCGGTAACAATAGGACACATCGATATTATCCACCGTGCGGCAAAGCTTTTTGACAAGGTTATCGTTGTTGTTATGATAAACTACCACAAGCCTGCGGGATATTTCACCGTTGAAGAAAGAGTTGAGCTGCTCAAACGCAGTCTGACCGATATCGATAACGTTGAAATCGAAACCTACGGCGGTCTGCTTGCGGAATATGCCGACAAAAAAGGTGCTTGTGCGGTTGTAAAAGGTCTGCGTGCTGTTTCGGACTTTGAATACGAATTTCAGCAGGCTTTGACAAACAAAAAGCTCAACCCCGAGCTCGAAACCGTTTTTCTGACCGCAAACGCAGAGAATATGTATCTTTCATCAAGCGTTGTCAAGCAGGTCTGCGAATTCGGCGGCGATATAAGCGAGTTTGTTCCTGCACAGGTGTGCGATGACATAATAAAAAGAATTAAAGAAAGGAACAGGTTTTCGAAATGAATATTGAGAATTTACTTGACCAGATTGAAGATATTCTTGAGGCGGGTTCAAAGGTTCCCCTTTCAAGCAAAATCGGCGTTGATGCAAACGCAATCAGAACCGCTATTGAGGACATAAGACTTAACCTTCCCAACGAAATCACACAGGCAAGAGCTATCGTTGCCGACAGAAACAACATCCTCATCAAGGCAAAGGACGAGGCTGTTAACGCAGTTACAAGTGCACAGGAAAAATCCCGTGCTCTCATCTCCTCCGCAGAGGATAAGGTAAGAACTCTTGTTCTCAAAACAGAGGACTATTCAAAGAACAAAATCACCGAGGCTGATGCACAGGCAAAACAGATTATCAACACAGCCAACGAGGATGCAAAAATCATCAGAGCCAACGCACAGCTTGAAGCTGCGGCTATGGTTGACAGCAGCGAAATCGTTATTCAGTCAAAGGCAACCGCAGAAGCAATTGCAAAGGCTGCACAGGAAGAAGCTGCTTCAACAATCGCAGGTGCAAAGGCACAGGCGGAAAACATCGTAAGCGCCGCAACAGAGCAGGCTGAAAGAACAATCGAGGATGCAAGACAGCGTTCCGACGAGGCTATCGACAAGGCTAACAAGTGGTCGGCTGAAATCAGAATTGCCGCAGGCGATTTCATTGAAGACATCATGAAAACCGCTGACGAAGCAATTTCCAACAGCCTTGCAGAGGTTCAGAACGCACGCAACAACATCAGAAACGTTACAGGCAAAATCGAGCCTCCCGTTATCAGCGAATAAAAAAACAAAGCCCCCTGTAATCAACAGGGGGCATAAATATGCAACTTAATCCTCTTGAATTTCGTCTGCAATGGCAGCGTCGCTGCAGAGAATTTCGTAGGCGTTATCCATAATCTCATTCTTTCTGAAGCAGCTGCGGTAATAAAGAATAAGCTTCTTTTCATCCGCCGAAAGAGGAAGAATCAGACTGTCGTCAATTTCCGACAAATCGGGTGAGCTGACAAGCATCGCCGTTGCAGGCAGATCGGAAACGGCATTGCCGCCGTTTTCAACAAACGGTGCAAAAAAAGCATCGAGGGAAACATTATAAAGAACGGAAAGCCTGATGATTGAATCAAATTCAATTCTTCTTGTTCCGTTTTCATATTTGCTGTAGCTTGAACGGCCGATTCCGATAGCATCGGCAACCTCCTGCTGCTTGTAGCCGTTTGTTTTGCGGTATTTTTTCAGCAAAAGACCCAATTCCTTCGGGGTCATGCCCTTAAAGCTTCTCATCCGTATCCCTCCGTTCGCTTAAGATGCTTAAATTATACAATACCGCACCGTCAATTTCAGTAAATGTGCCTATTTGTCACGTTTTTAAGGAGAATAAAACATGAAAAGCAATGTTTTTGCAAACACAAAATATTTTATAATCGATATGGACGGAACCTTCTATCTTGACGGAAACATTATCGAGGGTTCAATTGATTTCATCGAAAAGGTCCGTGAAAGCGGAAGAGATTTTTATTTCTTCACAAACAATTCGTCAAACAACGTTGAGGTATGCCGTGCAAAGCTTGAAAAAATGGGCTTCCCCGTTGACGAAAACAGAGTTATCATTTCTTCCCACGTTGCGGCGGACTATCTCAACAAAAACTATTCGGGCAAAAAGGTTTTCCTTCTCGGAAACGAGCGTCTGACGGGTGATTTTGAAAAAGCGGGCATCAACCTTGTTTCCGCCGACCCCGACATAGTTGTTCTCGGCTTTGACACAACTCTCACCTATCAGAAAATGTGGGATGCCGTTAAATATATCGACAAGGGTGCGGTTTATCTTGCAACCCATCCCGACCTCAACTGCCCCACAGCCGACGGCTATATGCCCGACACGGGCTCAATGATTGAGCTTTTTGCCGCATCAACAGGCAAAAGACCCGTTGTTCTCGGCAAGCCCATGACGGCAACCGTTGACTACATCACCGAAATGCTCGGCTGCAAAAGAGAGGAGCTTGCGTTTGTAGGCGACCGTCTTGCAACGGACATCGCAATCGGTGCAAACCACGGTATTCCCTGTGCACTTGTTTACAGTGGAGTTACAACCCCCGAGGAATATGCAAATCAGGATATCAAGGCAAGCGTTGCGGTTGAAAACCTCAAGGCACTTGCGGAGTATCTTTAATATAGATTGAGCACAGGTGTGAAGAAAGTCACGCCAAAATGTCAGTTCGAAACCTTCCTGACAGGCACTGCTCGTGCCGAACAAAACTAAAGGCGCTGTTTGACAGCAAAAGGAGCAAAAAATGAATAACAAAAAAATCCTCAACCTCGTCATCGGAGCGATGATTGCGGCAATCTATGCAGCCGCAACCTATCTGAGCTCCGTATTCGGAATTGCCTACGGACCGATTCAGTTCCGTTTTTCCGAAGCTCTGACCGTGCTTTCGGTCTTTTCGCCCGCCGCAATCCCCGGTCTGACCGTGGGCTGCATCATCGGTAACCTTGCAAGTCCCTTCGGAATCTGGGACATCGTTTTCGGCTCGCTGGCAACCCTGCTTGCGGCGATAACGGCAAGAGCGTTGAGAAAAGTCACGCTGAAAGGGCTTCCGCTGCTTTCAATTATTATGCCCGTGATTTTCAATGCAATCATCGTCGGTGCGGAAATTGTTTTTCTGCTGCCCGGAGGCGAAGCAAGCCTGTCGGCATTCGCCGTTGCCGCACTTGAAGTGGGTGCAGGAGAATTGGCAGTCTGCCTTATCGGCGGAATACCGCTTTATTACGGTTTGAATAAAGCTAAAATTTTTAAATAAACCAAGAGGTGAGGTTATTGGCATATTACAAAAGAATCCGTGATTTGCGTTAAGACAATGACCTCACGCAGGCACAGGTTGCCGAATATCTCAACATGAAACAGCCGCAATATAACAGATATGAACGGGGACTGCGTGATATTCCATCCGATATTCTAATTGCACTTGCAAAGCTTTATAACACATCAACCGATTACATTCTCGGATTGAAAGACGAATAACAGAATTTATGAAAGGGCAACTCGGTTGTCCTTTTTGTTTTTCGGACAATGATATTTTTGCGTTATAAAACCGTAATTAACCGTTACGGCTTCTCCTTGAGGAGAAGCTCCGTCATAGACGGTGATGAGGTGGAATATTCTATTTTAGCACCTCATCCACCGCAAGCGGTCCCCCTTTTTACTCTCAAATTCATTTAAAATTGTAGGGGACTGCATCCTCGATGTCCCATTAACATTATCATGTATTTTTATTCGATATTAATAGCATCATTATGATGCCATTATGCACATATCATTATAAAATAAACATAAAATAAAGTCAATATGAATTTATTTTGAGGTTATTTTATGGCTATTAAATGTTTAAGTTTAAGAATTGATGAAAATATGCTCCACAAGCTCCATTTCGTTGCAGACTACGAGGGCCGCTCTGCCAACGCACAAATTTTAATTCTCATTAGAGATGCAATTGAAGAATATGAGAAAAAACACGGCAAAATTGAAATCGAATAACCCTCATGACTCCTCAATCTCCATCGGTATTTCCTTACCGATGTTTTCAAGGCACACAAACTCTCCGCTGATGGTGAATTCTCCGTCGGCGGTCTTTTCTTTTATATCGCTTTTTTCAACCTTAAGATATCTGAATTCCTCGGTGCATTTTTCAAGAAAATCCGAATACGCCGCAAGCTTTGCCCGATTCTCCGTCAGAGTCAGCTCCGATTCTTCAAAAATTATTTCCCTGCATTCCGTCAGCCCCACGGGAAGGGTTACGCCGTTTATGAAAATCTCGCTGCTTTCACGGTAAAGGTTTTCACCCGATATTTTTCCAAGCGGAATATTGAAAAACAAGAAATTCAGTATGTAGCTCTTCTTTTCGTCCGCTTTTCGGCGGATTTTTATTTTTTGGGGCTGACTTACGCTCTCGTTTCTCGCCGTGCGTGCAACAACATAGCCCCTTGAGCGGCAAAAGCTTACGGTTAAATCTTTATTTTCAACAATTCCGCTGATGAGCGGATCACCCTTGAGCACCGCATTGCCGATTTTCTGCTCCTCGGTGCCGCTGAAGGGCCGCAGAATAACAATCTGTCCGTCACGGGCGGCAACAATATCCGTCGGTGCTCCGTCAAAATCGATTTCAGGAGTTTCAACGGTTTCACGCACCTCAATTCTCGCCGCACTCCCCTCAATGTTGACATTCAGCCATGATATTTCGGGCAGCTTTTTCAGAGCCTCGATTTCGGTTATTTTTATGTCAATTGCCGCACCCGAAGCTCCCCGTCTTACCCCAAGCTCCTCAAAAACACCGATGATTTTCTCCTCTGACACTCTGACGTTGCCCGTTACGTCGATGCTCCATATTCGGGTTGAAAGAATGAGCAGCACCGAAACGCACAAGCAAACGCCAATCAGCACTCCGACACGACGGCTGTGGCGGTCAAGAAAAAACGGAAGTCCGACCTTCTTTTTCATTCGCACCCTCATGCCCGATTTGCGTGCCGCCGTGCGGATTTTTTTGTAGCCCGTGCGGTCTGTGCAGGCGGTAATGACGGAATTCTCGCTTTTAAGCTCCCAAAGCAGAATTCCGTTTCGTCTGCAAAGATTTATGAATCGCTCGGGAAAACCGCCCTTTGCCGTAAAAATCACATAACCGAAAAGGAAACGAATCAATCTGACAACAAACATAAGATTCTCCTAATTACAGTATTCAACGCCCGTTATTATGCCCTTGATTATCGCCTGACCGCCCTGCATTGAAATTATGCTCAGCTCGCAGCCGCAAATCCGCACGGTGAGCCGTCCCGTGTTGAGTGCAATCACGCTGTCACCGTATTCAATCACGCCCTGACACCCCTCAACGATTATTTCACGGTTGCCGTTCATCTCGATGTGTGCATAGCCCGAAACCGCATCTCTCGGCAAATCGAGAGCGGTTGAAACGGAGTCCATAATTCTGTCCCTGCGGCAGCTTTTCTTTCTCATTCAATCGCCTACTTTCTTATAAAACCTATGTGATAAATGCAATAAAAAGAACACCGCACTCATAGAATTAATTCGAGTGAGGTGTGTCAATTGAAGAAAAACGGTTTTTGGTCTTTGGCATCGGGGATTCTGCTTTTTACGGTTTTATTTCTTTTTCCTGGTCTTTTTTCAAAGGGATTTGCAAGCGGACTTCGCAGCTGTGCGGAAATCGTGATTCCGTCAATGTTTCCGTTTCTTGTTTCGGCTTCGCTGACAGGCTCGGGCAGTGTTCCGAAGCCCGTAAAACACATTTTCGAGCCGATAACGCAAAAGCTTTTCCGTCTGCCTGCCGACTGCCTGCCCGCAATAATCATCGGTCAGCTTGGCGGCTATCTTTCGGGAGCAAAGGCGGCGGATTCGCTCTGTCAATCGGGCATCATAACCCCCTCGCAGGCTTCAAGGCTCATGCTTTTCAGCGTTAACGCAGGCATGGGCTTTGCCGTCAATGCAGTTGGCAGCATCATGCTCGGCTCAAGGCAAATCGGCAGAATTCTGCTTTTTTCTCTGTGCGTTTCGTCGCTCATAACGGGATTTCTGACACGTTTTATTCCCGACACAGAAGCAAAAGCACCCGAAAAAATCAAAAAAACTTCCTTCTCCGCAGCACTCGTCGGCAGCGTAACCTCGGGCACAAACGCAATGCTTGCCGCCTGCGGATTTGTCTGCCTTTTTTCGGGAATTCTATCCATAGCAAGCCATTTTATCCCCAATAAAACCGCTTTCGCTGCCATTTCCTGCCTTTTTGAAATCACAAACGGCTGCATGAACGCCGCCGAAGCCTTTTCTATTCCGGCAATAGCCGCTGCTTGTGCATTTGGCGGGCTGTGCGTTCATTTTCAGATTTTTGCCGTTACGGAAAACTGTTCATTCGGCATTTTCAGATTTTATCTTTTCAGAATTATCCATTCGGCAACCGCTTTTGCGGTCTGTGCGATTTACCTTCATTTTTCGCCCGTTGAACATCAGGTTTTTCTTTCGCTTTATGAAAACGCCGCCCTCTGGTCATTTTCCGCCCCGTCGGCGGTATCTTTGCTGTTTTTATCCGCACTTCTTATATTAGACCTTGATAATAAATGCAAAATGTGCTAAAATCGTATGGAAAAGGAGTTGAATCGATGAAAAGCAAGCTTCTTGAATCAAAAAAATATCCTCCCTCATGTGAATACTGCAAGCACGGCAGACTTTCTCCCGACGAAAGCTCTGTGCTCTGCATAAAAAAAGGCATTGTTGAAACAGACGGAAAATGCAGGAAGTATTCCTATGACCCGCTCAAACGCAGACCTCAAAAACCGCTTATTATAGAAAGAGCAAATCCGTCGGAATTTGAGCTTTTCAAGCTTGATTTGGAGTGATAAAAATGAAAACAATCAAAGAATTTGTCTGCAATCCCCTTCCCACAAAAAATGCCCACGCATCAACCATTCTTCCCCTGCCCGACGGCAGCGTTATAACCGCATGGTTCGGCGGAGTCAAGGAAGGCACAAAGGATGTTGACATCTGGTATTGCAAGCGTGACGAAAACGGCTGGGGAACGCCCAAATCCTTGAGCTATAACAAAAACATACCCCATTGGAATCCCGTGCTTTTCCTTCGGGAAAACGGAGATATTCTTCTCTATTTCAAGGTCGGTAAACGAATTCCCACATGGAGAACCTTTGTCAGCGTTTCAACCGACGGCGGCGAAACCTTCGGCACTCCCTATGAGCTTGTTGAGGGTGACAGAAGCGGCGGCAGAGGTCCTGTAAAGAACAAGTGCCTTCGACTTTCCGACGGCAGAATTCTTGCCCCCGCATCAAGCGAAATCAAGGGCTGGAACTGCTTTGTTGACACCTCGTTTGACGACGGCTTAACATGGAAAAAGGGTGCAAAAATCAAAACCGAACAGACCGCTCCCATTCTCAACAGTCTGAATAAATTCACCTCAAACCTCATCCCCATGATTCAGCCCACTCTCTGGGAATCCGAGCCCGGCAAGGTTCATATGCTCACAAGAACGGCGGTCGGCAGAGCATACAGAAGCGATTCCGACGACTACGGTCAGACATGGTGTCAGGCATATCCCACAGACCTGCCCAACAACAACAGCGGTCTTGACGTTGTTAAAACTCCCGACGGCTGTCTTTATCTTATCTCAAACCCCGTAAGCGAAAACTGGGGTGAGCGTTCACCGCTGACACTTCAGAAATCCTCCGACAACGGTGCAACCTGGGAAACCGTTCTTGTTCTTGAAGAGGAAAAGCTCGACAGCGAATTTTCCTATCCCGGAATTCACTACCTTAACGGTGCACTCTATATTTGCTATACTTGGGAAAGACTGAACGTTGCATATTGGAGAATCGAGCTTTAATTAACACAAAATTCACATAAATATCATTCGGTATATATAATCGTGTGATATTCTTCAATGCGTTCGGTAAAAATATAACCACATATAAAGGAGTAACAAAATGAAAAAAATACTTTGCATTCTTCTTGCTTTCTCAATGCTTTTTGCTTTCGCAGCTTGCGGCGGCAATGACGCAGAGAAAAACAATCCCCTTAACGTTAATCTTACAGGCACTCTCGAAGAAATCGCTGCACAGATTTACGCAGGCACTTCAACAATCGAAATGATGCTCATGGACCCCACGGAAATCGACCTTGCTGACGTTGATTCCGCCAACTATTATCTCGGCGTTGCTTCAACAGAGTCAATCGAAAGAGCTGTTTTCTCCGAGCCCATGATCGGTTCAATCCCCTATTCAATGTGCCTTGTTAAGGTTAAGGAAGGTGCAGATATCGATGCTCTCAAGGCAGAAATTCTTGAAGGCGTTAACTACAGAAAATGGATGTGCGTTGCAGCCGAAAAGGTTTCGGTTGTTAACTGCGGCAACACAATCATGATGGTTATGGCACAGGAAGAAATCGTTGACGACGTTTGCGCTTCATTTGCAGCAGTTGCAGCTTCACAGGGCGGCGAAGTTGGTGCACCTCTTGAAAAAGCAGGCGAAGTTCAGGAAGATATTCCCGCTGACGGCGTTATGGATATGGACGTGCCCGCTGATATGCCCGCTTACGACGGCGAAGAAATCCCCGCTGAAGACGGTATCATTCTCGGTTAATTAAAAAATTTTTGCAGGGACAGCCCTCGAGGCTGTCCTTTTTTAAAAGGAGAATTATATGCTTTTTTCAAGCATGACATTTTTATTTCTGTTCCTGCCGATTGTTCTCGGCGGATATTTTTTGCTGCCGCAGAAGGCTAAAAACATCTGGCTTCTGATTTCAAGCCTCTTTTTCTATTTCTACGGCGAGCCGAAATATCTTTTCCTTATGCTTGCCGTCATCACCGCAAGCCATGTTTTCGGTCTGATTACCGACAGACTTCAGGGCAGGGCAAGAAAAATTTCTCTTGCCGTTTCCGTTGCGGTTATTCTTTCCGCCCTGCTGTTTTTCAAATACACCGACTTTTTCATTTCAACAGTCAACTCCGTTTTCAATTCCGACCTCGGGCTGCTCGGACTTGCGCTGCCCATCGGAATAAGCTTTTACACCTTCCAGGCAATCAGCTATAACATCGACGTTTACAGGGGCGATGCTCCCGTTCAGAAAAATATAATCCGCCTTGCACTCTATATTTCGCTGTTTCCCCAGCTTGTTGCGGGTCCCATTGTCCGCTACACCGACGTTGAGCGTGATTTAAGAACACGCAAACACACCGCCGAAGGCTTTTCTTACGGCATACGCAGATTTGCCATAGGTCTGGGTAAAAAAATTCTGCTTGCCAACTCCTTCGGCTCGCTTTGCGAAACATTCAGAGCAAGCGACGAAAAATCAACCCTGTTTTTCTGGATTTATGCCGTCGCATTTTCCCTTCAGGTCTATTTCGACTTCTCGGGCTACAGCGACATGGCAATAGGTCTCGGCAGAATCATGGGCTTCACCTTTCCGGAAAATTTCCGTCATCCCTTTGCCTCAAAATCCGTTACGGAATTCTGGAGAAGATGGCATATCTCGCTCGGAAGCTGGTTCAGGGATTATGTTTATATTCCCATGGGCGGCAACAGGGTTGGCAGATTCCGTCATTTCTTCAACATTCTGACGGTCTGGTTTCTTACGGGCTTCTGGCACGGTGCGGACTGGACATTCATCATCTGGGGTCTTTATTTCGCCGCACTTCTGCTCATTGAAAAATCCTTCCCAAAGAAAATCAAGGACAAAGCTCCCGCATTTATCGGTCACATCTATCTGATTTTTGCCGTACTTGTCGGCTTTGTTATCTTCAACGCAAACGGTGTTGACGGTGCGATTTTCGACCTCACGGGTATGTTCACCCCCGCTTATCCCGCATTCAACGATACAACGCTCTATTATCTCAAGAGCTATGCCGTTTTGTTTGTTGTGGGAATTATCGGCTCAACGCCCGCAGTCAAAACTCTTGCCGAAAAAATTGCCGGCACAAAAGCAGGCTCAAAAGCTCTCACCATTCTTGAGCCCGTTATGATTGTTTTGTTGTTTGTTGCCGTTACGGCTTATCTAATCGACGGCTCATACAACCCGTTTCTTTATTTCAGATTTTAAAAGGAGGCCGCCATGAACAAAATAAAAAACATTATCTGCATCGTTCTTTTTGCGGCTTTTGTGCTCATTCCGGGTACGGTATGCCTTTTAAAAGAACCTGTTGATATTCTTGTTTCGGAGCGTCGCAAGGCTGCACAGCTTCCCGATTTTTCGTTAAAAGGCGTCATGGACAAAACTTATTTTGACGGAATTGAGGATTTTCTGACAGACCAATTTCCGCTGCGTGATGAATTCCGTGCCGTCAACGCCGCAATAAGGCTGAAGCTTTTCGGTCAGAAGGATAACGGCGGAATTTATCTTGCCGACGGTCATATTTCCGAAATGCAGACAACGCTCAACGAGGAATCCGTTGTCAAAGCCGCTCAAAAGCTCAATTCTCTCAATAAAAAATACCTTGAAGGCAAAAACACAAGGGTTTTCTGCTCCGTTATTCCCGATAAAAACGTTTATCTTGCCGAGAAAAACGGCTACCCCGCCATGGACTATGAAAAAATGATTGATATTTTCACCGCAGAGCTTGAAAACATGGAATACATCAACATTTTTGACTGTCTTGACCTTGACAGCTACTACAAAACCGACTCCCATTGGAAACAGGAAAAGCTTGATAAGGTTGTCAGCCGTCTTGGCGAAAAAATGGGATTCAATGCAAAATCCGTTGACGAATACACCGCCGAAAAGCTTTCGGATTTTGAGGGTGTTTACGCTTCAAGGCTCGCATTCGGTTGGGAAGCGGACGAAATCATTGCCCTGACCGATGAGGTAACACTCAACGCAAAGGTCAATGACATTGAAAAAAACGAAAGCTACACGGGAGTTTACAACAAATCGAAGCTTAACGGCAATGACCGCTATGACGTTTTCCTTTCGGGTGCAACGGCTCTCATAACCGCCGAAAATCCCCTTGCAAAAGAAAAAAGAGAGCTCGTGATTTTCCGTGATTCCTTCGGCTCATCACTCGCTCCCCTTCTTCTGTCGGGCTACAGCAAAATTACTCTTGTTGACATCCGATATATATCCTCGCAGATTCTTGACCAATTCGTGGATTTTGAAAACTGCGACGTACTTTTCCTTTATAACACACAGATTTTAAATCAAAGCTCATTGCTTAAATAATCATTCAGACCGCTTATTCGCTGAATAGGCGGTCTTTCCCGTTTCACCGACAACAAGCGGAATGAGCGACAACCCCGCAACCGTCAGCCATTGAATTCCAGAAAGAGGCATAACTCCGAAAATCTCCGCAAGCGACGGCACAATAACTACCGCACATTGAAAAACAACACAGACCGCAACGGCAATGTTCATCATTCTGTTGCTGAAAATTCCCGTCTTTATCAGTGGAAGATTTGACCGCATATTCACCGCATGGGCTATTTCGCAGAAGCTTAAGGTGCAGAATGCCATTGTCCGCCCCAAAAGCAGAGGGTCGGGCGATTTAAACACATAAAATCCCAGCGCATAGGCAAGCAATGTGAGCGTGCCCACAATCAGACCCTCCAGGGTGATATCAAGCCACAGTCCGTCGGAGAAAAAGCCCTTTGATGGTGAAAGCGGCTTTCGGAGCATGATATCCTTTTCGTTTTTCTCTGTACCCAACGCCATTGCGGGCAGGGAATCCGTTACAAGATTCACCCACAAAAGCTGAATGGGTATCAGCGGCGGCGCAAATCCGAGAACGGATGCCGCAAAAACCGCAAGAATTTCGCCTATATTTGTGCCGAGCAGGAAATGCACGGCTTTTTTTATGTTATCATAAATTCCTCTGCCCTGCTCAACCGCCTTGACGATGGTTGCAAAATTGTCATCGGTCAGAATCATATCCGCCGCATTCTTTGCAACGTCTGTACCGCTTTTTCCCATGGCACAGCCGATATCCGCCGCCTTGAGGGCAGGTGCATCGTTAACTCCGTCACCCGTCATGGCAACAATTTCGCCCCTTGAGCGGAAAGCCTTCACAATCCGCACCTTGTGCTCGGGGCTGACTCTCGCAAAAACCCTGCACTTTTCAATCGCCTTTGAGAGCTGCTCGTCATTCAGCGAATCAAGCTGCGTACCCGTCATCGCCGTTGCACTTTTATCATATATTCCCAGCTTTTCCGCAACCGCACAGGCAGTAACAATATGGTCACCCGTAATCATAACAGGCGTTATCCCCGCCCTTTTGCAGACCGCAACAGCCCTTGCAGCCTCGGGTCTGGGCGGGTCAATCATGCCGATAAGCCCCGCAAAAATCAGGTTGCTTTCCTCAATGTCACCTTGATTTTCCGCATCACGGTAAGCAACCGCAATAACCCGCAAAGCTTCGCCCGCCATCTGTTCGTTGTGATTAAGTATTCTTTTTTTCTGAACCGATGTCATTTCCGTAACGGAGCCGCCGATATCAACACGGCTGCATTTTGTCAGCACAACATCGGGTGCACCTTTAACAATAAGCCTGTATCCGCCCGAAAACCTGTTGACGGTTGACATGAACTTTGTTTCGCTTGAAAACGGAGTTTCGTGATATCTGGGATATTCCTTTTCGAGTGCAAAAACATTTTCGCCTGCCCCGTGAGCAGCGGCAAAAATCGCCGTTTCTGTCGGGTCACCCGAAAACGAAAGATTCTTTCCCTTTTTGACCGCCTTCGAATTGTTGCAAAGAGCACCCATAAGCAGAATGCTCCTGCCCGTGCCGCTTTCGGGCTTCACCTCGCCCGATGCCGTTCTGATTTGCGTGACACTCATTTTGTTTTGAGTCAGCGTGCCCGTTTTATCCGAGCAGATAACCGTTGCCGCACCAAGGGTTTCAACCGCAGGCAGATGGCGGATAATCGCATTGCTTTTTGCCATTCGCTGAACTCCCATTGACAGAACAATTGTCACAATTGCAGGCAGACCCTCGGGAATAGCCGCAACTGCAAGGCTGACGGAGAGCATGAACGATGAAAGAATCCCGCTTTTTTGAATAACTCCGAGAACGAAAACAACTCCGCAGATTGCAAGTGCACCGATTCCCAACGCCTTTCCGATTTTTCCGAGCCGCTGCTGCAGCGGAGTCTGCGGTGCTTCCTCATCGGCAAGCAGATGTGCGATTTTTCCAACCTGCGTATTCATTCCCGTTTCGGTTACAACCGCCTTGCAGTTTCCCGCCATGACGGTTGTTGAGGAGTAAATCATATTTTTTCGGTCGGCGGGCGGGCAGTCCTTCGGACAGATTTCATCCGCATCCTTTTCGCTCGGCTCGGATTCCCCCGTCAACGCACTTTCCTGCACCTTCAACGAATTTGAGGTTATCAGCCTCGCATCCGCAGGCACCATATCTCCGCTTTCAAGAAAGATTATGTCGCCTCTGACAAGCTGTGAGGACGGCAGTTTTTTTAATTTTCCCGAGCGTAACACATTCGCAGTCGGCGACGACATCTTTTTGAGTGCCTCCAGAGCACGCTCTGCTCGCTGCTCCTGAAAAACGCCGATTGCCGCATTGAGAATAACGATTGCAAGAATTACAATCGGCTCAACGAAATCACCCTTGCCCTCAACAATTCCCGTCAGGAAAGATATCACGCACGCAACAAGCAGAATCATCACGCTGAAATCCGCAAACTGTGCAAAAAAACGTTTTATCAGCGACGGCTTTTTGCCCGATTCAAGCTTGTTTTCGCCGTGTTTTTCAATGAGCTTTCTCGCCTGTGCATCTGACAAGCCTTTTTCGCTGTCGCTGCCAAGCTCATTTACCGTCTGACCTGCCGAAGCCGAATACCAAACCATATTTTATTCCCCTCATCTCATTTTTCTTGGTCGGTATTCATATATATTCACAGAAGGGGAAAAAAATCCCCGACAGGCACAAAGCTGTCGGGATTGCTCTGAAAAATTTTATTCGGCTTTGATTTTGTCAAGGCAGGTTTGGCAAATATACTGACCTTCAAATTCTGTCAGCTCCGTTTCAGCCTTGCAGAAAACGCAGGCATCCGCAGCTTTTCTGCAGATAAGCTGCTTACCGTCGCAGAACATTTCAACCTTGCTGCCCTGCTCAACTATTCCGAGCTCTTTTCTGATTTGCTTTGGAATTACAATTCTTCCAACGCTGTCAATCTCACGAATAAATCCTGAAAACATATCTGTCCCTCCATTACCGATTTTATACTTTTTGAAACAGTAATTAATATGGTTTTGAAAGGCATATTTCCGCCACAGCTTCGTTAAAAATCTTTGAAATAGCCTCGTATTCCTGCAGATTTTCGCCTTGCTGTGACGAAAATCTGCTCTTTCAAAACTGCTTCG
>JAFUNA010000010.1 GCA_017473165.1 Clostridia bacterium | reverse complement strand
GCATCTGAAATGCAATAGGTTGCGTGCAGTCGGGCATTTCTTCGATGCAGGCATACGGGCGTATGTCAAAGAGAAAAATGCTCGAATGTGCGTAAGATATTGTATTTCAGACATATGAGATTACTGTTTCAAAAAGTATGAATTAACAAAGATTTTCGGGTGCATAATATAAGTAAATTCATCAAACGGAGGAAAATTATTATGAGCAAAAAGCTTTTATCCGTTATCCTTGCCGCAGGTCTTATTCTCGGAATTTTTGCGGCGTGTACTCAAAACACAGACAGTCTGAACAACGGCTCAACAGGCGGAGCAAACGGCACTTCGCCAACCGTCAAAGAAATCAGATATCTCAACTTCAAGCCCGAAGTTGCCGAGGTTTATGACAGAATTTCGCAGGCTTACGAAAAAGAAAAGGGCGTTAAGCTTGTTGTTGAAACCGCCGCGTCAGGCACATACGAATCAACCCTTACCGCAAGAATGGCAACAAGCGATGCTCCCACAATTTTTCAGATTAACGGTCCTATCGGCTACATTTCGTGGGCGGAATACTGTGCTGACCTTTCCGACACGGAATTATATAAGCATCTGAAGGACAAAAATCTTGCAGTAACATCCGGCGGCAAGGTTTACGGCATACCCTATGTTGTTGAGGGCTACGGAATAATCTATAATCAAAAAATTCTCGATGCGTATTTTGCGTTGCCTGAAAAAGCAACGGAGTATACCTCTGCAGACGAAATAACCAACTTCAATGCCCTCAAAGCGGTTGTTGAAGATATGCAGAAAAACAAAGAAAAGCTCGGCATTGACGGCGTTTTTGCCTCAACTTCACTCAAAACCGGTGAGGACTGGAGATGGCATACTCACCTCATGAACATTCCCGTCACACTCGAATTCATGAACAGGGGTCTTGACCTTACGGGCGAAGGCTATAAGGAAATCGATTTCAGATATTCCGACAATTTCAAAAATATTTTTGACCTCTATATAAACAACTCCACAACAGACAAAAAACAGCTCGGCACTCTTGACGTAACATCGTCAATGGCTGAATTCGCCATGGGCAAATGTGCCATGGTACAGAACGGAAACTGGGGTGCATCGCAGATTCTCGGTGTTTCGGGCAACAAGGTTTCCTCCGAGGATATCAAATTCATGCCCATCTATACGGGCATAGACGGCGAAGACGGTCTGGGACTTTGCATCGGCACGGAAAACTTTATCTGCATCAATGCAAAGGCAAGCGAAGCCGAGCAGAAAGCCGCAGAGGATTTTCTTTTCTGGCTTTTCAGCTCCGATACGGGCAAAAAATTTGTTACCGAAGAGCTCGGATTTATTGCTCCGTTTGACACCTTTGCCGAGGACGAAGTACCCGACGACCCTCTTGCAAGAGAAATTGTACGCTGGATGAACAAAGAGGATATAACAAATCCCGCTTGGAATTTCACCGTTTTCCCGAGTCAGCACTACAAGGATCAGCTCGGCTCTGCCCTTCTCAAGTATGCACAGGGCACGTTAAGCTGGGACGAGGTTAAAAAAGTTGCGGTTGAAGAATGGAAAAGTGAATTCGGGGCATAATTAATCTGCAATATGTAAGGGCTGATTTCGGTTTCAGCCCTTACAATAAATATCGGAGTTGATTTCATGCAGAAAATGCTGAAAAAATATTTTCCCGTTTTCGCCCTGCCCACTCTTGCGGCATTTGCTATATCATTTCTCATCCCGTTTATTCTCGGCGTTTATCTTTCCTTCACGGAATTCAAGGTTGTAAGCGAAAGAAAATGGGTCGGAATTGAAAACTACATCAGAATTTTCAGTCAGGACGAAACATTTCTGAATTCCCTCTGGCTTACGGTAAAATTCACCTTTGTTTCGGTTTTAACCATAAATATTATCGCCTTTTCACTTGCCCTTTTGCTGACAAAGGGTCTGAAAGGCACAAACTTTTTCAGAACAGTTTTCTTTATGCCCAATCTCATCGGCGGAATCGTTCTCGGTCACATCTGGAGTCTTATCATCAACGGCATTCTCGGATATTTCGGCGTTGACATCACCTATGACCCGAAATACGGCTTCTGGGGACTTGTGATACTCATGAACTGGCAGATGATTGGCTACATGATGATAATTTACATTGCGGGAATTCAGAACATTCCTGACTCATTGAGCGAGGCGGCGGCAATCGACGGTGCAAATCCGTGGCAGAACCTTGTTCATGTTACAATTCCCATGGTTATGCCGTCGGTTACAATCTGTTCGTTCTTAACGCTGACTAATTCCTTCAAGCTGTTTGACCAGAATCTTGCCCTCAACGGCAAATCACCCGATACATCTCTGCTTGCACTTGATATTTACAAAACCTTCTATGACCACACGGGATTAAAGCTTGCTCAATGGCACGGCATGGGGCAGGCAAAGGCGGTTATTTTCTTTTTACTGGTTGCACTCATTGCCTTTATTCAGCTTCGTGCAACAAGACAAAGGGAGGTTGAACACTGATGAAAACAAAACGCAGAATCAGAAACACGGCGGTTTATATCTTACTTTTTGTTCTCTCGGTTGCGTTTCTTGCTCCCATAGCGATTATCCTGATGAACTCGTTAAAGGGTAATTTCTATATTTCGCAAGCTCCCTTCACTCCACCCGACAGCGAAACCTTTGTCGGTGCGGAAAATTTTATCAAAGGTTTTTCTCAATCCGACTTTATGCGTTCCTTTGCAAACTCGGCATTCATAACCGTTTTTTCGGTTGCGGGAATCGTTTTGCTCACATCAATGACAGCGTGGTACATCGTCAGAGTCAAAAACAAATTCACAAGACTGATGTACTATTTCTTTGTTTTCAGCATGATTGTGCCCTTTCAGATGGTTATGTATACCATGACCTACTACGCATTCGAGTTGCAGCTCAACAATCCTGTCGGAATTGTTTTCATTTATCTCGGCTTCGGTGCGGGGCTTTCTGTTTTTATGTTCAGCGGCTTCATCAAAAGCATTCCCAACGAAATCGAGGAAGCTGCGATTATAGACGGCTGCAGTCCGATTAAAACATTCTTTCTTGTTGTTTTCCCCATTCTCAAGCCTACGGCAATAACCGTTGCCATTCTCAATGCCATGTGGGTGTGGAACGACTATCTTCTCCCCTATCTTGTTCTCGGCTCGGGAGAAAACAAAACTCTGCCCGTTGCCGTTCAGATGGCACTCACGGGCGGCTACGGCAACAAGGATATGGGTGCACTCATGGCAATGCTTGTTCTTGCAATTCTGCCGATAATCATATTCTATCTTTTCTGCCAGAAATATATTATCAAAGGCGTTGTGGCAGGCGCAGTTAAAGGATAGGAGGTCAAATCATGGCAACAATTACGTTCAGAAACGTTGCGAAATCGTTCGATAACGGCAAATTTACCGTTATCCCCGACCTTTCGCTTGAAATAAAAGACAAGGAATTCGTTGTACTTGTGGGTCCTTCGGGCTGCGGAAAATCAACAACTCTGCGTATGATTGCGGGGCTCGAGGACATTTCGGGCGGTGAGCTTTTTATTGATGAAAAGGTCGTTAACGATATTCCTCCCAAGGACAGGGATATTGCAATGGTTTTTCAGAGCTATGCCCTCTATCCGCACATGACGGTTTATAAAAACATGGCGTTTGCACTGAAGCTGAAGAAAATGCCAAAAAAAGAAATTGAAGAAAAGGTTATGTGGGCAGCTAAAATCCTTGACCTTGAGCCCTATCTTGACCGCAGACCAAGAGCTCTTTCGGGAGGTCAGCGTCAGAGGGTTGCTTTGGGGAGAGCTATGGTCAGAAATCCGAAGGTTTTTCTTCTTGACGAGCCGCTTTCCAACCTCGATGCAAAGCTGCGTACGGAAATGAGAAGTCAGATAACCATGCTCCACAAAAAGCTTCAGACAACCTTTGTTTATGTCACCCATGACCAGACCGAGGCAATGACAATGGCAGACAGAATTGTTGTTATGGATAAGGGTGTTATTCAGCAATTTGACACGCCGCAAAAGCTTTATAACGAGCCCGCGAATATGTTTGTTGCAGGCTTCATCGGCTCTCCGCAGATGAATTTTTTTGATGCAAGGCTCGAAAACGCAAACGGACTCAAAGCGAAATCCGTCGGATTCGAGCTTGAAATTCCCAAAAGCAAAGCTGCATTTCTTTCGGATTATATCAACAAAAATATCGTACTCGGAATCCGTCCCGAGCATTTTATTTCGCCCGACGAAGCATTTGAAAAAGGCAGCTGCTCTTTAACGGTTTCCGCAGAGCTTGCCGAAATGACGGGCAGCGAAACGAATATTCATTTTGAGCTTGACGGCAAAAGACACATTGCACGAATCAAAAGCGACAAAAAAATTAACCGAGGCGACAAAATAAAGCTTCTCGTTGACCCCGAAACAGTTCATTTTTTTGACAAAGAAACATCGCTTGCCATATGAGAAAATGCGGAATATTATTTCACATAACCTCTCTGCCCTCCCCCTGCGGAATCGGGACAATGGGCAGGGAGGCTTATGAATTTGTTGATTTTTTGAAGGCGGCAAAGCAAAGCTTCTGGCAGATTCTTCCTCTGAATCCCACGGGCTTCGGCAATTCGCCGTATCAATCATTTTCAGCTTTTGCGGGTAATCCGTATCTGATTGACCTTGACTTTCTGAATGACGAAGGTCTGCTTTTCAAAGAAGAATATGAGCAAATCGACTGGGGCAGCAATCCCCGCTGCGTGGATTTTGGCAAAATTTATTCCAACCGCTACGCCGTTTTAAAAAAAGCATGCAAAAGATTTGAAGCCGATGACGGCTATAGGGAATTTTGTGCAAAAAATTCCTTCTGGCTTGAGGATTACGCACTTTTCATGTCACTCAAGCATTCATTCGGCGGAAAGCCGTGGTACAACTGGCCTCTCGGACTAAAAACACGCAACGAGCAGGCGGTTGACGGTGCAAAATCCTTGCTTGAGGATGAAACGGATTTTCACCGTAAGGTGCAGTATATTTTTTACCGTCAATGGAGAAATCTCAAAGAATATGCAAATAAAAACGGCGTTGAAATTATCGGAGATTTGCCGATATACGTTGCCCATGACAGTGCAGATGTATGGGGAAATCCGAAGCAGTTTGAGCTTGACGACGACTGCAATCCTGTTCGGGTTGCGGGTGTACCTCCCGACGGTTTCAGCCGTGAGGGGCAGCTTTGGGGAAATCCCGTTTTCGACTGGGAATATATGAGAAAAGACGGCTATCACTGGTGGATTCGCCGCCTTGAACATTCGCTTAATTTATATGACAAAATAAGAATTGACCATTTCAGAGGATTTTCTTCATATTATGTTGTACCCTACGGAATGCCAAACGCCGTTAACGGAATGTGGCTTAAAGGTCCGGGAATTGAATTTTTCAAAACAATCGAGTCCATTATCGGCAAGCCCGATATTATAGCTGAAGACTTGGGATATATCGACGAGGATGTTATAAATCTGCTTGCCGAAACAGGCTTTCCCGGAATGAAGGTTTTGCAGTTTGCTTTTGACAGCAGGGAAAACAGCGATTATCTTCCCCATAACTACAGCCAAAACTGCGTGGTTTATGTCGGCACTCACGACAACGACACAATCAAAGGCTGGTTTGACAACGCTGCAGCCGCCGATATTGAGTTTGCGGAAAAATATCTTCGGCTGAATGAAGATGAAGGAAGATGCAGGGGTGTTATAAAATCGGCTCTTGCAAGCGTTGGCGAAACCGCAATTCTTACAATGCAGGATTTGCTCTGCCTTGGCTCGGAGGCAAGAATGAACACACCCTCTACCGCCGAAAACAACTGGCAATGGAGGGCAATACAAAGCGATATTAACTTTGAGCTTGCCAACGAATTGGCGGAATTAACCGAGCTTTACAGAAGATGTTAGCTTTCAAATCTCTTTTTGAGCCATGTTGCACAAAGGTTAAACCAGCCTTGAATATGTGCACAGTAATCGGCTTCATCCTCGGAATAAACAGTCCAATCAGCAAGCGAAAAACCGTGATATCCCTTTTCGTAAACGTGGATTTCAAACGGAATTCCGTTTTTATTGAGTGCGTTTGCATAGGCAAGCGAGTTTTCAATGGGCACAAGATTATCCGCACAAGCCGAAACAATAAATGCGGGCGGAGTTTTGCCGTCTACCTTATCGTCAAGTCCCGGCACGGGGAAGGCAAGAATTTTGCTGATTTCTTCAACTATGCAGGGATAAACAAGAATGCTTGCATTGGGGCGGATATCGCCCATTGTTGAGAGTGCGGCGCAAAGATGTCCGCCTGCGGAAAATCCGATTGCGGCAATTCTTTCCTTGTCAATACCCCATTCCTCTGCGTTATCATGGATAATCTTCATCGCCTCGTTTGCATCGGCAAAGGGCATTGAAAAATCATAGCCCTTGTCACGCCCTACAGTGTATCGGAGAATGAATGCGGCATAGCCCTTTGCAAGGAATGAAAAAGCAATAGGCTCTGCCTCACGGTCGGAGCACATAAAGTAGCCGCCGCCGGGAATAACAAGCACGCCCGCCTTGATTTTGTTATGACCCATTTCTTCCGATGCGTCGGGAATGTAAACCGTAAGGGTTGCAAGCTCGTTTGTAAGTTTTATTTCAAAATTTTTCATATTAATCCTCTTTTGCTCTGTTCATCGGACAGACCTTCATGCAGATTCCGCAGACAGCTCCCCTGCCGATTTTCTGAAACTTTGTTTTCATATACTGACTGCAGGCCTCGGGGTCAAAGATTTCCTCTCTTGGAGTGCCGGGAGCCCAGTCCCCGCCCTTGATTGCGTGTGCGGGACACGCCTTTACGCAGATATCACAGCCCGTACAAACACTTTCGGCAAGGGTGTTGTCGCATTCAAACGGACAGTCGGTGAAAAGTGTACCGAGTCTGACATAGCTGCCGTATTTGTTATGAAGAAACAGCGAGTTTCTGCCGATTGAGCCGAGCCCCGCAAGGCAGGCACCTTTTTTATGGGAGAAACGTGCCATGTAATTCCAGCCGTCTTTGTTGATGCTCTGCGAAGCGGCAACGGTTACATATCTGTAGCCCTTTCTTTGAAGAAACATTCCCGCCTGCAAAAGCATGGAATCGATAAACGCATTGACGTTTCTGTAATGGTTGAAATAGGTGTGAGTCGGCTCATCCTCAATTTCGTCAACGATTTCCTCTGAAAGACGTGCAACAATGCTCACTCCGTAGGGCAACGCTTCTTCGCCGTCCTCAACCTTGAAAAATCCGACATCGGCAACGCCCTTTTCAAGCAAAAACTCCTTTAATTCCTGCTGAATGCTCATTTTGCCACCTTCGTTTCAAAGCAGAGCCAACCGCCGCTTTCGTGGCGGGCGATAACCTCAAGTCCGTTTGCCGCAAAGGCTGCAAGAACATCATCCTCTCGGGGCTCGATTATACCCGAGGTAATGAATACCGCATCGGGATTCATATAATTTTTAACATCCTTGCAGATATTAATAATGATATCCGCAACAATGTTTGCGGCAATTATGTCGAATTTACCCGTAACCTTATCGGTTGTTGAGCCCTGCAAAACGGTAAGTTTCGGCTCGTCAAAGCCGTTTGTTTTGCCGTTTTCCTTTGCGGTTTTGACGGCAAGTGCGTCAATATCAACGCCTACCGCACTGTCCGCACCGAGAAGAAGGCACGCAACGGAAAGAATACCGCTGCCGCAGCCGATATCAAGAACGGTTTTGCCCTTGTTTGCATATTTTTCAAGAGTTTCAAGGCAAAGTCGGGTTGTATCGTGTGTGCCCGAGCCGAATGCAAGACCGGGTTCAAGATGCAAAACAGCTCTGCCCTGCGCATCATATTCATCCTCCCAGATGGGACGGATAAGAAGTCTTTCGCCAACGGGCATGGGCTTGAAATACTTTTTCCAGTTGTTTTCCCAGTCTGCATTTTTGCAAACGTTTTCGTCAATTTCGTTTTCGATTCCCTCGGCGGTTAATCTTTCGGTAAGGAAAGAAACTGCCTCGGCAGGATTTTCCTCGGGAGAAATATAAACGTGAACAATACCCTTGCTTCTGTCCTTTGCAAGCAAATCCTCGTCAATAAGGTCAATTCTTGCAATCTCCCATGCCTCCTGCTCAAGAGTGCGGTAATCCTCGATATAAATTCCGTAGGGAACAACCATTGAGGCGATGTCCCCCGCTCTGTCAACGTCATCTGCGTTGACGGTTATTTTAATTTCTGTCCAATCCATTTTAAACTCCGATTAATATTTGTTATGTACATCCTCTGCAAAGCAAAGGCAGTCTTTGACCTCGATAACCGTGCCGTCATCGAGAATTGCCTTGCCGTTCATTCTGCCGAAAACCTGATGCTGGTCGGTTATGATAAACTTAACATCAATCTTTGCCGCACGGTCAAGAATGGGAGTAAACTCCATTTCAAATCTGCCGTCGCTTGACGTGAAAGTCCATTTATCCATATATCCCGTTTTGGGAATATTGAAGGTTACGTCGTCAAGCTTATGGCACTTGCCGTCATAGAAAAGCATATTTTCGCTTGCGGCGGTTGTATCGCCGAAGCCGTAGCCGATATTGAAGCCGAATGCGTGACCGTCAATATCCATATTGCCCGAGCCCCAGTACCATGTGTTGTCATAGGTCCATACGCCTCTGCCCCAGTCAAGAGTACCGAAATCGGTTGAGGGGTCAAAAACATAGTCCTTGCCGTCAAAGGTTGCCTTGCCGCTTGCTCTCATGCAGTTGATTTTCTGGTTATAATAGAAAGCGGTTTTCTTTTCCTTCCACGGAGTTGCGATAACCATTGTATCCATTTTGGGCTGCTGAAGGGTTATATCACAGGAGAAGGTTTTTCCCTCGTGGAAATTCTTGAAGTTGCAGATAATTCTTCTCTGACCCTCGGAAACACGGAATTCCATGTCAAGACGCTTGTCGTGATAAACCGTGTTGCCTGCTGCACTTGTGGGAGGAAGCTTGAATTTACCCATGGGGAATGCATTGAGAATTGTTTCGGTATGCTCCCACGGCTTTGAGAAATCGAGAAGGCTGACGGACTGAAGTCCGATATAGCCGTCATCGGAAAGAGTGAACGCAACGCCGAAATTATTCTTTTCGGAAATAACAAGATAATAGTCCCATTCCTTGATTCTGAACTTGGGGGCTTTGATTGCATTTCTGTCATAGACCTGATAAAACTGCTTTGACCAGCCGGGCTCACGCAGACTGCCGTCCTCTTTGAGCAATGGCTGAACCTTTGTTACCTCGTGGTTTCTCATACCTTTTCCTCCTTAATTATCGATTAAATTAACATCACCGTCAGCCGAAAGGCCGTGGTTATAAAGATTTCTGTTTTCAAGTGCCCATTGTCTGGGAGTGAACGCTCCCGTTTCAACCTCGGAAACGGCATGACGCATTTCATAGAGCCTTGCATCCATAAGGTCAAGCTCCGAAAGAAGCTCTGCCTCAATAAACATAGGCAGCTTTGCCGCACCGAATTCGGGCGTGCCGTGATGGGAAATAAGCATATGTTCAACAAGAGTCAGAGTTTCTTCGCTGATTCCCTTTTCTCTGCCGATGCGGTCAATTGTCATCGCACCCATAACAAGGTGTCCGAGAAGGTTGCCCTTAACGGTATATTCGGCGGCAATTCCCGTTGATGAAACCTGCATTTCCTCGATTTTTGCAATGTCATGAAGAATTGCTCCGCTGCAAAGCAAATCGTAATTTACAAATTTATAGATTCTGCAAACACCCTCCGCAAGTCGGAGAATTGAAAGCGTGTGCATAAGAAGTCCGCTTCTGACGGCATGGTGAAGATTCTTTGCGGCAGGCCAATAAAGAATTCTTTCTCTGTATTCGTCAATAACCGCCGTTACAAGAGTTTTAAGCTCCGTATTTTCAAATGAAGCAACGATTTTTTCAACCTCTGCGAGCATTGTTTCACCCGAAAGGCAGGCAGACGGCACATAGTCCTCAATCTTTACGCCGTCCTCGGGAAGCACGGCACGGATACGCTCAACTCTGAACTGAAGAGTGTCATTGAAAGGAACAAAAGTGCCTCTGACCTTAACAAAATCAAAGGTATTGAACTGATTTGAAGGCGATTCTTTATAGTCCCAAAGCTTTGCGTTTATTTCACCGCCGTTATCCGCAAGAGTCATGTCAAGATAGGGTACGCCCTTTGCGGTCAGCTTTTTTTCAACGGATTTTATTAAACAGTAACCCTCATGCGTTCCGGAGTTACCGATAGGGGTAAAATTCATAGCTTTCTCCTTAATATTTATTATTTAGTAATTATAACATACATTTATATAAAATACAAAGGGTAAATCAATAATTTTTCACAAATATATTGACAAATCCGCCGTCGGGATTATAATGTAGTTAAATAAAGTTCTCGGGGCGGGGTGAGATTCCCCACCGGTGGTCAAAGTCCACGACCTGCATATGCAGCTGATGCGGTGAAATTCCGCAACCGACGGTCAAAGTCCGGATGTGAGAGAATGCTGAAGCTTTGCATTTACGCCCTGCATTTATTGCAGGGCTTTTTGTTTGCTGCGGCACTCCGAGCAAAGGAGATTTTGTTATGAAAAAGCAAGAAAAAATATTAAAGCTCTCTATTATGGCTATGCTCACGGCGGTATCAATCGTGCTCGTTACTACGATACATTTTCCGCTGATTCCCACGGCAGGTTTTCTTGAATATGACCCTGCGGACATTCCCGTTTTAATCGGTGCAATGATGCTCGGACCTGTTCCCGGAATTGTGATTTTGCTCGCAGTCTGCCTTATTCAGGCTCTTACCGTCAGCGCAGCGAGCGGCTGGATCGGATTTGTTATGCACTTTGTTGCATCATCGGTGCTTGTGCTTACCGCATCGCTGATTTACAAAAAGAAACAGACAACAAAAGCCCTTATTCTCGGTCTTATCATCGGCTCAATCGCCATGACGGCGGTTATGATTCCGCTCAACCTTGTTTTTACGGGAATATTTCTCGGTGCAGGCGTTGAAACGGTTGTCGGAATGCTCATTCCCGCAATCATTCCGTTCAATCTTCTTAAGGCGGGCATAAATGCAGCGGTAACTTTTGCCGTTTTCACGCCAATCAAATCCATACTTAAAAAGTATACGAAATCGGTGTAACATATGATTATTCACCCTATTCCCCCGCTTTTCGCAGAGGATTCAAAAACGCTTATTCTCGGCTCGTTTCCGTCGGTTAAATCAAGAGAAGCGGAGTTTTTCTACGGTCATCCCCAAAACAGATATTGGGCGGTTGTTGCCGCCGTTTTCGGCTGCGAAAAGCCCGAAACGATTGAAGAAAAGAAGAAGCTTGTTCTTTCAAACAAGCTTGCAATGTGGGACGTTATCGGTGAATGTGAAATTGAAGGCAGCGCTGACAGCACAATCAGAAACGTTACCGCAAACGATTTGAGCGTTATTCTCAAAAGCTGCCCTATTGAGCGGATTTTTGTCAACGGCAAAACAGCGGAGAAATACTATAACAAATATACCTATCCGAAAACGGGAATAAAGGCAATCTGTCTGCCCTCAACAAGCCCTGCAAATGCGGCATGGAAGCTTGACAAACTTATTGAGGCATGGAAGATAATTAAATAAAAAGAAAATGGCTTGTATAGGTTAAAAATCCTACACAAGCCAATTTTTTATTTTGCTTTAGCTTCGCAATAGATGCAGCGATAAGTTCTTGTTGCCGCATCGGTAAGCTTGAAGATATGGGGCAAATCCTGCTCTGTTGTTGTTATGCAGCGAGGATTTTTGCACTTTATAACGTCCTTAATCTGTGTGGGCAGAGTAAGCTTTTTCTTTTCGCAGAGAATGCCGTCTTTGATGATGTTAACAGTTATATCGGAATCAATATAGCCCAGAACATCAAGGTCAACCTGCATTTCGGAGTCAATTTTGATTATATCCTTGAAGCCCATCTTTTTGCTGTTGACGTGCTTTATGATTGCAACGGTGCAGTCAAGCTTATCAAGCTCAAGATGATGATAAATCTCCATGCTTTTGCCCGCTTTGATATGGTCGATTACAACGCCGTTCTTAATTGAATCTATATGCATTATTCCACCTCCAGAAGCTTGAGAATAAGAGCCATGCGGATGAATTTTCCGTTGAGAACCTGTCTGAAATAGCAGGCTCTGGGGTCGGAGTCAACAGAGGTGTGAATCTCGTTTACTCTGGGCAGCGGATGAAGAATTGCAAGGTCTTCTTTTGCATCGGTAAGCTTTGCGGGGGTAAGAATATAGCTGTCCTTAAGTCTTAAATAATCTTCCTCGTTGAAGAATCGTTCACGCTGAACACGGGTCATATAAAGAATGTCAAGCTCGGGCATAACCGCCTCGAGGTTTGTTGTTTCCTTATAATCCATGCCGTGTGCTTCGATAACGTCTTTTCTGATGTAGCCCGGAACCTTGAGCTCATCGGGAGAGATAAGAACAAGCTTTATACCGGTGTATCTTGAAAGAGCTTCGATAAGCGAATGAACCGTTCTGCCGAACTTAAGGTCACCGCAGAATCCGACCGTAAGATTATCAAGTCTGCCCTTTTCACGCTTGATTGTGAGAAGGTCGGTGAGAGTCTGGGTGGGGTGGTTGTGACCGCCGTCACCTGCGTTGATGATGGGAACGCTCGCCGCCATTGATGCAACAAGGGGTGCACCCTCCTTGGGATGACGCATAGCGATGATATCCGCATAGCAGCTGACCGTTCTTGCGGTATCTGCAACACTTTCGCCCTTTGCGGCAGATGATGAATTCGCCTCGGAAAAACCGAGCACCTGTCCGCCAAGCTCATACATTGCAGCCTCAAAGCTCAAACGTGTTCTTGTTGAGGGCTCAAAGAAAAGGGTTGCAAGCTTTTTGTATCTGCATTTATCACGGTATACCTCGGGATGTGCAATTATATCCTCGGCAACGGCGATAAGCTCGTCGATTTCCTGTGTTGAGAGCGAAAGAATGTCTATAAGACTTCTCATTTTGCTCCCCCAATCCAGCTTTCGTCGGAGGGATTGTTGCGGAAAGCTATAAGACGTGAAACATCTTCGGGCTTGATATAGCCGATTTCAGCTGCAACTTCTGCAATAACATCAAGATTTGTAAGGCTGACGTTCTTAACCTCTGCGGCTGCAAGACGGTCAAGCCCCTTCTTCATGCCGTAGGTAAAGATGCTTGCGATGCCGAGAACCTCTGCGCCTGCCGCACGGAGAGCATCAACAACCTCGATTACGCTGCCGCCTGTTGAAATGAGGTCTTCGATAACAACAACCTTCTGACCCTTTTCAAGCTTGCCTTCAATCTGATTTCCTCTGCCGTGATCCTTTGCACCCGAGCGTACATAGCCCATGGGCATATCAAGAAGATGAGCGGTGATTGCTGCGTGAGCGATACCTGCGGTTGAAGTACCCATAAGTACCTCTGCATCGGGATAATGCTTCTTTACGATTTCAGCAAGACCCTTTTCAACGTCTGTTCTTACTGCGGGAGCGGTAAGAGTGAGTCTGTTGTCGCAGTAGATGGGGCTCTTAATTCCGCTTGCCCATGTGAAGGGCTCTTCGGGGCGAAGGAAAACCGCACCGATTGAAAGTAAATCTTTTGCAATAAGCTTTTCCATTATATATAACCTCCTATATTATTAACCGATTAATCTACGAACTCGGCAACACATCTTCTGTATGCCGCAACGGGATCTTCCGCTGCCGTGATGGGTCTGCCGACAACAATATAGTCAGAGCCGAGCTCCTTTGCCTTTTCGGGAGTTGTAACTCTTACCTGGTCGCCGATATCGCCGTCTGCAAAGCGTACGCCTGGAGTTACGGTAACAAAGCTCTTGCCGCATCTGTCGTGTACCTTGCCTGCTTCAAGGGGTGAGCATACAACGCCGTCAAGACCTGCTTTTTCGGCGTTTGAAGCATAGTGCATAACAACCTCGTCAAGGGGTTTGTCAATAAGAAGCTGCTCTCTCATTCTTTCTTCGCTTGTTGAAGTGAGCTGTGTAACAGCGATAAGCAGGGGTCTTGTGCCGTCGGGTCTGGTAAGACCTTCAAGGGCTGCCTGCATCATTTCGATTGTTCCGCTTGCGTGAAGGTTTGTCATGTCAACGTCAAGTCCGCTTAACACGCTCATAGCCTTCTTGACTGTGTTGGGAATATCGCAAAGCTTGAGGTCAAGGAAAATCTTGTGTCCTCTTGCCTTGATTTCCTTAACAATTGAGGGACCTTCGGCATAGAAAAGCTCCATACCGATTTTTACATAGGGCTTTTCCTCGGTAAACTTATCAAGGAAATCCATTACTGCCTGCTTGCTGCTGAAATCGCAAGCTACGATTACGTCTTTACCCATTGTGTGCACATCCTTTTATATCATTTAAATTTTTAATACCGTATTTATTCATTACATCGGGAAGGTTATTTACTATCGCAAAGCTTGCATAGGGATCAACAAGATTTGCCGCACCGACCTCAACAGCCGTTGCACCCGCCATAATGTATTCAATAACATCCTCTGCTGTTTCAACACCGCCCATGCCGATAACGGGAATGTTGACTGCAGAGCTTACCTGATAAACCATTCTGATTCCCACAGGCTTTATTGCAGGACCCGAAAAGCCGCCCATTTTGTTGGCGATAACAGGCTTTCCTGTCTTGAGGTCAATTCTCATTCCGAGAAGCGTATTGATAAGACTCAAGCCGTCTGCACCCGCCTCCTCGCAAGCCTTTGCAATCGACACTATGTCTGTCACGTTGGGAGAAAGCTTGATGATAACAGGCTTTGTTGTTACCGTCTTAACAGCTTTCGTTACCTCTGCGGCAGCCTCGGGCGATGTTCCGAAGCTCATTCCGCCGCCGTGTACGTTGGGGCAGCTGATGTTGACTTCAAGCCAGCCGACCTGCTCTTCTTTGTCAAGCTTTTCGCAGGTGTAAGCATATTCTTCAAGCGAAAATCCGCTGACATTTGCCATAACGGGCTTCGAAAAGCATTTTTTGAGCTTGGAAAGCTCCTCTGCGATAACTTTTTCGACTCCGGGATTCTGAAGTCCTACTGCATTAATCATTCCCTTTTCGCATTCCGCAATTCTGGGAGTGGGATTGCCGAAACGGGAGTCTTTTGTTGTACCCTTGAAAGAGAATGTTCCGAGGCAGTTTATATCGTAAAGCTCTGCGAACTCATAGCCGAAGCCGAATGTTCCCGATGCGGGGATAACGGGATTATCAAGCTCAATTCCGCAAAGATTAACCTTTGTGTTTACCATATTATCTCCTCCCTTTCAAGCACGGGACCGTCTCTGCAGATTCGCTTGTAGCCGTACTTGGTTTTGCACGAGCATCCCATGCAGGCTCCGAAGCCGCAGCCCATTCTTTCTTCAAAGCTGTACTGACCGCTTGTTGCGGCAATTTTTTCTATTGCTTTGAACATGGGCATAGGTCCGCAGGTGTAGAAATAATCATATTCGAGATTTTTGAGAACATCGGTTACAAAGCCTTTTGTTCCGTATGAACCGTCAACGGTTGAAACATAAACCTTTGCACCGAGAGATTTGAATTCTTCCTCATAGAAAATCTCGTCTTTTGTGTTGAAGCCGAGGATAACGGAAACCTCTTTACCCTCTGAAAGAAGCTTTTTGCAGAGATTATACATCGGAGGAACACCTACACCGCCGCCGATAAGAACAGCTTTTCCGTTGCATTTTGAAGTGTCAAATCCGTTGCCGAGACCGCAGAGAACATCAAGCCTTTCGCCTGCATTGAGCTTCGCCATTGCTTCTGTGCCGTGACCGACAACTTTATAGATGATTGTTATTGTTTTTTCATCATAATCGCAGATTGAAATGGGTCTGCGAAGATAAAAGCCGTCAAGCTGAATGTTGATGAACTGACCGGGTGCGGTGATATGTGATGTTTCACCCGAAAGAATCATTCTGAAAATATCCTTTGTGAGAGGTTTATTTTCGATAATCTCATAAATTCCTCTGTTCATTTTTCCTCTCCTTTTCTCCATGCAATCTCTCCGTTGCAGACTGTCATAAGACATTCGCCGCTGACCTTCCAGCCCTCAAACGGAGTTGCTCTGCCCATTGAAACAAACTTTTCGGGGTCAATTGTATATGTCTTTTCCAAATCAAAAACGGTGAAGTTTGCAGGCATTCCGTCATCAAGTCCGCTGCTGAAGCCGAATCGCTTTGCGGGATTTGTGCTCATAAGCTCAACGAGCTTGTCCAATGTGATTAAATTTGTTTTGACAAGATAAGTGTAAAGCAGAGGGAATGCGGTTTCAATTCCGACAATTCCCATTGCACTCTTTTCGAGCCCCCTGCCCTTTTCTTCGGCGGAATGGGGTGCATGGTCGGTGGCAATCATATCGATTGTGCCGTCGCAGATGCCCTCAATGAGTGCAAGTCTGTCGCTTTCGTCACGCAGAGGCGGATTCATCTTGAATCTTCCGTGCTCCTGCATATCCTTGTCGCTCAATATAAGATAATGCGGTGCGGTTTCGCACGTTACGTCAACACCCGCCGCCTTTGCTTTGCGGATAAGCTCAACGCTTTCTTTGGTTGAAATGTGGCAGACATGATATGCACAGCCCGTTTCGGCTGCAAGCTTTAAATCACGCTCAATGGGCTTCCATTCGCTTTCGGAGCAGATTCCTCTGTGACCGTGCTCTGCGGCGTATTTGCCGAGGTGAATATATCCGCCGTTAAGGAGTGAATTATCCTCGCAATGGGCAACAATCATCTTGCCGAGCGATTTTGACTTTATCATTGCAGCTTTCATCATTTCATCGCTCTGCACGCCCTTGCCGTCATCAGAAAACGCACATACATAAGGTGCCATGGCTTCCATATCGGAAAGCTCCAACCCAAGCTGACCTTTTGTTATTGAGCCGTAGGGCAAAACATTGATTGCGGCATCGTTTCCGATAATTTTGAGCTGTTCGTTGAGATTATCAAAATTATCGGGCACGGGGTTAAGATTCGGCATGGAGCAAACGGTTGTATAGCCCCCTGCCGCACACGCCGACGAGCCGCTTTTTATCGTTTCTTTATAAGAAAATCCCGGCTCTCTGAGATGAACATGAACATCAATAAAGCCGGGAAAAACAGCACAGTTATTAAATTCAAAAACGGTTTCGGAAGCACCGCCAAAGACGCCGCCCGAAACAACGATATCATGAGCAGCACCCTGCCCTTTTATTTTACAGTTTTTAACGGTAAAACTCATAATCGTTTCCTTTCCAAGATACTTTATTAAGTATACCATATTAATAAAAAATGTCAACAGATTTAATAAAAAATCAGCTTGATTTCCGTGGCAAAAAAGATCCGGAGGGAATGTTTCACGGAGATGAAGAAGCCGTTTTCTTCCGATGGCAGGCGTATGCGATACGTCGAATCGAAAAAAACGGCTTAAAAGAAACATTAATCAAGTATCATACTTTTTGAAACAGTAATTAATATGGTTTTGAAAGGCATATTTCCGCCACAGCTTCGTTAAAAATCTTTGAAATAGCCTCGTATTCCTGCAGATTTTCGCCTTGCTGTGACGAAAATCTGCTCTTTCAAAACTGCTTCG
>JAFUNA010000009.1 GCA_017473165.1 Clostridia bacterium | reverse complement strand
GCTGATATAACAAGTCCGATTATGCCGACAATAACAAGTGCGAATTGAAACAAATCCGAATATGTTACATACTGCATCCGCATCACCCCCTTTTCAGAGGGCGAGATTGTAACCGCCTACCGTTCAGGCTATGCCTTACGGGAAGAATTATAGGGTTTATGATAAATTTTGTCAAGCTTTTGCAAATTTTGGGGAAAAGCAGAGCAAAAATAAACAATTGGAGTGCCGTCAGCAATGGCGGTACTTTTTATATTCCTTCGGAATATGATGAATTGGCTCTGTTCGCACCCGATTCCGAAAAACTTCGGTGATTTGCGGGACGTCGAGGACGCCGTCCCCTACTGCTGAATTCAATTTGTTAATGATAAATTTTTTTCTTGACAACGGCGAAAAACAGGGATATAATGCGATTGGAATTGAATGCGCATTCGGAATTCCGAAAATAATAAAGGGGTGCTGCCTTCGGCGGCTGAGATTATACCCTCAAACCTGATCCCGGTAATGCGGGCGTAGGAAAAGGCTCAATGCAGACTCTATGCCCGATGTATTTTTACATCGGGTTTTTTGTTTGCTCCCCTTTCAAAAGAAAGGACTTTATTATGACAAAGAAAATCACAAAAACACAGGTTCTTGCCGAAAGTGCAATAATGGTTGCCCTTTCAATCGCAATTTTTGCCGTTTCGGATATGCTTCCGTGGCCGTTTCTTTACGGCGGCGGCTTCAGCATCTTCGGACAGGTTCCCATTATCCTCATTTCTTACCGCCACGGCATCAAAAACGGCTTGCCTGCCGCGCTGGTGCTTGCTCTTTTTGAAATGATGATGGGCTACAAAAACTTCACCTATGTAACAGGTCTTGCCGCTTATCTCATCGTTGCCTTTGCCGATTATATTGTCGCATTCGGCTGCCTTGGTCTGGGCGGAATGTTCAGAGATAAGCTCGGCGGAAAACAGAGCCTCGAAATGGCTCTTGGCGGCGGGGTTGTCTGCGTTATCAGATTTATCTGCCACTACATCAGCGGCGTCACAATCTGGACGGGCTACTGCCCCGAAGGAATGGCTGTGGGGCTTTATTCCTTCTTTTATAACGGCTCATATATGCTCATTGAGCTCATTCTGACGGTCATAGGCTCAATGGCGGTCGGTAAGCTGTTTAATCTTAAAAAGAATAATCTCGCATAAAAAATTACAGGTACGGTGCAAACCGTACCTGTTCATTTTTTACGGAATTATAAATCCGAAAACAGTTTCAAACCAATAATACATTATTGTGTAGAGCATGGAGAAAGCTTCCTTGAGCCCCATATGGCGGAGGATTTTGTCAAAGCCGTCGCCGATAAGAATATCAAAGGGAGTAATCGCCTCCGCACTTCTGAAGCCGTCCTCTTTTTCAACCGCTTCGCCGTTATCAATTGTGAAGCCCTGCGTTCTGTAGCCCACGGGAGTTACGGTATTCATTGAATAGTAAACCGTGATTCTTGCGGACTTTCTGCTGACCTCGGGAATATCTCCGCTGAACGGAATTTCAATACTCTCACCCGGAGCAAGCTGCTTGAAGGGTGAAACCTTGAATTTGAGGTTGATTCCGTCTGCATCAACTGCGGTTATGTTAACCTTACTTTCCTTGCTTGTGTTGGTAACAACAAGGGTCTTTGCGTTTTCGTCTATATAGCCGGGCTTGCAGCCGTCAAATTCAGCATAAACCGTCAGCGAAGGATTTGTGCTGTCCTTGAACTGGGGGAATCTTGCGTTTGAATAAACATCGGTGATGTTATCGGTCAGAAGCAGATTCATCATCAGCTCTCTGACATAATCATCCTTATAGGTCATGCCGTGATAGAGGTTATCCACAAACCATGTGTTATCGGGCATATAAGCGGTTGATGCGTCGATATCCATTGCGGGCGAAACCTTGTTTTTGCCGCCGCAGGGATTAATCTGAACATAGCCGTCCGCAAATCTTTCATAGCAGGGAGCGCAGGTTGCGCCCGAGGAAGCTGCGGTTGTGATAATACCGTCGGAATTTGCGTTCATACCCGTAACAATTCTGTTGCCCGTACCCGAAATAATCGAGATATTCATACCGTTTTCAATACATTCGGCAAACTTTTCGGGCATTGTTGCAAGAATTTCATAGTGGAAACGGTCGCTCTTTTTGATAAGCTCCGCACTTGCAACGGGGTCAAGCACCTTTGCCTTTGCATCCTCGTACTTGTCGATGGGCATGAAGTCCCACATACTTCCCCAGTAGCCGAGAATCTCCTTGAGATAGGGAACAAGCGAATTAAGAATATCGTCGAGGAAGCCGAGCTGCTGTGCCTTGACAAGCCAGTTCATGTTTTCCTCCATCATCGTGCCGTTTTCGATGAAACGGAAAAGGCTTTCTTCGTCAAACTCAATATTTTCAACCATTGCATCATACGCAATGCCTGCACCGCCGATTGCAGGAATAGTTAAAACGGCGTTATCAACGTCGCCCTTCCAGCCGAAAAGGTTGAGATAGGTTGCGGTTACCTGACCGCCGTGGCTGACAGCAAAAATGTTTACCTTATCCTTGCCGCTGTGCTTTTTGACGGTCTGAATATATTCATCGAGCATGGTTGCACAGGTTTCCGCACCCATTCTGAAGTCGCTCTGGAAATTATATATGTTCTTATATCCCACATAGTGTGCTATTTCGGCAGCAATTTCAACCTCGTGCTGATGCTCGCCGTCGGGATTGCTTTCCATGAGAAGAAGGCTGTTTGACTGCTCGGCGGTTGTTATTTCTCTTTTGAGGGGATAGGTGCTTGAGCCGTCGGGATTGCAGCGGATTTTGTCAAACATCATAATAAATTCTTCGCCGACAACCTTTGCAATATATTCCGCATTGTCAAAGCTCATTATGCCAAGACCTATGCCGATTTGTGCAATGTTTGCAAGCAGACGCTCAACGATGAGGTCAACGTTGATGCCCCAGACGTGCTCGCCTGTTTCACGGTCCTCGCCGTAAATGAGAGAGCAGGCACTGTAGCCGGGCACGATTACAACGGGATATTCGGTGATGTCACCCGTCACAAGACCCGTTTCAACAACCGCAGCAGATGCGGCAATTGAAGTGAACACGATTGTAAGAGAAAGTAAAACAGCGATAATCTTTTTCATATTATCAACCTTTCCTCGAATTGTTATATTAAAATTTTAACATATATTTAACAAATTGCAATATACAATTTGTATTTTTGTGCAAAACAATTAAAATTTCTGTTATGCACCTGACGGTGCATTCGGGACGTTGAGGTCACCGTCCCCTACACTCGAATAGAGGTATCAGTAGGGGCGGATATTATCCGCCCGAATACAGCTTTTGCAGAGCAATATACAATGCGTCGCAGACCCTTTACTTTGCACTTAACAAAAAGGTCGATATCCGAATTGACCTTGAAAGTTCATATGCATTTCCGCTTAAATCTTAAACGTAGGGCGGCTTGACCCCTAGCCGCCGTGGATTACGGTTGTTTTTCGGCGGGATGAGGTCATCCCGCCCTACGCTTGATTTCGATAGCACATTGTATTATATAATCGGGTACGGGCAGAGCCCGTCCGAAACTCGCCGCAGGCGAATATCACATTCCGAAGGAATAAAAAAGTACCGCCATTGCTGACGGTGCTTTGATTTTTATTATTTTTTATTCAATTTCAGAGCTTACTGCAAGGTCGAAAAGCTCTTCAACTTCCTTGGAGGGCTTTTTGTCGATAAGTGAAACGATGACTGCACAAAGTGCACCTGCGATAAAGCCGGGAAGAAGCTCGTAAACGCCTGTTGATTCCGTGAGGAAGTTCATCCAGAGAACGTCAACAACCGCACCGCCAACAACGCCTGCGATTGCACCCTTGTAAGTGAATCTCTTCCAGAAAAGAGAAAGGATGATAACGGGTCCGAATGCGGAGCCGAAGCCGCCCCATGCGTTGTCAACAAGAGTCATGATGCTTGCCGCACCCTCTGACTTGCTGCTCGCGATGAAATATGCGATAACAGCGATAATAAGAACAACAATTCTGCCAACCCAGAGAATTTCCTTGTCGGAAGCGTTCTTTCTGAAGATGGGCTTGTAAATATCGCTTGTGAAGGATGAAGAAGCAACAAGAAGCTGTGAGTCAGCCGTGCTCATTGCAGCCGCAACGATAGCGGAAAGAAGAAGACCTGCAACAAATCCGGGGAAGAGCTTCTGGGCAAGAGTTACGAAAATAAGCTCCTGCTGACCTGCATCAACGAGTGCCTGTGTGGGAGCAAATGCTCTGCCGAGAATTGCCATTGCGATTGCCGCACCGAGCGAAAGAACAACCCATACAATACCGATTGTTGCGGATTTTTTGAGAACCTTTGAGTTCTTTGTGGACATGAATCTTACGATGATGTGGGGCATACCGAAATAGCCGAGACCCCATGCAAGACCCGATGCGATATCCTGCCAGCTTGCTGCGAAGGGGTTAAGGGGATTAACGCCGCCGTCTGCAGCTTCAAATACGGAGAAGTCAAGCTCCTGAACAAAAACAAGCATGAAGGGAACTGCAAGAAGAGCTGCGAGCATCATAAGACCCTGGAAAAAGTCTGTCCAGCAAACAGCCTTGAAGCCGCCGAGGAAGGTATAAACAATAATAATAGCCGCAAAAATGAGGAGTGCAAGGTTGGGATTGCTTTCAAGCTGGGGAACAACCTGAATGAATACCTTCTGACCCGCAACAAAGCTTGATGCAACATAAATCGTGAAGAAAACAAGGAAAACAATCGCACAGATTATCTGGAGTGCGGGGCTCTTTGTTAAAAAGCGGTTTGAAAGATACTGGGGAACTGTTATTGAGTCGTTGGCAGCCTGTGAAAATTTACGGAGTCTGCGTGCAACGAAAATCCAGTTAGCTGCCGTACCGAGTGCAAGACCGATACCGATCCATACCTGACCCATGCCGAATGCAAGGATGCTGCCGGGGAAGCCCATAAGAAGCCAGCCGCTCATATCGGATGCCTGTGCACTTAAAGCTGTTACCCAAGGACCCATTGAACGTCCGCCGAGGAAGTAGTCCTTTTCACCCGAGCCCTTTGACTTAAAGAAGAAAAAGAGACCGATGCCGAGAACCACAACAAAATAGAGAATAAATGCTGCAAGTTGTGTAGTCATAAAATCAAAAACCTTTCAAAAAAATACTGTAACCGATATATTAACAGAAAATGAACGGATATGCAATACAGACTGCATTATAGAATTTAGTTTGTACCGTTTTTATTGATAAAAAGAAAACACCTTGAAAATCAAGGTGTTTTAATCAGACTTTAATTAATATCGAACCAAAAACAAATTATTTAACTCTGAATCCGTCAAGAAACATGGGCAGCAATGTCTGCGAATAATTGCAGAGTGAATAGTTGCCGTTGCAAAGACACCAGTCATAAAGAAGTGCTCGCTCAAAAAGTGCATACGCCTTCAGAATTTCATTGGTTGAAACGTCGTTGCGGAGAACGCCGTTCTGCTGACCGTGGGATATGATTTTACGCAGGAGTTTAAAATAGGTTCTGTTATTGTCAAGCAGATGCTTTTCGCCTGCGGTTATGAGCTGGGTTGAATACATTCTTGCAAGCAAGTCAAGAGAAACACGGTTTTCAATCATGAAAAACAGCTCTCTGTTGAGGTCAACGAGGGTCTGAAATGCGTCACCGTCAAGGTCAATTCCGCCCTCAAGAGCCTCATATTTATCGTCAAAAAGATACGAAAGCGTCGAAAGAAGGGCATCCTTGCCGCTGAAATGGTGATAAAACGAGCCCTTTGAGGTTTCGGAACGTTCAACAATATCCTCAATGGTTGTGTTTTCATAGCCGTTTTCATAAAACAGCTCCCATGCGGCATTGACGATTTTCATTTTTGTGTTGCGTGAATCTTTTCTGGGCATCAGATCGCCTGCTTTCTGATATGGTTTTTTGCGACTTCCTAATATAATCGGTCATAGGCGGAGCACATATCATCGTTAAAAATTGATAACTCCAAGGTGTTCGAGCAGAATTTTGAGTCCCATAAGAATAAGGATTATACCGCCCGTAAGCTCGGCTTTTTTCTTGAATTTCATTCCGAAAACATTGCCGACCTTGATGCCGACTGCGGAAAGAATAAAAGTTATAACGCCGATAAATCCGACCGCCGCAACAATGTTGACATCGGGCAGAAACGCATAGCCTACGCCCACAATCAGAGCATCTATGCTTGTTGCAACGGCGAGGGTGAACATTTCCTTCATTCCCATTGACGAACTTGAGGTTTCGCAGTCGCATTCTTCCTTTGAAAGTGCCTCTTTAATCATGTTTGCACCGATTATTCCGAGAAGAATGAACGCAATCCAATGGTCATATTTTTCAACATAGGATTTAAGGGTTGAGCCGAAGAAATAGCCCAATGTCGGCATAAGAGCCTGAAATCCGCCAAACCACAGACCCGCAAGAAGCATCTGCTTTATGCCTGCCTTTTTAACGGCAAGACCCTTGCAGACCGCAACGGCAAATGCGTCCATCGAAAGCCCGACAGCGGTTATAAAAAGCGTTGCAAGTGACATTTTGTTCTCCTTTGTAAATAAAAAATCGGATACCGCTGTACCCGACCGAATGCTTGATTTTCAATATTCTAACACGATTTCAAGGCGTTTGTCAATACTGTTTGCAACAGTTCTTTTCTTTTGGTTACAGTAACAAAATAAAGCGACAAATATCGTTGAATTTTTACCCAAGAAACACTTGCATTATATATATATAATATTGTATAATTAGAACAGCATCTTTTAAGGAGGATTACCATGAAAAAAGTCGGAATTGTAATGGGCAGCGACAGCGATTTGCCTGTTGTTGAAAAAGCCATAAATACTCTTGAGGAATACGGTGTGCCCTATGAGGTTCACGTTTTTTCCGCACACAGAACACCCGAGCATTCAAAAGAATTTGCTCAGAACGCAATCCTTAACGGCTTCGGCGCAATCATTGCTGCTGCCGGCAAAGCTGCACACCTTGCAGGTGCAATTGCAGCCAACACAACCCTTCCCGTTATCGGAATCCCCGTAAAATCATCTACTCTTGACGGCATGGATGCACTTCTTTCAACTGTTCAGATGCCCGCAGGCATTCCCGTTGCAACAGTTGCAATCGACGGTGCAGTCAATGCCGCTTTGTTGTCTATACAGATTCTTGCGGTAACAGACTCCGAGCTTGCCGAAAAGCTTGCCGCCGCAAGAGCAGCAGCAACCGAAAAGGTTCTTGCCGCAAACGAGAAAATAGAAGAAAAGTTTAATAAATAATTCGTTTTTCGTAATGCGTATTCATAATTAAACGGCAGGCTCCGCCTATGACCGATTTATATAAATAGGTACGGGTGAAACCCGTCGTTAATTCCGCATTCCGAATTAATTTACCGGAGGTAAAATTTATGGGAGGATTTTTCGGCGCAACATCGACAAGGGATGTTGTTCTGGACGTTTTCTTCGGTGTTGACTATCACTCACATCTCGGTACCCGCCGAGGAGGCATGGCAGCCGTTAACGATGAAAAAGGCTTTCAGCGTGATATTCACAACATCGAAAACTCACCGTTCCGCACAAAGTTTGCGGGCATGGTTGACGAAATGCACGGCAATGCCTGCATCGGCTGCATCAGCGACAGCGACCCGCAGCCCATTCTTATCCGTTCAAATCTCGGAGTTTACGCAATCACAACCATCGGCTGCATAAACAACGCCGATGAGCTCATAGACGAATTCCTTTCAGTCGGCGGCGGTCATTTCACAACAATGACCTCGGGCAAAATCAACTCAACCGAGCTTGTTGCCGCGCTCATCAACCAAAAGGATAATTTCGTTGACGGCATCCGCTTTGCACAGGACAAAATCGACGGCTCGCTTTCCCTTCTCATTCTTCTTGATGACGGCAGCATCATCGCCGCAAGAGATAAGGTCGGCAGACTGCCCATCCTTATCGGCAACGATTCAGAGGGCAAATGCGTTTCGTTTGAATCCTATGCCTTCGAAAAGCTGGACTATGTTTTCGAAAAAGAGCTCGGCCCTGCCGAAATCGTAAGGATTTATCCCGACAGAGTCCATGTTCTTTCAGAGCCGCAGAAAAAAATGAAAATCTGTGCCTTCCTCTGGAGCTATTACGGCTACCCGACCGCAAGATACGAGGGCATCAACGTTGAGGTTATGAGAACCAAAAACGGTGCGGTCATGGCAAGAGAGGACAAGGCAAACGGTCTTTGCGACGGAATTGACTATGTGAGCGGCGTTCCCGATTCGGGCACTCCCCACGCAATAGGCTATGCAAACGAAAGCGGCATTCCCTTTGCAAGACCCTTCATCAAATATACACCAACCTGGCCCAGAAGCTTCATGCCCACAAGCCAGAGCGAACGCAACAAGGTTGCGAAAATGAAAATGATTCCCGTTCACGACCTTATTCAGAACAAAAACCTGCTTTTTGTTGACGATTCAATCGTAAGGGGCACACAGCTTCGTGAAACCGTTGATTTCCTTTACAGCCACGGTGCAAAAGAGGTTCATATGCGTTCAGCCTGTCCCCCGATTATGTTCGGCTGCAAATATCTTAACTTCTCCCGCAACACTTCCGACGATGACCTCATTGCCCGCCGTGTTATCCATGACCTCGAGGGCAAGGAGGGCGACAACCACATCGACGAATACCTTGACGCTTCAACCGAAAGAGGCAAAAGGCTTCGTGAAATCATCGGCAAGGAGCTCAAGCTCACAACTCTCGGCTATCAGTCAATCGAAGGACTTCTTGAGGCAATCGGACTTCCCGCAGAGTGCGTATGCACATATTGTTGGAACGGCAAAGGATAAAAATAAATCAGTAAATTATTCTTAGGAGGATTAACATAATGGAAAAAAGCTTCAGCGAAAGCTACGCAGCAGCAGGCGTTGACATTACCGCCGGCTACAAAGCAGTTGAACTCATGAAAACTCACATCAAAAGAACTCTCACAGCAGGTGCAATGTCCGATATCGGCGGCTTCGGCGGTCTTTTTGAGCTTGACCTTACAGGTATCTCAAAGCCCGTTCTCGTAAGCGGCACAGACGGCGTAGGCACAAAGCTCAAGCTCGCTTTCATCATGGACAAGCATGATACAGTAGGTATCGACTGCGTTGCAATGTGCGCAAACGACATCATCTGCTGCGGTGCAAAGCCCCTGCTTTTCCTTGACTATATTGCTTGCGGCAAAAACGTTCCCGAAAGAATTGCAGAAATCGTTTCAGGTATCGCTGAAGGCTGCGTTCAGTCAAACGCCGCTCTCATCGGCGGCGAAACCGCTGAAATGCCCGGCTTCTATCCCGTTGACGAATATGACCTTGCAGGCTTCTGCGTAGGCGTTGTTGACAAGGATAAGGTTCTTGACAACACAAAGATGGTTGAGGGCGACGTTGTTATCGCACTTCCCTCCAGCGGCGTTCACTCCAACGGCTTCTCGCTTGTAAGAAAGGTTTTCGATGTTGACAACGCAGACATCAAAACTCCCGTTGCAGAGCTCGGCGGCAAGTCGGTAGGCGAAACTCTCCTCACTCCCACAAAGATTTACGTTAAGCCCATGCTCGCTCTCTTTGAGGAAGTAACAGTCAAGGCTGTTTCCCACATCACAGGCGGCGGCTTCTACGAAAACATTCCCAGAAGCATTCCCGACGGCTTTGGCGCAAAGATTGATAAATCCGCACTTAAGATTCTTCCCATCTTTGACCTCATCGCAAAGACAGGCAACATCCCCGAAAGAGATATGTTCAACACCTTCAACATGGGTGTCGGCATGAGCATTGTTGTTACCAAGGAAGATGCCGAAAAGGCTCTTGAAGTTCTCAAGGCAAACGGCGAAGATGCTTACATCATCGGCGAAATTATCAAGTCAGAGGATAAGGTTGTTATTTGCTGACGCAAATAACAACAATTCGGAATGCGGAATGAAGGGCGGGCGTTGCCCACACCCATTTTAAACCGCTCATAGGCGAAACCTATCTTTTAATTCCGAATTAGAATATTTGAACGGAGTGAAAACATGAAAAAAGCTCGTATTGCCGTTCTTGTTTCGGGCGGCGGAACAAATCTGCAGGCTTTGATTGATGCACAGGCGGCAGGAATTATCAAAAGCGGCGAAATCACCCTTGTTGTTTCCAACAAAGCGGGTGCATATGCCCTTGAAAGAGCCGCAAAGGCGGGAATCCGTACAGAAACCGTTCTCAAAAAGGAAACTCCCGATTTTGAGGGCAGACTTATCGAAATTCTCGACGGCGACGGTATTGACCTCATCGTTCTTGCGGGCTTCATGAGTATTCTCTCCGAGCGTTTCACAAATCACTACAAGGACAGAATAATTAACGTTCACCCCTCACTCATTCCCTCCTTCTGCGGCGAAGGCTTCTACGGTCTGCGTGTGCACGAGGCGGCTCTGGGCTACGGAGTCAAGGTGACGGGTGCAACGGTTCATTTTGTTAACGAAATCCCCGACGGCGGTCGCATAATCATGCAGAAAGCCGTTGAAATTCAGCCCGATGACACCCCCGAAACTCTCCAGAAAAGAGTTATGGAGCAGGCGGAATGGATTATTCTTCCGCAGTCGGCTGAAAAGGTTTGCAAAAATATCATATCGGAGGCTAACGCATGAAAGTTATGGTAGTCGGCGGCGGCGGACGTGAACACGCCATCATCAAAAAGCTTAAAGAAAACAAAGAAATCGAAAAAATTTATGCACTCCCCGGCAACGGCGGTATGGCTGACGATGCGGAATGCGTTGCAATCGGTGCAAAGGATATTCCCGCAATCGTTGAATTCGCAAAGTCAAACGATATCGGCTTTGCGGTTGTTGCTCCCGATGACCCCCTTGTGCTCGGTGCCGTTGACGAGCTTTCAAAGCTTGGCATTCCCTGCTTCGGACCCGAAAAGAAGGCGGCTATCATCGAAGGCAGCAAGGTTTTCTCCAAAAACCTTATGAAAAAATACGGCATTCCCACCGCAGCATATGAGGTTTTCGACGATGCCGAAAAAGCTCTTGCATATCTTGCCGACGCTCCCATCCCCACCGTTATCAAGGCTGACGGTCTTGCTCTGGGCAAGGGCGTTATCATCGCAATGACCCGTGACGAAGCATTTGATGCGGTTAAGTCAATCATGCAGGACAAGGCTTTCGGCGAAAGCGGCAATCAGATTGTTATTGAAGAATTCCTTGAAGGTCCCGAGGTTTCCGTGCTTTCATTCACAGACGGCAAAACCGTTGTGCCCATGATTTCATCAATGGACCACAAACGAGCAAAGGATAACGACGAGGGTCTTAACACGGGCGGCATGGGAACAATCGCTCCCAACCCTTACTACACTCCCGAGGTTGCCGAGAGATGCACGAAGGAAATCTTCCTTCCCACCGTCAACGCAATGAACGCAGAGGGCAGAACATTCAAGGGCTGCCTTTACTTCGGACTCATGATTACCAAAAACGGTCCCAAGGTTATCGAATATAACTGCCGCTTCGGCGACCCCGAAACACAGGTTGTGCTTCCCCTTCTTGAAAGCGACCTTTTTGAAATCATGAAAAGCGTTGCAGCCGGCACTCTTTCCGAGGAGCAGGTTAAATTCAGCGAAAAATCAGCCTGCTGCGTTGTTATGGCTTCCGACGGATATCCCGTTAAATATCAGAGCGGCTTTGAAATCACAATGCCCAAGGACAAAAACATCTATGTTGCGGGTGCAAAGCTTGCTGACGGTAAGCTCCTCACCGCAGGCGGACGTGTTCTTGGCGTAACAGAAACCGCAGATACCCTTGCCGATGCAATTGCAAAGGCTTACGAAACCGTTAAAACCGTTAATTTTGAAAATGCCTACTACAGAAACGACATCGGCAAAAAAGCATTGGAGGTTTGATATACTATGGTATACAGAGCGTATGTTGAAAAGAAAAACGGACTTGATAACGAAGCCCGTGCACTCAAAAACGAGCTTGTTTCACTTCTCGGCATAAAGGGACTTGAAAAGGTTCGTGTTCTCAACCGTTATGACATCGAAAACATCGAAAAAGACCTTTTTGACTATTCAAAGGGCACAGTTCTTTCCGAGCCCCAGCTCGATATCATCACCGAAGAACCCAACCTTGAATGCGACGTTCTTTTTGCGGTTGAGCCCCTTCCCGGTCAGTTTGACCAGAGAGCAAATTCATGTGCAGAATGCATTCAGATTATCTCAAAGGGCGAGCGTCCCCTTGTTAAAACCGCAAAGGTTTACTGCCTTTACGGCAATATCGGTGCTGACGACGTTGCACAGATTAAAAAGTATGTAATCAACCCCGTTGAGTCAAGAGAGGCTTCGCTTGAAACCTATGAAACTCTTGCAGCGGACTACGATATTCCCGAAACAGTCAGAACTCTTGACGGCTTTATCGCTCTTGACGAAGCAGGTCTTAAGGCTTTTGTTGCCGATTACGGTCTTGCAATGGACCTTGACGATATCAAGTTCTGCCAGAAATATTTCATCAGCGAGGACCGTGACCCCACAATCACCGAAATCAGAATGATTGACACCTACTGGTCAGACCATTGCCGTCACACAACCTTCCTGACAAATATCGATTCCGTTAAGTTTGAGGACGAGCTTCTTCAGAAGGCATATGACGAATACATTGATGCAAGAAAGGCTTGCAACAGAACAAAGCCCGTTAATCTTATGGATATCGGCACAATTGCCGCAAGATATCTCAAGCAGCAGGGACTTCTTCCCAAGCTTGACGAAAGCGAAGAAATCAACGCCTGCACAGTTAAGATTGACGTTGAAATCGAGGGCGAAACCCAGAAATGGCTTCTCCTTTTCAAAAACGAAACACATAACCATCCCACCGAAATCGAGCCCTTCGGCGGTGCTGCAACCTGCATTGGCGGTGCAATCCGTGACCCCCTTTCAGGCAGAAGCTACGTTTACGCAGCTATGCGTGTAACGGGTGCGGGCGACCCCACAGTTCCCGTCAGCGAAACAATCGAAGGCAAGCTTCCCCAGAGAAAGATTGTTACAACCGCAGCAGCAGGCTACAGCTCCTACGGTAACCAGATAGGTCTTGCAACAGGCATCGTTGACGAGCTCTATCATCCCGGCTACGTTGCAAAGAGAATGGAAATCGGTGCTGTTATTGCGGCTGCTCCCGAAGAGAATGTTCGCCGTGAACGCCCCGAAGACGGTGACGTTGTTATCCTTCTCGGCGGACGCACAGGCCGTGACGGCTGCGGCGGTGCAACAGGCTCATCAAAATCACATAACCTCAAATCACTCGAAAACTGCGGTGCTGAAGTTCAGAAGGGTAATGCTCCCGAAGAAAGAAAGCTTCAGCGTCTGTTCAGAAATAAAGAAGCATCACAGCTCATCAAACGCTGCAACGACTTCGGTGCAGGCGGTGTTTCCGTTGCTATCGGCGAGCTTGCCGACGGTCTTGAAATCAACCTCAACGCTGTTCCCAAGAAGTATGAAGGTCTTGACGGAACAGAGCTTGCAATCTCCGAAAGTCAGGAAAGAATGGCAGTTGTTGTTGAAGCAAAGGATGCCGCAAGATTCATGGAGCTTGCAACAAGCGAAAACCTTGAAGCAACAATCGTTGCCGAGGTTAAGGAAAAGCCCTATCTTGTTATGAACTGGAACGGCAAGGCAATCTGCAACATCAGTCGTGAATTCCTTAACTCCAACGGTGCGGAAAAGCACATTGACATCGCTCCCGCAAAGCTTGAGGACTACCGCAAGGAAATCAGCGGCTCATTCACAGATAACTACACCGCTCTTGCAGGCGACCTCAACATCTGCTCAAAGAGAGGTCTTTCAGAGCGTTTCGACTCAACAATCGGTGCAAATACCGTTCTTATGCCCTTCGGCGGCAAAAATCAGCTGACTCCCATCCAGGCAATGGTACATAAAATTGCCGTTGAAAAGCAGGATACCGAAACCTGCTCGCTCATGTCATGGGGCTACAACCCCTTCATCACCGAAAAGAGCCCCTATCACGGTGCATATCTTGCAGTAATCGAGTCCGTTTCAAAGCTCATTGCCGCAGGCGCAGACTTCAGCGAGGTTTATCTAACATTCCAGGAATACTTTGAGAAGCCTCTCAAAGACGGCAAGCGTTGGGGCAAGCCTCTTGCAGCACTTCTCGGTGCATTCAAGGCACAGATGGACCTCAAAATTGCAGCTATCGGCGGCAAGGACTCAATGAGCGGCTCATTTGAGGATATCGACGTACCTCCCACACTCGTATCATTCGCAGTAACAACCGAAAACATCAAGAACATCGTTTCTCCCGAATTCAAGGCTGCGGGTCACAAGGTTGTTATGCTCAAGCCCGAATACACAGCAGACAACCTTCCCGAAACAGCATCACTTCTTAAGGTTTACGAAGAGGTTTATGCTCTTGTTACCGCAGGCAAGGCTGCCGCAATCTACACTCCCGGCATGGGCGGTGCAGCGGAAGCAGTTCTCAAAATGGCTATGGGTAACGGCATCGGCTTTGACTTTGCCGACGTTTCACTTGACGATATCTTCGGCTATTCCTACGGCTCATTCATCATCGAGCTTAATGACGATACAGACTGCGGCACACTTCTCGGTTACACAACCGACAAGGCTGCAATCACATACGGCAGCGAAACAGTTGATTTTGCAAAGCTTCTTCCCATCTATGAGGATAAGCTTGAAGAAATCTATTCCTGCAACATTGCAATGCCCGAAAAGAAGATTGAAACCTTCGATTATAAGGCAACAACCTTTGCAAAGCCTGCAATCAGAACCGCAAAGCCCAAGGTTCTTATTCCCGTATTCCCCGGCACAAACTGCGAATACGATTCCGCAAAATATGCCGAAAGAGCAGGCGCAGAGGCAGAAATCTTTGTTATCAACAACCTTTCAGCAGCAAGCATTGCAAAATCCGTTGAGGACTTCGCAAAGAAGGTCGGCGAAAGCCAGATTATCTTTGTTCCCGGCGGCTTCTCGGGCGGCGACGAACCCGACGGCTCGGGCAAGTTCATTACCGCATTCTTCCGCAACGCAGAAATCAAGCAGGCTGTAACAGAGCTTCTTGAAAAGCGTGACGGCTTGATGCTCGGTATCTGCAACGGCTTCCAGGCACTCATCAAGCTCGGTCTTGTTCCCTACGGCAAGATTATCGACACCGATGAAACCTGCCCCACTCTCACCTACAACACAATCAGCAGACACCAGTCCAAGATTGTCCGCACAAAGCTTGTTTCCAACAATTCACCCTGGCTCTCAAAGGCAAAGCAGGGCGAGATCTACAGCGTTCCCATTTCACACGGCGAAGGCAGATTCATTGCTGACGAGGCTCTCATCAGAAAGCTTGCCGCAAACGGTCAGATTATCACACAGTATGTTGACTTTGACGGCAACGCAACAAATGACATCGCCTTCAACCCCAACAACTCCGACTTTGCAATTGAAGGCATCGTTTCACCCGACGGCAGAGTTCTGGGCAAGATGGGCCACGCAGAAAGAACCGGCTTCGGTCTTTACAAGAACGTTCCCGGCGAATTCGACCTCAAGCTCTTCGAGTCAGCTGTTGAGTACTACAAGTAATATATAATGTAATATAATAAAAAAGGCACCGTCCGAAATGGATGGTGCCTTTTGTTATGCAAAAGAAAAGCGGCAGATTCCGAGGAATCCGCCGCTTAAAGTTTTTATTTAATTAGTCAGCCTTGGGAGCATAGAGGTCCTTAAGACGAAGGAGGTGTTCATATCTCTCAACTGATGTCTTCTCTGCAAGAGCGAAGAGTTCTTCTGCTCTTTCGGGGAATGAACGTGTGAGTGATGAATAACGAGCTTCGTTGAGAAGGAATTCTCTGTAGCTGCCTGTTGCGGGCTTGCTGTCGATGGTGAAGGGATTCTTGCCTTCTGCCTTGAGTGCGGGGTTGTAACGGAACATATTCCAGTAGCCGCAGTCAACAGCCTTCTTCATTTCAGCCTGGCAGTTAACCATGCCGCCCTTGATTGAGTGCATTTCGCAGGGTGCGTATGCGATGATGATTGAAGGACCGTTGTAAGCTTCTGCTTCTGCGATAGCCTTGATGGTCTGATTCTGGTCAGCACCCATAGCAATCTGTGCAACGTAAACATAGCCGTAGCTCATTGCGATTTCTGCAAGGCTCTTCTTTGCGATGCCCTTACCTGCTGCTGCAAACTGTGCAACCTGACCGATGTTGGAAGCCTTTGAAGCCTGTCCGCCGGTGTTGGAGTAAACTTCGGTATCGAATACCATGATGTTTACATCTTCGCCTGCTGCAAGAACGTGGTCAACGCCGCCGAAGCCGATATCGTATGCCCAGCCGTCGCCGCCGAAGATCCAAACTGACTTCTTGGCAAGATATTCCTTGCTTGCAAGAACTTCGGGAGCTGTGGGACAGCCTGCTGCAGCTGCCTTTTCGAGCTCTGCAACAAGAGCTTCTGTTGCTGCGCCGTTCTTTGCACCGTCTGTGATTGTTGCAAGATATTCGTCAGCAGCAGCCTTGAATTCTGCAGATGCCTTGTCAGAAGCAGCCATTTCCTTAACCTTTGCGATAAGGCTGTTACGGATAGCGTTCTGACCGAGGTACATACCGAAGCCGTGTTCTGCGTTATCTTCGAAGAGGGAGTTAGCCCATGCGGGACCGTAGCCCTTCTTGTTAACTGTGTAGGGTGATGTTGCTGCGGGACCGCCCCAGATTGATGAACAGCCTGTTGCGTTTGAGATGTACATTCTGTCGCCGAACATCTGAGTGATGAGGCGAGCGTAAGCTGTTTCTGCACAGCCTGCGCATGAGCCGGAGAACTCAAGAAGAGGAGTCTTGTACTGGCTGCCGATAACGGTGTTGTCAGCTACATCTTCCTTGACTGTTACGTTTTCAACCATGTAATCAAATACGGGCTGCATAGCATCCTGGCTCTCTCTTGAAACCATCTTGAGTGAGTTTGTGGGACATACGCCTACGCAAACGCCGCATCCCATACAATCGAGGGGTGAAACAGCGAGTGTATACTTATAAACGCCCTTGCCCTTGCCAGCCTTCTTGTCAACGATGATTGCGTTTTCGGGAGCGGCAGCAGCTTCTTCAGCTGTGAGGCAGTAGGGTCTGATTGTTGCGTGGGGGCAAACATAGGAGCACTTGTTGCACTGTGCGCAGGTTGAGCCGTCCCATGCGGGAACAAGAACTGCAACGCCTCTCTTTTCGTAAGCGGAAGCGCCCTGCTCAAATGTACCGTCAGCGTGGTCAACGAATGCTGAAACGGGAAGTGAGTCACCGTCCATGAGAGCAACGGGCTTCATGATACCGTCAACCATCTTAACAAGCTTTGCTGCGCCCTTTGAAGCTTCAGCAGTCTTGTTGTCTTCAGCATTTGCCCATTCTGCGGGAACATCGATCTTAACGAATGCTGTTGCACCTGCGTCAATAGCATCTTCGTTCATCTTAACGATTTCGATACCCTTCTTCATGAACTTCTGTGCTTTTTCTTTCATGTAGCCGATAGCTTCTTCCTTGGGAAGAACATTTGAAAGAGCAAAGAATGCTGACTGAAGAACGGTGTTTGTTCTCTTACCGAGACCGATCTTGGCTGCAAGGTCGATAGCGTTAACTGTGTAAAGCTGAACGTTGTTGTTAGCGATGTATCTCTTTGCTTCTGCGGGAAGCTTTTCAGCAAGCTCTGCTTCATCCCACTGGCAGTTGATGAGGTAAACGCCGCCGGGCTTAACATCGTTAACCATCTTGTAGCCTTTTTCTACATATGAGGGGTTATGGCAAGCAACGAAGTCTGCCTTGTTGATGTAGTAGGGGGACTTGATGGGGCTGTCGCCGAAACGAAGGTGAGAAATTGTGATACCGCCGGTCTTCTTTGAGTCATACTGGAAGTAAGCCTGAACGTACTTGTCGGTATGGTCGCCGATGATCTTGATTGAGTCTTTGTTTGCGCCAACTGTACCGTCGCCGCCGAGACCCCAGAACTTGCACTCGATTGTGCCTTCTGCTGCGGTGTTGGGAGCTTCTTTTTCTTCAAGTGAAAGGTTGGTTACGTCGTCGGTGATACCGAGAGTGAACTGTGCCTTGGGAGCATCCTTTGCAAGCTCATCGTATACTGCGAAGATGCTTGAGGGAGGTGTATCCTTTGAACCGAGACCGTAACGGCCGCCGATTACCTGGATGCCTGTTCTGCCTGTAGCTGCAAGAGCGGCAACAACGTCAAGGAAGAGGGGTTCGCCGAGTGAACCGGGTTCCTTTGTTCTGTCAAGAACAGCAACCTTCTTTGCTGTTGCGGGGATAGCTTCTGCAAGCTTCTCTGCGGAGAAGGGTCTGTAAAGACGAACCTTAACAAGACCAACCTTCTCACCCTTTGCGGTAAGATAATCGATAACTTCTTCTGCTACGTCGCAGATTGAACCCATAGCAACGATAACCTTTTCTGCATCGGGAGCGCCGTAGTAGTTGAAGAGCTTATAGTTTGTGCCGAGCTTTGCGTTAACCTTATCCATGTATTCTTCTACGATAGCGGGAAGAGCATCATAGTAGGAGTTGCAAGCTTCTCTGTGCTGGAAGAAGATGTCGCCGTTTTCGTGTGAACCGCGCATAACGGGTCTTTCGGGGTTGAGAGCTCTCTTTCTGAAAGCTTCAACAGCGTCCATGTCGCACATTTCCTTGAGGTCTTCATAGTCCCAGATCTCGATCTTCTGGATTTCGTGTGAAGTACGGAAACCGTCAAAGAAGTTGATGAAGGGAACTCTGCCCTTGATGGATGCAAGGTGAGCAACTGCACCAAGGTCCATAACTTCCTGGGGATTTGTTTCAGCAAGCATTGCGAAACCTGTCTGACGGCAGGCATAAACGTCGGAATGGTCGCCGAAAATGTTAAGTGCGTGTGAAGCTACGCAGCGAGCCGAAACGTGGAAAACGCAGGGAAGAAGCTCACCTGCAATTTTATACATGTTGGGGATCATGAGAAGAAGACCCTGTGATGCAGTGTAGGTTGTGGTGAGAGCACCTGCTGCAAGTGAACCGTGAACGGTACCTGCTGCACCTGCTTCTGACTGCATTTCGGCAACCTTAACGGTTGTGCCGAAGATGTTCTTCTGACCCTGTGCTGACCACTGGTCAACATAGTCTGCCATGGGGCTTGACGGAGTGATGGGGTAGATGCCTGCAACTTCTGTGAAGGCATATGACACCCATGCAGCGGCGTTGTTACCGTCCATGGTCTTCATTTTTCTGGCCATAATCTTTTTCCTCCTAAAAATAGTTAAAAATAAAGATTGGTTAAATAATTTACACCATTGATTATACTAACACTTTTCTTTTTGTTTGTAAACCCTATAATTAATCCAAAATCAATAAAATTTTACCGATTAATTTGTATAAAATTTCAATTGCGGATTATGTTGCCGTTTTGTTTATTGACTTTTTTGCGATTTAGTGGTAATCTACTGTATATATTTAAAATGGAGGTTAACTTATGGCACTCAATTCCATTCAGCAAATTTTCTTCAAACTTTTCGCATTCATCATGTCCGTGATTTATTCCGTTAACGGCGGCGTTGTTGCTCCTTCGGATAAAGACGTTATCAAGGCTGCAAACCCCGATGCAAAGCTTGTTTTTGCAACCGTTGCAGACCCCCAGGTTTCAAACTATATGTTTGACAGATATCAGTCATATCAGGAGGCCTGCATCGACCTTCGCAACGCAGAAAGACTTGACGCAATCGTAGGCGTAGGCGACATTGCCGAAAACGGTCTTGCAGAGGAATATCAGCTTGTTTATGACGAGCTGAAGGATATCGATGCACGTTTCATCATGGCATCCGGCAACCACGATATCAGACTCCGCCTTTACAGCCAGTCGGTTGACCGTTTCACAAAATTCACAAATGCTCTCAACGCTGACGGTGAACCCGTAAAGCCCTATGCCGAAGGAAAGCTTGCATATTCCGAATATGTAAACGGCTATAAATTCATCGTTATGGGCTCTGACAAAATGGTATTCGAAGAGGCTTATATCAGCCCCGAACAGCTTGAATGGCTTGACGCGGAGCTTGCAACCGAAAAGGGCAAGCCCGTATTTGTTGTTGTTCATCAGCCTCTCAAGCTCACTCACAATCTTCCCACAACATGGGGTAACGGCACAAACAAGGAAGCAGGCTCCATCGGTGCACAGAATGACGAAATCAAGGCTATCCTTGCAAAGCACGCAAAGGACAGCACCGTTGTTCTTATCAACGGACATCTCCACGCAGGCTTCAGCCAGTACAGCTATGAACAGATTGAAGGCTTCCATTCCTTCAACGCTCCCGCACTTTCAATCGAAAACAAAGACGGTGAAGACGGCGGCAACGGCTCCGGTCTTACATACATTGTTGAGGTTTACGAAAACGAAATCCTTTTCAGAGCAAGAAACTGCCGCACAGGCGAATGGCTTCCCAAGTGGGACACAAAGATTACACTTAAATAAGTAACGAAAGGAACATGAAAATGCTCAACATCAAAAAGCTTATCGCTCTCGTTCTCAGCGTTTCGCTTCTTCTCGGCATCGCCGCAACATCGGCATCGGCTGACGAAGGCGTTATGCTCATTTCCGACGAAGTATCGGCAGAAGCTCTTGAAGCAGAAGCAATTGCTGCAGACGAACCCTCAACCGAATCATCAACCCTTCCCGAAGCAGAGGAATCAACCGATGCTCCCGCAGCAACCCCCTCGGACATTGCTCCCAGAAGAATTTCGGTTGTTGTTAACGGCGACGCAAAATCCTCAAAGGGTATCACATGGTTCACAACCGCCGACACCTCAAGCGTTGTTGAAATCAAAACAATCCTCGGCGAAAGCGTTAACGCAACAATCACCTATGCAGACGTTATTGAGTTCGAAGGCAACCTCATTCACAAGGCAACCGTAACAGGTCTTGCTGCAGGCTCGGTTTATAAATACCGTGTCGGCAACGGCACTCTTTTCAGCGATTGGGGAACATTCGTAACCGATAACGGCGACGATAAGGTTAACTTCATCGCAATAGCAGACATCCAGGCAAGCAACCTCGAAAACTTCACAAAAGGTGCAGAAACAATCAAAGCCGCTTACGCAACAATGCCCACCGCAGAGTTCATGGTTAACCTCGGCGACTTCACAAACGACAGCACCAACGAAGAATGGGACTACTATGATGAAGCAATGAAGGAAATCAACCTCAACTCAACCCTCGTTCCCATTTCAGGCAACCATGACGGTCTCGGCGTCTGGGATTGGTTCAACAATATGTTCAACCTCGACACAAGCGAAAGCGTTCAGAATCTCAACGGCGTTAACTATTCCTTCGATTACGGCAACGCTCACTTCGCAGTTCTCAACACAAATGACCTTCTTTCCGTTTCATTCGCACAGCTCACATGGCTCAAGAATGACATGAACGGCACAGATAAGGACTGGAAAATCGTTCTCATGCACAAGTCACCCTACTCACTCGGTAAGGATGCAAAGTGGCCCGATGCTCTCTATCTTCAGAGATCACTCACAAGCGTTCTCGACAGCTGCGGCGTTGACCTCGTTATGAGCGGTCACGACCATCAGTATCTCCGCACAAAGGCAATCAAGAACGGCAGAGCTAACGAAGACGGCACGGTTTATGTTCTTGCTGGTACTGCAGGCACAAAGAGATATGAGGTTCGTTCCTTCCTTGCAAACCATTTCCTTGACACAGACCTCATCGATGCTCTCGTTATCCAGAAGCACGGCTATGCAAACTACTGGGACGGTCAGGACTGGGATCAGACCAATCAGGCATATATCGGCGGCTGCTTCAACACAATTTCAATCGACGGCGGCAAGCTTACATTTGATTCCTACATTCTCGCTGACCTTGCAGAGGACGCTCCCGCAGATGCAGAACGCATCATCACAAAGTCCGACTCCTTCACCCTTGAAAAGGCAACAGGTCAGAACAAAATCACCTTCACAGGCGATAACACAACAAGCGAAGCTGAATACTACCTCGGTGTTGTTCCCAGCTTCCTCGGACTTGCAGCATACGCACTCGGCGAATGGCTTCCCAAGTTCCTCTTCATGGTTCCCGACCTTTTGAGCGTTGTTATCAACGAAGGCACATTCTAAAAAATTAAGCAGGAGCTTCGGCTCCTGCTTTTTTATTTCAGAATCTTCGAAATCCGATTGATTTCATCCTCACTCAATCCGATAAAACCAAAATACCCTTTTATCCCGCCGAATTCTGTGTCAAAATAGTCCAGAATCCGTTCCATAACCTCGGGGTCGGAATAAAACTTTGCGGGATTTTTCTCCCAGATAATTCCCGTGTCCGCTGCGATTTCCCGCTCATACGCAGGCTTGAAATAGGTGAACGAAACCTGATAATCCGCAACAATGTCCTCACGGCTCACCCCCGCCGCACCAAGCAGCATCGCCGCAAGCAGTCCCGTTCTGTCCTTGCCTGCAAAGCAATGGAAAAGAAACGGCTCGTTGAGATTTGAGATAAGCCGCAGCACCGCCGCATAATTTTCTCTGTATTCCGTCAGACTCATGATATACATAGCACCGATATCGGTGCATTTCTTTGAGAAAATCGGGTTTGTTTCCAGCAGCGAAATGTGGTGATAGTCATATTCGGGCATACGCTCAAACACATCGGGCATATCCGCTTTTTCGCTGTTGCCACGAAGGTCAATGACGGTTTTTATTCCGAATTCTTCAAGGATTTTCATGTCGCTTTCCGTCGGGTCTTTAAGAATTCCGCATCGCAGCACCCTGCCGAATGCGGTCACTCCGCCGTCAGCGGCGGGGTATCCGCCAAGGTCACGGCAATTCACTATATTTTCGGTTATATATCTTCGCTTCATGGCTTACTCCGTTGATTTATGAATGGTTATTTTCTTTAACTGTTTTGCAAGAAGCAATCAAGATTCTGCGTATTGTTCCGCATAATCTTTCATTTTCCCTGTATTGATTTTCATTAATTCTTCCTGTCATATACATTAATTTCAACCAATAGCTTGTTTCACTGCATTCTTTCAAGGCAATTTCAAGCTTCGCAACAAAATCTGCCTTACTATGTGCATATTGTGCTTCATTTATATTTGCACCTATTGACGTTCCGGCTCGGGCAAGCTGATTAATCATATATGAGCTTTTGGGAGATTTTATATTATCTGTTAAATTAACGATTGAAACCGCAAATTCTATCGATAAGTCAACTAATTTGTTTTCCGACATTCCGTCACTCCCTTAATATTTAATGATATATCTCGCTTTGCTCGATATGATATACGAATTTTTCGTATGATAAATGATATTATATTCGTTCCGTCATACACCAAAGGTGTATATCATTTACGTCGGAAATATCATACCGAAGGTATATCACTCGTTCCGAAAGGAACGAATATAATTAAAACCCTACCTTGTCAAAGACAAGATAGGGTTTTCTGGAGCGGATGACGAGGCTCGAACTCGCTACCTCCACCTTGGCAAGGTGGCGCTCTACCAGATGAGCTACATCCGCAACTGCAAGAGGGATTATATCAAATTGTTTTGGTTTTGTCAATAGGTATTTCAATATTTTTTTGCCCTGTTTTCACAAAAAAATTCAAAAAACTATTTATTTGTTTTAAAGAAACTGTTATAATAATCTAAATATGGGTTGTTGAAAGCTTTTACTTCCCAAAAAATGAGGAGATAACAATGTATAATATTCTTATTTGCGATGACGAGGCCGATATCCGCTCGGCTCTGCGTATCTATCTTTCAAGCGAGGATTATTCGATTTTTGAAGCGGAAAACGGCAGACAGGCTCTTGAAATCATTGAGAGCGAAAACATCCACCTGCTTCTCATGGACATCATGATGCCCGTTATGGACGGCATCCGTGCCCTTGCAAAGCTGCGTGAGCAGAATAACAACATCCCCGTCATCCTTCTGACCGCAAAAAGCCAGGATACCGACAAAATTCTCGGTCTTAATGCGGGCGCAGACGATTACATAACAAAGCCCTTCAATCCCATTGAAGTTATTGCGAGGGTCAAGTCACAGCTTCGCAGATATATGCGTTTCGGCGGCAACAATGACACGGCAGAAAAGTCCTCCGTTCTCCGCAACGGCGGTCTGGAGCTTGACGACAGCTCAAAAACCTTTTCCCGTGACGGCGAAACAATCAACCTTACGCCAACGGAAATGCAGCTTCTCAAATTCTTTATGGAAAATCTGGACAAGGTTTTCTCTCCCAAAGAAATTTACCGCAAGGTCTGGGGCGATGACCCCCTCGGTGCAGAAAATACCGTCACGGTTCATATCCGCCACCTTCGAGAAAAAATCGAAATCAACCCTGCCCGTCCCGATTATCTTAAGGTAATCTGGGGTCACGGCTACAAAATGGAAAAGAAAAATGCTCCCGAATCTCTTTAAGGAATGATTTATGATGAAAAAACGCAACCGTTTTTCCTCCGCAAACGATGCCACCGCAATGATTGTTCTTCTTTTCTGCATGACCATCGTTGCCGTGGGCTGTATTCTCGGCATAACCTATCTTGTTGAATACGGTTTCTACACCGAGGGCGACAACGGTCAAACCGCAAAAAGCGTTGCCGTTCAGATTTACTCAATCGACGACTCGGAAATGGCAAAAGACTATTATAACTGCATATACGAAAAATCCGACGAGCCTCTCATGAACTGGTATCACGAAAAATTCAGCCCCGAAAATTCAAGCTATGCCTTTTCGATTACCGACGTAAACGGAGCCGTGCGGCTTTCCAGCCCGCAGGCATCGGGGCATTCCTACGAAACAATCGCAAACAGCTCGGATTATACGGGAAAACAGCTTTTTTATGCCTACAACGAAAAGAGTGAGCCCGAGCTTCTTGTGCTCAACTATGCAGTTTCATCCGGAGAGGATATGATTGCCAACGACAAATACACTCAGGCTTTCCGCTGGATTGATATTGCGGATACGCTGAAATTCTTTGTTTTCGTTGTTCTTTTTATTGCGGTTCTTATTGTTATTATCCTTTTGTCGCTCATAACCATCAACGCAGGCAACACCGACGAGGAAACCGGCGAAATTATTCCCGGTGCTGTTGAAAAAGTTCCCCTCGACGTGCTTACTCTGTGCCTGGTTTCGCTGTTCATCGTGGCGTGGATGATTATAGGTCTGACCTCGGCGGCAGACGTTGAAATGGTTCTCAACAACTTTGTTGTCATGATCACCTGCGTTGCTGCGGTTTTTGTTGTCATGACCTACCTCACCTCGCTTTCCGTGCGTGTCAAAATGGGTAAGTTCTACAAAAACACCGTAATTTACATGATTTACCGCAATTTCAAACGCAAAACACCCCGCAAGGTCAGAAGAATTTTCTATGATATGTCCGCTTTCAAGAAACTCATCATCGGAATTGTTGTTTTCTTCCTTGTTGAGGCGGCAATTCTCATCGGCATTGCATATCACGGAATTCTCAAGCCCGAGCCCGTGTCTGCCGATAACGTTCTTCTCACCTTCATAACCATCTGGGCAATAACAAGGCTTGTTATCATCCCCATTTTCGCCATGATTGCCATTAACCTCCACTATGTTAAGGAGGAGGGCGAGCGAATCGCCGAGGGAATTATGGGTGACAGCAGCATTACCGACAAGCTCACGATTTCAAGCATCCGCTCCCACGGCAAAAACCTTGACATGATTAAAAAGGAAATCAACCGTGCCATGGAGCAGGAGCTCAAGAGCGAAAAGCTCAAGAGCGAGCTGATAACAAACGTTTCCCATGACCTCAAAACCCCTCTGACCTCAATAAAGAACTATGTTGACCTGCTTCAGCGTGAGGATTTGAGCGACGAGGACCGCAAAAATTACACAAAAACCATCGCAAAGCATACCGACAAGCTCTCCATGCTTTTAAGCAATCTGCTTGAAGCTTCGCAGATTTCATCGGGCAACATTGAGGTTAACCTTGAAAAAACAAGCCTCAACATCATGCTCGAGCAGTCAATCGAGGAATTCTCAATCAAATTCATGCAGAGCGACCTGCTGCCCAGAGTCAATATGCCCGAAGACGATATTTATATCATGGGCGACGGTCAATGGCTCTGGAGAATTTTCTCAAACCTTCTCAACAACGCCTGCAAATATGCCGCTGCCGACACCGATGTTGAAATAACTCTCGAAAACCGTGACGGCAAGGCAACCGTTGAAATCGCAAACATTTCGGGTACCGAGCTCAACATTGAGGGCGAAGAGCTGTTTGAACGCTTCGTAAGAGGCGACAGCTCAAGACATACCGAGGGCAACGGTCTCGGACTTTCAATTGCCAAGAGCCTTGTCGAGCTTCAGGGCGGCACAATGAACATCTCCGTTTCGGGAGAAAGATTTGCCGTTTCAATTATATTTGATGCCGTTAAATAACGGAAAATTTCAGCAAATTCAGGAGTTTTTTATGCTTAAAAAAATAATTTCCGCAGCAATTGCGTTGTCCTTTGTTTTCGGACTGTCGGCGTGTCACAACGTCGGCAAAACCGATTTCACAACAACTGCGGCACAGGAGTCGGAAACCTCTGCCCCTGCGGAATCAACAACACACGAAGAAGAAACAACCGTCACAACAACCGCAGCAACAACGCTGCCCGTTACAACCGCTTCAACCACCACAAAACCGACAACAACAAAGATTACAACCACCAAGCCCACAACCGCAAAAAAACCGACTACAACCAAAAAAATCGAAACAACTGCCGCAACAAATGCCCCCTCAACAAGCGTTTCGGTTATCGACTATGACAGAAAAGAGGACCATTCCGACACCGTTGAGCTCAAATACGGCGTCTGGGTCAGCAAAGCCGTCACAACCTATTATAAGCTCCTTGAGGACGGCAGCGAGATTGTTGTCAACGAAAAGGTTTCCGAGGTTTATAACCGTCTGGGCTACTATGCGGCATATGCCGACCTGCTTCCCGCCGTAAAGGAAAACAGGGAAAAATATTCCGAAATGATTGACAAGGTGTTTGAAATCATTAACGGCTACCGTGCCGAAAAGGGAATTGCTCCGCTTAAAATCAACGAAAAGCTCATGGAAATTTCGGGTGCGAGAGCCGAAGAAATTGCCTGGTCGGGGCTTCATTCCCACACCCGTCCCGGACCCAAAAACTGGTCGTCAATACTCAAAGACGGCGGAATAACCTCGGGTCAGGCAGGCGAAAACATCGGCTGGGGCTATGACACCGCCGAAGCCGTATGCGAGGCATGGAAAAATTCCACCACTCACTATGAAAACCTTATGAACCCCGAATTCACCGAAACGGGAATCGGCGTTGCCGCTGACCCCGATCCAGCCGCAAAGCTCTGCTGGGCACAGCATTTCTTGAAGCCTAAAGGATAATTCACATGACCGGTATAATTATTTTAGACAAACCAAAAAACATAACCTCCTTCGGTGCGGTGGCAAGAGTCCGCCGTATCTGCAGCGAGAAAAAATGCGGCCACACAGGCACACTTGACCCCATGGCAACGGGAGTTATGACCGTTATGCTCGGAAACACAACACGATTCACCGAGCTTCTGCCAAGCCACGACAAGGCTTATGTTGCTTCATTCCGTCTGGGAACAATAACCGACACGCTCGACATTACGGGCACGGTGCTTGAAACCCGTCAGGTCAATTCAACGGCAGACGATGTTGAGGCAGCTCTCAAATGCTTTGAGGGCGAAATCAGCCAGCTTCCGCCAATGTATTCGGCGGTTTCCGTTAACGGTCAGCGGCTTTATGAGCTTGCCCGAAAGGGAATTGAGGTTGAACGAAAGCCCCGCAGCGTAACCGTTTATTCAATCGAAATGCTCTCCCGCAGCGAGGAAAGCGGCGAATATGAAATTGCCGTTGAATGCTCGTCGGGAACATATATCAGAACTCTTATTGCGGATTTGGGCGAAAAGCTTGGATGCGGTGCGGTGCTGACAGAGCTCCGCCGCACAAAAGCAAACGGTTTTTCAATTGAAAATGCCGTCACCCTTGAGCAGCTTGAGGCTGCTGCGAATGACGGCACGCTTGATTCGATTGTCACGCCCATTGACCGTGCACTTGAGGGCTACCCCGTTATCAGAGTTTCTGCCGCACAGGCAAAAAGATTTTCAAACGGCGGCGAGCTTGACCTGCAAAGGCTGAAATATCCCCGAATGCTCGGACTTTTCAGAATCTATGACCCCGAAAATAATTTTATAGGACTCGGCGAAATCGGCACGGGCGACAGCCTGGGCGTAAAAAGAGTATACAAAGGTGAATAAAAATGAGAAAATTCCGTATCAGCAACCCCTATGAGAGCGTTGCACATCTCATCCCGAACAACGAAAACCACTACAAAACCAATCTCCACACCCATTCCACCTACAGCGACGCAAACAGCACCATGACCGACATAATAAACACCGCTTATGACCTTGACTTTGATATTCTTGCAATGACGGAACACGGAGTGCACGGCAAGGAATGGGACAAAGAACCCAAAATAGTTCCTCTTTTCCTTTTCCAGAATCTCTGGCACGGCAAACGCTGCCACCCGACAACGGAGCATTACAGAGCCCTGCTTGACGGCACATACAAAACCGCTGAAGGCAAACGCACAAAGAAAAGAGGAATTCAATGCGTTCCGAACTGCATTGAGGCAAATATGTTTGTGCTTGTGCTTAACCACGTTAACGGATTTTTCACCGACAACAAGCTTGAGGGTATTTTCGGCAAGGAAAACGATTACGAAGGTCCTATCAGAACAATCGAGAAAAGCGGCGGTATTTCTCACATCAACCACCCAACTGACTGGCTTCGTGCAAAAAAAGACCCCGACTGTGCAAAGGTTCCCGAAAACATTGCCTTTTTTGCCGACCTTTTCAGACGCTATAAATCCTGCGTGGGCATGGAAGTGCTGAATATGTATGACATTCCAAACCGCAGCGACAGAATCCTCTGGGATGAGCTGCTTCAGGTGCTCATTCCCGAGGGTGAGCGTACCGTATGGGGCTTCAGCAACAGCGACGCCCACGAAACAACCCAGCTCGACACCGCTTTCATGGACTTCATTCTTCCCGAATATTCCGAAAAAAATCTTCGCTTTGCCATGGAAAACGGCTGCTTTTTCTCGCAGGCACGCTATGCCAAAAACGAGCTCGGTGAAAATTTTGTCGGCAAGGGTGCTTTGCCCTCGGTTACGGAGCTTTCCGTTGACGATGACGCTGACACAATCACCGTCAGAGGCATTAACTGCAAGGCTCTTGAATGGATTTCAAACGGCGAAATCATTCAGAGCGAAACCCTTGAAAAGGACGGGGAAATCGTTTCAACCATCCGTCTTGCCGACCACTGCGACAAAATCGGCTGCTACGTCAGAGCCCAGCTCAAAGGCGACGGCGGAATCTGCCTGACCCAGCCCTTTACCTGCGACGACGGCAACCTTGAAAGATTTAAAAAGACCCTTCCTCCGCCCAAGAAAATCAGCAAATTCTTCAACACCCGTCTCGGCGTTATCCTTGACAGAAAAATTATAAACAGATAAAAAAATCACGCAGCATCCGAAATGCTGCGTGATTTTTTGCTTAATCTTTAAACTCGTAGCGGCAGATATATGCCATTGCGGCTTTTTCGCCCGCCTTTTTATCACAGTTTGCAAAGTATACGTCAGATGAATTTGTTGAACCCGCAACAAAGATGTTTGAGCCGTTTGAGGTGATTGCTCTTGCGGTATCACTCTGGCTGCCGCCGAATGAATAATAATTCTTTGCTCTGCCGTGCTCTGTGATTGTGTAAATAAATGAGTCATAGTTACCGTTGCCGGGAACTGCGAAGTCACGGTTTGAGGATGCGGTGTAGCCCGAAACTGCGTAGCCGCCGTCAATCTTTGTTATGCCTGTAACAAAATCGTTTTCAAATCCGATAAGGGGAAGCATCCATCTTGTAACGCCTGCTGCGTCAAGCTTGATGACCATACCGTCCTGTGTGCCTGCGGCACCGCCGTTATAGAATCCCTTAAAGGAATATTCGTTTCCGCCCGTGCCCGATGAATAGTTGCCTGCGATTACGCAGCCGCCTTCGGGTGAAAGCTCAATGCTCTGAAGGTTTGTTACGCCTGTATCATAGAAGAGCTTCTTCCAGAGAATGTTACCGCCGCTGCCGAGCTTCATTACAACCGCTGTTCTGCGGCCTGTCTTTGCGCCCTCAAGACCTGCAAATTCGCCGTCGGCAGATGCGTTTGAGATTGCTGCATAAACCTCGCCTGCGGGGCTTACAACAAGGTCGTCAACGCTGCAATGCTTTGAGCCTGAAAGGGCCTGCTTCCATGCAAGATTACCGCTTGCATCATATTTGAAAACAAATGCTTTACGAAGCTGTGTACCGATATTCTTGAAATCGCTGTCTGTTGAATCGGACTTGCCGCCGATAACAAAACCGCCGTCATTTGTGGGATAAACGGAATAGATAAGGTCTGTTGCACTGCCGCCGACTGCCTTTCTCCAAACCTCTTCACCCTTTGCGTTGAGCTTAAGGATAATGCCTTCGGTTGTGTCAGCGCACTTATACTCTGCGGGTGCAAAGAAATCTGTTGCGGATGTATAGCCGACAACAATCATGCTGCCGTCGCTGAGAATTGCAACATCCTCAAATGTTACGGAAGCATTGCCGTCATAAAGCTTGCTCCACTGAAGCTTGCCCTTTTCATTATATTTTGTAACGATACCTGCCGCTGCTTTCTGGTCTGCTTCGGGTCTTCTGCCCTCGGGGGAGAAGGTGATGCCAACGGCAACGATGTCATCGTTTGAGGTTGCGGCTACGTCTGCAAACAAATCGTTACCCGAGCCGCCGTAGGTGTTAACCCACTGTGAGGCTGCGATGGGCATTTCCTTTGTTGTTGCCATTGTGCTGCCCGCAGTATAAGTGGGAGGTGCAATTGAGGGTCTGGGAGCAGTCTGTGTGGGCTTTGTTGAAACGGGGTCTGTGGGAGTCTGTCTTGTTGTTGAGGTAAGAGCAGGGTTAACCACCGAAGTGCCCGTGGGAGTGATTACGATGTTGCTTGAAGGAACAGCGTTGTTGCCTGCGGGAGCCGTTGTTGAGGGGGGAACGGGCTTGATAACCTGAACCTCACCTGTTGAGGGCTTTGTTACCGCAACCATGCCGTTATCGCTTGCAACCTTTGAAATTTCTTCGTATTCAGAGGGTGTAACGTTGCTGGGGTTAACAACCGAAGCCTGATTCATGATGTTGCTGAATTCTTCGGGAGTTGCCTGGGTTGTGGGAACCTCGAACTCCTTGATAACCGTGTTTCCGCCTTCATCCTTCTCGATGATAAGACCCTTGTCGGCAGCAAGGTCTTCAACCTTCTGAATCTGCTCGGGTGTAAGGGTGCTCAAATCGCCGGTGAAGTCCTTGGCTTCCTCGCCGAGAGCCTGATTAACAAGCTCAACAAGCTCGATGTTTGTGAGAGTTACGGGTTCATATGTACCGTTTCCGACATACCACTGATTATCGGGAGAAAGTGTTGTTGTGGTGTTATCTGTATTCTTGTCTTTAATGCTGCAGGCTGCAAACATTGAAAGCACAAGCACCAGACACATCATAACACACAATCCGGATGTAAATTTGTTTTTCATAGGATACTCCTCCTATTTTATTTAAGTATAGCTATATTATCATAAATACAAGTTAAAATCAACTGTTTTTGCACGCAAGTGTCAAAAATTCATAGTAAGTTTAAAATTACATCTTCAAAATCTGCGTGAATTATATTATAATGTTTTTAAATGAGGTGATTCGTTTGACAAAAAAACAGCGTGCCCTTCTTGCGGTTGAGGCACTTAAGAAAAAATATCCCGACAGTCTTTGCTCGCTTAACGCAGAAAATCCCCTGCAGCTGATTATTGCCACCAGACTTTCGGCGCAATGCACGGATGCAAGGGTTAATCTTGTTACTCCTGCCCTGTTTGAGAAATACAAAACCGTTGAGGATTTTGCAGCGGCAGATATTGACGAGTTTGCGGAAATTGTTCATTCCTGCGGCTTTTTCAGACAAAAGGCAAAGGATATTGTGGGCATGAGCCAAAAAATGATAGCCGATTTCGGAGGCAGAGTGCCCGATAATCTCGATGACCTGACAAGTCTGCCCGGAGTCGGAAGAAAAACCGCAAACCTCATTATGGGCGACGTTTACGGCAAGCCTGCCGTTGTTGCGGACACCCATCTGATACGGATTTCCAACCTTCTCGGGCTTGTTGCAACAAAAGACCCGCTTAAGGTTGAAATGCAGCTGCGTGAAATTCTTCCGCCCGAGGAAAGCAACGATTTCTGCCACCGCTGCGTGCTTCACGGCAGGGATACCTGCGTTTCGGGCAGACCGAAATGCGGCGAATGCGAAATGAAGGATTTCTGCTCATTCGCAAAGTCAAAAAAATGAGGTCAGCAAAAAAATAATGCCGCTGACCGCCGCACCTCCGCACGCTGCGGCACTCATGCTTAAAATAAAGCGGAGTCTGTTTTTCTTGAGCCTTGTTGCGGGCGGCATTCCCGCACTCTGGGCAATAATCGTTGCCCTTTCTCGCAAATCTCCCTCGCTGACGGCGGAATATTCGGGCTTTATAAAAAACAGCACCCTCTCAAAATATTCGCATTGGGTCTGGGTTATTTCAACAACCTGTCTGTTGACTCCTTTTATCAGAAAAAGCTCCCCTTTCACGCTTGTTTCCATGTTATTTTTGGCAGATGAAGCATCAATTATTCCCTCAATTTTGAAAGATAAATATACTCCGTGTATACCCACCTTTTCCACCAAAAATGTGGAAAACCGTGTGGAAAACGTGTATAACTCACCTCAAAAAGCCCGATTTTTAAAGGTTTTCCCGCGTGGATAACTTTATTTTGCTTTTTTGGAATATACAAAGGGTTGTGTAATCTTTACAAATTGTTGGTATTTGTCGAGAAAATTATGGCTATATTTTTCTCACTTCGAAAATATTATTACATTTTGGAGAATTGTAAAATGACGGTAAAAAATACGGTTAAAATTGAATGCGGCTGCTTTGATCTGGCACGCACTCTCGACTGCGGTCAGGCATTCCGCTGGGCACAGACGGGCGAAAACGAGTGGCACGGCGTTGCGTTTTCCCGTGCTCTGACCTTGAGGCAAAACGGAAACGAAATTGAGTTTATCGGCACATCCGACGAGGATTTTGAAAGCATCTGGAAACCCTATTTTGACCTTGACCGTGACTATTCCGCAGTCTGCGACAGACTTAAGGCGGACAGTCACCTTGAAAAAGCGGTTACGGAATGCAGCGGCATACGGATTCTGAAACAAGAGCCGTGGGAGGCAATCTGCTCTTTTATTATTTCCGCAAACAACAACATTCCCCGCATCAAGGGCATAATTGACCGCCTCTGCCGACTGCTCGGCGAGCATCTCGGCGGCGATGACTACGCATTTCCGACCCCCGAAAGGGTTGCTGCTGCGGGAATTGACGGGCTTGCACCGATAAGGGCGGGCTTTCGTGCGAAATATATCATTGATGCGGCGGAAAAAATTTCAAAAGGCGAAATCGATTTTGAAAAAATTTATTCGTCTCCCCTCGACGAGGGCGGAGATGAGCTCATAAAAATCAAAGGTGTTGGCGAAAAGGTTGCACAATGTGCCCTTCTCTACGGCTTCGGCAAGGTTGACGCTTTCCCCGTTGACGTCTGGGTGAAGCGGATTATGGCGGAAATGTATCCAGACGGTCTGCCCGAATGCACAAACGGCGTGAGGGGCATCGCCCAGCAATATTTGTTCCATTGGAGAAGAAATCAATAAAAAGCTCGGTACGGCGTTCCTGACGTTTTGAAAAATTTCGCACAAACCAACTGTTTATTATTCCATATCCGCAATATTTATAACTTTCTTTTCCTCTTTTTCCGCAAATTCTTTGAATTTTACCGCACCGCCCGTTGTATGTTTCACATAAGTTACAACATAATCCGATTTATCTATCATCCATTTATTGCGTTTGTTTATTGCAAATTTAGGCGGCGTATTTTCCAGACCGTCAGGATAAATTGTATCTAAATCAGTTTCTGTTTTGTTTTGCTTTGTTGGCATATATGCAATAACCGTAAAACACTTGATATGAGGATATAAACTTTTTAAATGTTTCAATTTATTTTGAACCATTGCATCAAAAACTCCGCTATTACCTACATAAAACAAGTTAACATTTTCGTTTTCAATCAAATCCACTAAAACTGAATTTAAGACAGGTTCTATATCATGTGTAATGTTTTTGTGTCCGAAAAACGTGCAAGTCATAAAATCACCAACAGTTAAATAATTTAGTATACTTAAAATAAGTATACTTTCAACATTATACCATAAAACAATCTTAAAATATACTTAAATTAAGATTTTTTATTGGTGATGTTTTATGAGAAATAAAAATAATAAACATTTGGGAATAGAGGTTGACCCCGAACTTCACGGAAAACTCCGTTATATTGCAAAATACGAGGGTCGTTCCTCAAACGGACAAATTATCTATTTGATTCGCCAATGCATTCGTGAATTTGAAGAGGAAAACGGCGAGATAAAATTAGAACCCGAAGAATAATCAGATATAAAACAAAAACGGAGATGCCTGCAAGAGGTATCTCCGTTGGTTTTTATTTAAGAAATCCTTGAATGATGACTTCTTCGGCTTCTTCTTCATTCATGCCGAAAGTCATGAGCTTGATGAGCTGGTCATTATTGATTCTGCCGATTGCCGCCTCGTGAACAATCTGTGCGTCGGCGGAATTTGCGGTGATTGCGGGAATTGAGCTGACAGTTGCATCGTCCATAATAATGGAGTCGCAGGTAACGTGTGCCCTGCACTTTGCGTTGCCGATTGCGTTGGGATGGAAAATCTGCTTTGAATTATCCTTTGCAACAGAGCGTGAAATAATCTGCGACGATGCGTCCTCGCCGTCAAGATAGACCTCCATGTCAGAGCGTGCATACTGGTTGCCGTGGGTCAGCAGTCTTTCGGTCATGATGAGCCTTGCACCCGCCGCAAGATGTGCCTTTGTGTCACGAACGGTTGAGTCAACGCCCTTAATCTGCACCATTTCCATTTCGCAGACCGAGCCTTCCTCCTGCTCAACAACAGTCACGGGATTGAGCACTCTTTCGCCCTTGCCGTCACCCTCGCCGTAATGCTTTTCAACATATTTTATCTTGGCATTCTTGCCGATATGGAAGGTGTGAATGCCGTCATGCTGCGATTTTTCGTCGCCGCTGTTGTGAATTCCGCAGCCCGCAACAATCAGCACCTCTGCACCCTCGCCGATATAAAAATCGTTATAAACAAGGTCGTCAACACCCGTTTCGGTTATGATAACGGGAATGTGCACACTTTCGTTCTTTGTAAAGGGTGCAACGATGATATCAATGCCCGGCTTGTCGGTTTTTGTAACAATTTCGATGTTTGCGGTTGAGCGTCTTGAGAAGCCCTCACCGTTTTTTCTGATATTATAAGCTCCTGCGGGAATTTCATGAAGATCCGCAATGGATTCAAGTAAATTGCTGTCGATTTTCTCCATTGTTTATTCCTCCTTTCCTCTGAAGCCGCAGTTTTCGTTGAATTCGCCCATAAGCTTGGGGAAAATCTTGTCCTTGGGACCGGTTTCACGGATTTTGCCGCCTGCAATAACAACCATTTCGTCGGCAAGCTGCATGATTCTTTCCTGGTGGGAAATAACGATAACGCTCTGATGGCTGCCCTTGCTCATTGCCTTGAAGCTTTCAACAAGCATCGAGAAGCTCCAGAGGTCAATGCCTGCCTCTGGCTCGTCAAAAATTGCAAGACCGAGCTTGCGTGCCATGAGGGTTGCGATTTCGATTCTCTTTGCCTCGCCGCCCGAAAGAGAGTTATCCATTTCACGGTTGAGGTAATCCTTTGAGCAAAGACCAACGCTTGTGAGATAGCCGCAGCATTCGTCAACGGGCAACTCGCTGCCTGCCGCAAGTGAGAGCAGACGGCGGACCGTCAGCCCCTTGAATCTGGGAGGCTGCTGGAATGCGTAGCCGATGCCGAGCTTTGCTCTTTCGGTCACGGACATATTGGTGATGTCGATGTCATTATATAAAATTCTGCCGCTCGTGGGCTTTTCGATGCCCATAATAAGGCGGGCAAGAGTTGATTTTCCGCCGCCGTTAGGGCCTGTTATAACGGTAAATGCTCCGTCGGGCACTTCGATGCTGACGTTGTCAACAATTTCGAGCACCTCGCCGTCAACATCCACTTTGAATGAAACATTTTCAAGCTTTAACATACATTTTCTCCATAAAAGTTTTTATCGGTTTATTATATACCATCCGTGCGATATTATCAATATTCCGCACGAAAATTACTTCTGCCACAGCTTTCTGTCAAGGCTGCGATACTGCACCGCCTGCAAAACGTGCTCCGCTTCGATTGTGGGGCAGCCCTGAAGGTCGGCGATTGTGCGTGAAACACGCAGGATTTTGTCATAGGCTCTTGCCGAAAAATCAAGCGAATTGAACACTCTTTCAAGCATAATCATTCCGTCATGTGACGGCTGACAAAATTCACGGGTCTGTGCGGGAGTCATTTTTGCGTTGCAGCTGACGCCCGTGCCCTTTAGCCGCTCCTGCTGAATTTTTCTTGCGGCGTTGACCCTTTTTCTGATGTCTGCCGAGCATTCGGAAGGCACCTTGCTTGAAAGCTTTTCGAAATCAACGGGCGGCACCTCGATGTGAATGTCCATTCTGTCGAGCATAGGCCCCGAAATCCTTGAAAGATAACGCTTTGCCGCACCGCTCGGGCAGGTGCATTTTCTTTGGGGATGACCGTAATATCCGCAGGGGCAGGGATTCATTGCCGCAACAACCATTGCAGAGCAAGGATAGGTGTATGACGCACTCGCACGGGAAATGGTTATTTTGCTGTCCTCGATTGGCTGACGCAAAACCTCCATTGCCTGCTTTGAGAATTCGGGCAGCTCGTCAAGGAAAAGAACTCCGTTATGTGAAAGCGAAATTTCGCCCGGTCGGGGAATTGCTCCTCCGCCCGAAAGCCCCGCAGGGGATACGCTGTGGTGGGGCGCACGGAAGGGTCTTTCACGGATAAGCGAAACTTCTTTCGGCAATACGCCTGCAATTGAATAAAGCTCCGTTGTGCGAAGGCTTTCTTCAAATGTCATGTCGGGCAGGATTGAGGGCAGCCGCTTTGCGAGCATACTTTTGCCCGAGCCCGGAGGCCCTATCATCAATATATTATGCCCGCCCGCCGCCGCAATTTCAAGGGCATAGCGTGCTTCCTGCTGACCCATTACGTCACGGAAATCGGGCATGGGGGTCTTGTAAATTTCGTCAAGTGCGGGGTCGAATTTCACGGGCTCAAGGTGAATTTCACCTCTTAAAAAATCAACAACCTGCTTAACGGTTTCAACGGCATAGACGTCAATCCCCTCAACAACCGAGCTCTCACGGGCGTTATCCGCAGGCACAAAAACCCGCTTGATTCCGCTTTTCCGTGCTCGGATTACCATGGGCAGAACACCGTTTACGTGGCGGACAAGTCCGTCAAGCGACAGCTCTCCGACAAAGGCACAGTCATCGATATTGCACCGAAGCTGCTGACCCGCAACGAGAATTGCCATGAGAATGGGCAAATCGTAAACGGGACCCTCCTTGCGTGTATCGGCAGGGGAAAGATTGATTGTCAGCCTGCTCTGGGGGAATGAAAATCCGCTGTTTTTGATTGCGGAGCGAACTCTGTTTCTCGATTCGTTAACAGCCGTGTCGGGCAGACCGACCAGATCAATTCTGGGCAAGCCCTGTCCGTAGTCAACTTCAACACCGACCATGTAGCTCTCGATGCCGGAAAGACCCATGCTGTTGATTCGGGCAAACATTCAATCACTCCTTTGCGGATTTTAGATTATAATAGCATATTTTGCAATAAAAAACAATATATAAACCATGAATTATGAATCAGTCGTCTGCGACGCTGTTTTACGGCTTTCTCGCAGCAAAAGCTAAAGGCACCGGTAAACCGATGCCTTTAGCTTTTATAGAAGGATGTATGTTTTTGCCGACTAATCCGCCGCAGGCTGCGGAATGCCGTGCGGTTTCAGAAATCGGCGGAAGAGATCCTGATTAGTCCTCGTTTGCTTCCTTTGCAGCCTTCACAACTTCTTCGGGAACGGCTTCGCCGTGCTTAACAAAGAAGATGCAGAGCATACTCAGAACAAACATAACGGGGCTGTATACAAACAGCGACATGTATGTGCCCGAAAGCATACGAACGATACCGTAGATGATGGGGGATGCAATCTGTGCGGAGAAGGTTGCGGTGTAGTAATAGCCTGTGAATGTGCCAACCTTATCAACGCCGCCGATTTCAAGAACAAGGGGAAGGGTGTTAACGGTGATGAACATATTTGCAAATCCGCCGAGAACAAGAACAACCCAGATAATTGCGGTGCTCTTTGTGAGGATATAGAGAACAAATGCTGCCATGAATACGGCAAGACCAAGAAGGATTGTCTTCTTTCTGCCGATTTTTTTGCCCATGTAGCCTGCAGGGATTGCAGCAACTGCCGAGCAAACAGCAAAGAGAGTTGTCATGATTGTTGCTTCTGCGGTTGTTTTGCCGAGAACTTCAGCTGCAAAAAGTGCAAAGAAGGTTGTGATTGCGTTTGTGCCGCAGAAAAGGAAGAACAGTCCGCCGAGCATGAAAACAAGGCTTCTTCTTTCGCCGGATGAAAGCTTCATTGCTTTTCTTGCTTCCTTTTCGGCTTTCTTTGCTTCTTTTTCTGCCTTTGCTCTTGCAGCTGCGTCGAGAGCCTTATTGTGCTCTGCAACTGCTTCAAGCTTGCTTGAGGGTTCTTTTACGAAGAAAAGAATTACAAGCATACCGATTACCATAACAACGGCACCGGTAAGGAAAACATAGGGGAATGCAAGCTGCTCGTTTTCGGTTGTAATCTTAACGCCTGTTGCAAGCTTATAGAATATGCCTACAACCGTACCCGCAAACATACCGATTGCCGAGCCGACGCCGCCCATGAGGTTGATGATTGCGTTGCCTTCACTGCGGAGTGCGGGAGGTGTCAGTGCAGGCATAAGGGCAACAACAGGTGCTCTCCAGAGTGACATTGAGAAAACAAAGAGAATTATGAAGAGCATTGTTAAGGGCAGAGAGCCCGAAAGTGCAACCCAGGGGATAACCGCAAAGAGGAATGCGGATGCGGGTGCACCGAAAACAATGAAGGGACGGCGTTTGCCGAGCTTTGAATGGCAGCGGTCTGAAAGCTTGCCGAAGGTCGGCTGGAAGATAACGCCGAAAATGTTATCGAAGGTCATGATTATACCGATGAAAAGGGGAACAAGAGTTATTCCGCCTGCTTCGGTAACAACGTTTTCGCCCTGTGACTCCGCAAACTTTGCAAGCACGGGGAACATTTCGTTAAGCTTTGCGCTCCACTCCGTAACCATTGTTGAAGCGTTAAGCAGTCTTTCAAGGATTTTTGTGATGTAGGGGTCATAGATTGCCCATGCGATTGAGGAAGCCATGAAGCCAAAGCCCGTCAGAATTGTTCTGGGGCGGTGGAGCTTGCCGTTTTCCCTCGCACAGAAATATGTGTCTGCCATAGAAAATTTCTCCTTATTGCTAATCCGCCCGAAGAAGACACTTCGGGCTGATATACATTATAGCACTAATATAAACTTTTTTAAAGACAACAAAACCAACTAAAAAGCCGTCTGTTTTTTGTTTGATTTGCCAAATTTAAGTTAAAACTCGTATTTTCCCGCACCGATTTCGGTTGTTTCGCCGCCGATGATAACCGTTGCGGTTGCACCCTCGGGAATTTCAACGCTGTAGGTTGTTTTGCCGTTTTCGGTTTTCCAGCCCGACTTGACAACGCCCTTGCGGGTGTCAATGGTTGCGTTGACGAAGGTGAGCCTTGAATCGGTTACGGGCTTTATGATGATATGCTCAAATCCGGGCTTGGTTTCGTCAATGTTGATGCCCGCCGCAACGCCGTAAAGCCAGTCGGCAACGCTGCCGTAAGCATAGTGGTTAAAGGAATTCATCGAGGTATCCCACATTGAGCCGTCCTCACGCATACTGTCCCAATGCTCCCAGATTGTTGTTGCACCCATCTTGACAGAGAAGAGCCATGAGGGATATTCCTCACGGAGAAGAAGGCCGTAGGCGGTTTCGGCGTAGCCGTTTTCGCTCAATGCGTGAAGCAGATAAGGAGTGCCGACAAAGCCCGTCTTGAGGTGTCCGCATTCGGTAACAAGCTCGTTGAGCTGCTTTGCGGTTTCGGCAATGTTATCGCTTATTCCGAAATAAACCGCAAGCACGCAGGCGGTCTGGGTTGCAAATTCGGGCTTGATTCTGCCGTTTTCCATGAATTCACGGCGGAAGGCGGCAATTGAAGCTTCTCTCTTTGCCTTATGCTCCGAGGCATCCTTGCCCAGAAGCTCTTTTGTTTTGATGAGAATATTGCTTGAATAAATGTAGTAAGCGGTTGCAATCAGATTCTTTTCCGTGCCCTTTGAGCAGTCCTCGGGGCTGCTGCCGTCAAGATTGAGCCAGTCGCCGAAATGCCAGCTTCTGCTCCAGATTCCGTTTTCGCTTTTGCCTTCGATGAATTCTATGTAATTCTCCATGGACTCAACGGAATCCTCAAGGATTTTCCTGTTGTTATAGGTCTGATAAATCTGCCAGGGACAAATTGTTGAGGCATCCGCCCATGCGGCAGAGCAGCTGTCATCCTGTGAAAAAACATCGGGAATAACCGAAGGAATTGAGCCCCAGTCTGTCTGGTCGGCTCTCAAATCGGCAAGCCACTTTGTGAAAAATCTTTCAACGTCAAAGTTATATGATGCGGTCTTGACAAAAACCTGTGCGTCACCTGTCCAGCCAAGACGCTCGTCACGCTGGGGGCAGTCTGTGGGAACGTCAAGGAAGTTTCCCTTCTGACCCCAGATTATATTTGAAAACAGCTTGTTGACTCTCGGGTCGGAGCACTCAAAATATCCCGTACGCTTCAGCTCGGAATGAACAACAACGGCGGTGAAATTTTCTTTTTTGACCTCATCGCTCCAGTTTTCAAGTCTTATATAGCGGAAGCCGAAGAAATTATGCTGCGACTTGTGGATATGCTCCTTGCCGTCGCAGACAAAAATCGCCTGTGCTTTTGCACTGCGGAGGTTATCGGTGTAGAAATTGCCCTCTGCGTCAAGCACCTCTGCGTGGCTGATAACGGCTCTTTCACCCTTGTTGCCCTTGATTCTGAACTCAACATAGCCCGTCATGTTCTGACCGAAGTCGATAACGGTTTCGCCCTTGGGAGTTATGATGATTTCCTTTGCGGCAAGGCGTTCCTGCTCAATAATTCTTTCGCCCTGACGGTCAAGAAGAATTTTGTTGTTATGGGGGAAAATAACCGCCTTTTCGGGGCTGATGTCAACATATGCAGGGTTATAGACATAGCCGTTATAGAATTGAGTGTAAACATTCTTGCCGAATTCGCATTTCCAGTCGCCGCCGCTTGTGATTATTCTCTTTTCACCGTCGGCAAACTCCATTGTGAGAGCACAAAGCATTGCCATTTCGTTCTGACCGAGATAGCAGTCGCTGCCGTTTCTGCTGAAATGGTTATATCCCTTCCAGCCCGGTGCAACGGCAACCTTGATTTCGTTGTTTTTCTTGATGAAATCCGTTACGTCATAGGTTTCAACCTGCAGACGCTTGTGGTATGATGTCCAGCCGGGTGCAAAAATACAGTTGCCGACTCTTTCGCCGTTGATTTCGGCAAAGTATACGCCGAGTGCCGTGATTTCAAGGCTTGCGGACACCAATTCTTTATTAATATCAAACTTTCTTGTGAAGTAAATTTCTTTTTCAAGTGCCACCTTGGGGAATTTTATCCATTGAGCATTGAGAATATTTTTCATGTTATCGCTCCTTTCAGGTTTATTCTATATTATCCCGTCGGAAATTGCAACGAAAAAATTAATATTTTCCATCTTGATTGCACCGCACGTTATATATATAATGTAATTTGAAAGGAATGATTTTATGAAAAGATTCTTGAGCATTTTTATTGTGTTCGTTCTCATTTTCTCTTTTGCCTCCTGCAGAAAAGCAGAGGACAAAAACTCCGATTTCACAACAACCACCGTTGCTCCGCCTGTTATAAAGGAGCAGAGTCACCACAAGGATTTCACCGACAAAAACGGAAGAATCGTTTATGTTGTTGACGTTGTGCTGCCCGAGGTTTCGGAATATGCCGACAATGCCGTAAAGGATTATGTTAACAAGGTTTCGCTTGAAATCTTTGAGGATGCCTGCGAAAAGGCGGAAAGTAACGTTGAAAACGCCGCCGTTTCCATGGACAGTCTGGACACGGAAAAGCCCTGGGTTAATGAAATCAAGTTTGAAACAACCTACAGTGACGGCCGTTTCACCTGCTTTCTGATTAAGGATGCGTTTTCCTTTTCGGACGGAAAGGGCGAGCCTGCATACATCACAAAATGCTTCGATCTCAAAAAGGGTGAGCCCTGCACGGCGAAGGCGTTTGCGATTGATGAGTTTTCAAGGGATGACTACGAGGCTATGCTTGTTGACAGTCTTATAAAGCCAATGGCAATGCAAAATTTCTATCCCAACAATCCCGAAGCACTTTCGGAGAAAAATCTTGAAGCCTTCAGCAGATGCTTTACCCTTGAAAACTTCTATCTCACCGAATCGGGAATGGCTTTTTATTTTGACAAAACCGAAATCGATCCCGAGCTTACGGGAGTTTATGTATGCGAATTCGAATGGGCAAATTTAAGCAGCGTTTTCTTCTCCCCCGCAGATATTCAGGCGATTGACTATTGATAATTCGGAATTCGGAATGCGTAATTCGGAATTAATATGAGTCAACACAGGCATCGAACCTTACTTACTTTTATATTTGTTGCGGCGGCTTGGGTCAAGCCGCCCTACACGCAAATGTACGTTTATGCCGTAGGGGCGACCCTGTGTGGTCGCCCGAAAAACCGTTAATTTGCGGGACGGGAAACCGTCCCCTACATCAAAACAAAAATTTTTAAATTACATAAAACAATAACACCCTGCTCGGTTTGAGCAGGGTGTTCGTTTTTATAAAGCTATCTTATAATCAGACAAGCTCGATGATGCACATTTCTGCAGCATCGCCTCTACGGGGACCTGTCTTGATTATGCGGCAGTAACCGCCGTTAACTTCCTTATATTTGGGGGCAATCTCGTCAAAGAGCTTCTTAACTACGTCTTCTTTTGTAACGTAAGCAAGAACCTTGCGCTTTGAGTGGAGAGAGTCGTCCTTAGCAATGGTGATCATTTTTTCAGCCATTGCGCGAACTTCCTGAGCCCTTGTAACGGTTGTTTCGATTCTGCCGTTTTCAAGCAGATAGGTAACAAGGCCTCTGAGCATTGACTTACGATGGTCACTTGCTCTGCCAAGCTTTCTGGTACCGGGCATTTAGTTCACACTCCTTATTCCTCATCCCTGCGAAGGTCAAAGCCAAGCGAATTGAGCTTTGCAACAACTTCGTCAAGGGACTTTCTGCCGAGGTTGCGGACTTTCATCATGTCTTCCTCGGTTCTGTTGGTCAAATCTTCAACCGTATTGATCTGTGCTCTCTTCAAGCAGTTAAAGGAACGAACAGAAAGGTCAAGTTCCTCAATGGTCATCTCAAGGACTTTTTCTTTGCCATTGTCGCTCTTTACGACCATAACCTCTGTGTCATATGCCTCGCCTGAGAGGTCACCGAAGAGGTTGAGGTGCTCGTTGAGGATCTTGGCGCCGAGAGAAACGGCTTCCATAGCGTTGATGGTTCCGTTTGTCCATACCTCGAGAGTCAGCTTATCGTAGTCGGTAATCTGGCCTACACGGGTATTTTCGACTGTGTAGTTAACCTTTAATACGGGTGTATAGATTGAGTCAATTGCAATAACGCCGATAATGGGCTGCATCATCTGCTTGTTTCTGTCTGCAGAAACATAACCTCTGCCCTTGTCACAGGTCAGCTCCATGCTGACGTGTGCGTCGGAGTTGAGAGTTGCGATGTGAAGCTCGGGGTTGAGAATTTCAACCTCTGAATCGGTCTTGATGCTGCCGGCGGTGATTTCATCATCACCGTTAGCGTCGATATAGATTGTTTTGGGACCGTCACCGTGAATTTTGAGGATAACGTTCTTGAGATTGAGAACAATCTCGGTTACATCTTCCTTAACTCCGGGGATGGTGCTGAATTCATGAAGAATTCCGTCAATCTTAACGGAGGTTATCGCGTAGCCGGGAAGAGAAGAAAGAAGAACTCTTCTCAGGCTGTTGCCCAAAGTTGTTCCGTAGCCTCTTTCGAGGGGTTCAACAACAAATCTTCCGTATTTTCCGTCTTCGGAAATTTCGGCAGTATCAATTCTGGGCTTTTCGATACCAATCATTCAAAACCCTCCTTAAAACAGGCAGGAATATCCTGCTCAAATTGCATTCAATAACGCTGTTGACAGCGAATTTTGCGGGCGAACGCCGCTGCTGAAATGCCTTAAAACAAGGCAAATCAGGCAGGCATTACTTAGAATAAAGCTCAACGATGAGATGCTCTTCAACGGGAACCATGATCTGCTCACGAGTGGGCAGTGCAAGAACCTTTGCTGTGAGAGCTTCTGCATTGAGGTCAAGCCACTGGGGAACAGGGCGGGAAGCATTTGCTTCAACTGTTGCCTTGATCTTGTCGCTTTCCTTGCTCTTATCCTTGATAGCGATTTCGTCGCCTGCTTTGATGAGGTATGAAGGAATGTTAACCTTCTTACCGTTTACTTTGTAATGGCCGTGAGTAACAAGCTGTCTTGCTTCTGCTCTGGAGTTAGCCCAGCCGAGAAGATAAACAACGTTGTCAAGTCTGCTTTCGCAGATACGGAGCAGGTTTTCACCTGTTACGCCCTGCTTGCGTTCAGCCATAAGGAAATACTTATAGAACTGGCCTTCCTGAATACCGTAGTAACGCTTAGCCTGCTGCTTTGCGCGAAGCTGAAGACCGTATTCAGTTGCCTTCTTGCGGCTCTGACCGTGCTGGCCGGGAGCATATGCTCTACGCTCTACAGCACACTTGCCGGTGTAGCAACGCTCACCCTTGAGGTAAAGCTTCTTGCCTTCACGGCGGCACAGTTTACATACCGCACCGGTATATCTTGCCATATTGTGTTACACCTCCAAATAATTCTGGTTACACGCGCCTTCTCTTGGGCGGGCGGCATCCGTTGTGAGGAATGGGAGTAACATCCTTAATCATGTTAACTTCCAGACCTGCTGTCTGTAAAGCTCTGATAGCCGCTTCACGTCCCTGGCCGGGGCCCTTAACGTAAACTTCAACTGTCTTCATGCCGTGCTCGATAGCTGCCTTTGCTGCTGTTTCAGCTGCAGTCTGAGCTGCGAAGGGAGTTGATTTCTTGGAGCCGCGGAAGCCCATTTCACCGGCACTTGCCCATGAAACAGCATTACCCTGGGTATCGGTGATTGTAACGATAGTGTTGTTAAAGGTGGATTGGATATGGGCTGCACCGCGCTCAATATTCTTGCGCTCGCGGCGTCTGCGGGTACCTGTTGTCTTTTTTGCTGCTTTAGCCATGATATCCCTCCTAATCTTACTTCTTCTTGTTTGCAATGGTCTTCTTGGGACCCTTGCGTGTACGAGCGTTTGTCTTTGATCTCTGACCTCTTACGGGGAGACCCTTTCTGTGACGAACGCCACGGTAGCATCCAATTTCGATAAGTCTTTTGATGTCGAATGCGGTTTCTCTGCGAAGATCGCCTTCTACAGTAAGGTTGTGCTCGATATATTCACGAAGTTTTGAAACGTCGTCTTCGGTCATGTCCTTAACTCTAAGGTCGGGATCAACGCCGGTTGCTGCGATAATGTCGCTGGCAGTTTTGGGACCGATGCCGTAGATGTAAGTAAGAGCGATTTCTACTCTCTTATCTCTGGGCAGGTCAACACCTGATATACGCGCCATTTGTCAGTTGCACCTCCAAATTAACATTGGTTTTACGTCGGGATTAACCCTGACGCTGCTTGTGCTTGGGATTTTCACAGATAACCATTACTTTTCCCTTGCGCTTAATAACTTTGCACTTTTCGCAAATTTTCTTGACAGAAGGTCTGACTTTCATATTAGAATACCTCCTTGAACTTACTTGGAACGCCATGTTATGCGGCCCTTGGTGAGGTCGTATGGCGACATTTCGACCGTCACTTTATCGCCGGGAAGAATCTTGATGTAATTCATGCGAAGCTTTCCGGAGATGTGAGCCAATATTCTGTGTCCGTTTTCCAGCTCAACCTGAAAGGTTGCGTTGGGTAATGACTCGATTACCGTACCTTCAATCTCGATCATGTCCTGCTTAGACATAGTAACCTCCTAAGTGTTGCCGTTTATTTCTGCATTTAATCGCCCGAGGGCTTTCTTTAACGCCCTGTTTGTTGACATTTCGGCTTCCGTGACGGATGAGCCGAGGGGTTCAACGTGGCGAATATTTTTGCTTTTTGGTCTGTCAATGGGACGCTCTTTTCCGTCGCAGAGAAGAACCGACTTTTCGCTGCCTCCGACAACCGCCAGAAGCTTGTCTTTATCTCTTCCCGCAAGTGACCTGACTACCGTTCCTTTTTCAAGCATTTTCCTCACCTTAAATCTTCGTGAGAATCACGGGGCCGTTTGTTGTTATGGCCACCGTATGCTCAAAGTGGGCAGAGAGCGAACCGTCCCTTGTTTTGATAGTCCAACCGTCAGGCAACTGCCTGATGCCTGCACCGCCCTGATTTATCATGGGCTCAATGGCAATTGTCATGCCGGGGAGCAGGCGCACACCTCGTCCGGGTGTGCCGAAATTCGGTACGCTGGGGTCTTCGTGCATCTGCTTTCCGACTCCGTGGCCCGTGAAATCGCGAACCACCGAAAAGCCTCTTTCCTCACAATACCTTTGGATTGTTGAGCCGATATCACCGATTCTGCCGCCTGCGACAGCTGCCTTGATGCCTTCATAGAGGCTCTCTCTGGTAACGTCGCACAGCCGCTGTGCTTCGGGAGAGATATCCCCCGCCGCAAAAGTGGCGGCATTATCGCCGACATAGCCGTTGAAGGTTGCGCCGACATCGATGCTGACGATATCGCCGGCTCTGATGATGCGCTTTTTGTTCGGAATGCCGTGAATGACCTCATCGTTTATGGAAACGCATGCAGCAGCAGGATAACCGTTATAACCCTTGAAGGTCGGAATTGCTCCGCTCTTCTTGATGAAGTCGAGGGCAATGCGGTCTATCTCTGCCGTGGAAACTCCCGGCTCAACCGCCTCACCTGCTGCCTTTAATGCTCCTGCAGCGATAACGCACGCCTCTTTCATAAGGCTGAGTTCTCTTGTAGTTTTGAGCACTATCATGCTAATCCTCCGTAGAATGTAAGCTTTTGCTTACTTAAGGGTCCTATTAATCAAGGAAGCCCTTGTAGTGTCTCATCATCATCTGGCTTTCAAGCTGCTTGACTGTTTCAAGAGCAACACCGACAAGAATGATGATTGATGTACCGCCGAGCGATACGTTCATTGAAGCACCTTCCTGCCACATATCGAGGAAGAAGGTTGTAACCTGTGAGAAGATAATCGGGAAAAGAGCAACAACGCTGAGAAGAAGAGCACCGAGAAGGGTGATTCTGTTGAGGATCTTGCCGATGTATCTTGAGGTAGGTTCACCGGGACGGATGCCGGGGATTGAACCACCGTTGTCACGGATGTTCTTTGACATCTCGATGGGGTTGTACTGAATGCTTGCATAGAAATATGCAAAAGCAATGATCATTACAAAGTAAATGATGCTGTATACCCAATGTTCAGCTGTGAAAATATCGAAGAATTTATCCCAGCCGCTGTCTTCCTTAATCTTTGAATCGATGAACATTCTGATTGTGGGAGGCAGTGAAAGAATTGAGGAAGCGAAGATAACGGGCATAACGCCTGACATATTAACCTTGATGGGAATATGAGTGCTCTGACCGCCGTACATCTTTCTGCCGACAACTCTCTTGGCATACTGCACGGGAATTCTTCTCTCTGCGTTATCCATCCATACGATGAAAGCAATCATGAGGATGAGGATAATTGCAACGAGGGGTGAAAGGAAGTAGTAGGGGCCGCCTCTCCAGAAGTAGCCGCCTGCATCCTTGCCGAAAAGTGTTGCAAAGAGAGTGGGAATTCTTGAAACGATACCGGCGAAGAGGATAATTGAAATACCGTTGCCGATACCCTTTTCGTTAATTCTCTCGCCGAGCCACATGATAAGGGCTGTACCGGCTGTGAAGCAGAGAATGATAACGAGTGCCTGGAATACTGCAGCGAAACCTGTGAAGTTTGCGCCGGAAGCATCCTTGACAATGTAGCCCTGGCTTCTGAGATAGAAGTAGTAAGCAGTACTCTGGAGAAGACCGAGAGCGATGGTTACGAAACGAGTGATGGAAGCAATCTTCTTGCGTCCTTCTTCGCCTTCCTTCTGAAGTCTTTCAAGGGCGGGAATTGCAACTGCGAGCAGCTGCATGATAATTGAGCTGTTGATGTAGGGGGTGATGGACATTGCGAAAATTGTTCCGTAGTTGAACGCATCACCTGTCATCATGCTCAAGTAGTTCATAAATGTTCCTGCATTGGGGTCAGCGATAATGCCTTCAGCGCCAATGTTTGTGAAAGGAACGGGGATTGCCGAACCGATTCTGAAAATCAGAACGATGAGAGCTGTGAAGATCATCTTTTTTCTCAGGTCGGCGATTTTCCAAGCATTAACGATTGTTTGGAGCACGTTAGATCACCTCTGCCTTTCCTCCGGCAGCTTCGATCTTTGATTTTGCGCTATCTGAAAAAGCATTTGCCTGAACGGTGAGCTTCTTCGAAATTTCGCCATTACCCAAAATCTTGACGCCGTCCAAAGTCTTTTTAATAATGCCTTTCTCAATAAGAGCATCGATTGTTACGGTTGCACCGTCTTCGAAATACTTATCAAGAGTAGCAATGTTTGTAATTGCCATCTCTGTTGCAAAGATGTTGTTGAATCCTCTCTTGGGGATTCTTCTCTGAAGGGGCATCTGACCGCCTTCAAAGCCGGCACGCATACCTCTGCCTGCACGTGCCTTCTGACCTTTATGACCCTTACCGGCTGTTTTGCCCTGACCTGATGCGGGGCCGCGGCCGATACGCTTGCGCTCTTTAGTTGAGCCTGCAGCGGGTGAGAGATCGTGCAACTTCATTAGTTTGCACCTCCTTGCTTGGCTTCGCTGACTTCTACAAGGTGAGCAAGCTTTCTTACCTTACCCTGTGTTGCAGCGTTGTCGGGCTGAACTGTTACGTCGCCGATTTTATGAAGACCAAGAGCACGGGCGGTAGCAATCTGGGGCTTGGTGCTTCCAATAAGGCTCTTAACGAGCTTTACCTGAATATCTGCCATTTTTTCCGCCCTCCTTAACCTAAAATTTCTTTTGCAGACTTGCCGCGGATAGCAGCAACTTCTTCTACGTTACGAAGCTTTGAAAGTCCGTCGATAGTAGCTCTTACTACGTTGCAGGGATTGTTTGAACGAAGAGCCTTTGCACGGATATCCTTGATACCTACTGTTTCAACAACAGCACGAACGGGGCCGCCTGCGATAACGCCGGTACCGGGTGCGGCGGGCTTAAGAAGAACTACGCCTGCGCCGAACTTGCCCTGAATTTCGTGGGGAATTGTTGTTCCCTTAAGTGAAACCTTCATGAGGTTCTTTTTAGCATCTTCGATACCCTTGCGGATAGCGTCGGGAACTTCGCCCGACTTGCCAAGTCCGAAACCGATAATGCCGTTGCCGTCACCGACTACGACGATAGCCGCAAACTTAAAGATACGACCGCCCTTTACGGTTTTGGAAACACGGTTAATGGCTACTACGCGCTCTGTGAGCTCATATGCCGATGCATCAATCTTAGCCAAAAGTATTCCTCCCCTTCTTAGAACTTGAGGCCACCCTCACGGGCGCCGTCGGCCAGCTCTTTAACACGGCCGTGATAGATATAGCCGCCACGGTCGAAAACGCAGTTTTCGATGCCTTTTTCAGCGGCACGTTTTGCCAATAATTCGCCCACTTTGTGAGCAGCGGACTTGTTTCCGCCGTATTCCACGAAATCCTTCTCTACAGTTGATGCGGACACAAGGGTTTCACCCTTAACGTCGTCTATTAACTGAGCGTAGATATTCTGGAGGGAGCGGAATACATTAAGGCGAGGACATTCAGCTGTGCCGGAAATCTTGGCACGGACTCTCTTATGGCGAGTCTGTCTGGCCTTATTGCTGTCCGGTCTGTTAACCATAATTTTTCACTCCTTAATAAGACTTAAGCAGCTTGCAGTTTAAACTGCAGATGCTTATTTGCCGCCCTTACCGGCTTTACCTTCCTTGCGGCGGATGTGTTCGTCAGCATACTTGATGCCCTTGCCCTTGTAGGGTTCGGGAGGTCTCTTCTCACGAACGTTTGCGGCAAACTGTCCGACCTTCTGCTTGTCGGGACCTGAAATGATGATCTTGTTGGGGTTGGGAACTTCAACTGTTACGCCTTCGGGAGCGGTCATAACAACGTCGTGTGAATAACCGATCTTGAGGGTAAGTACCTGACCCTTAACTTCGCAACGGTAACCGATACCGTTAACTTCGAGTTCCTTCTTGAAGGTTTCGTTAACGCCTGTTACCATGTTGTTGATGAGTGTTCTTGTAAGACCGTGGAGCGATCTGTTTTCTTTGTTGTCGTTGGGACGGCTAACGTTGATTTCGTTGCCTTCCATTTCAACGATCATGCTGGGATGAAGCTCTCTTTCGAGAGTGCCCTTGGGGCCTTTAACGGTAATTTTTGTGCCGTCAAGCTTCACATCCACGCCTGCGGGGATAACAATAGGTTTCTTACCTATACGTGACATTTACGGCACCTCCTTACCAGATAAATGCAAGAACTTCGCCGCCAACGTTGGCCTTGCGTGCGTCCTTGTCAGTCATAACGCCTTTTGATGTTGAGAGGATGGCAATGCCGATGCCCTTCATAACTCTGGGCATATCCTCACAATTTGTGTAAATTCTCAGACCGGGCTTTGAAACTCTGCGAAGACCGGTGATTACCTGAGACTTGTTGGGACCGTACTTGAGAGCAATTTCAATCATGCCCTGCTTACCGTCGTCCTCAACTTTAAAGCTTTTAATATATCCCTCATCAAGAAGAATCTGAGCAATCGCTTTCTTCATGTTAGATGCGGGAACCTTCACTGTGTCGTGCTTAGCCGCATTCGCATTGCGGATACGGGTGAGCATATCAGCGATGGAATCAGTAATCTGCATACTGTTTACCTCCTTTGCAATTGCTCAATTACCAACTTGCTTTCTTAACGCCGGGAATCTGACCTGCGTGTGCCAGCTCTCTGAAGCAGATACGGCAAACGCCGTACTTGCGAAGATAAGCATGGGGTCTTCCGCAGATCTTACATCTGTTGTACGCTCTTGTGCTGTACTTTGCAGGGCGAGCCTGCTTAACCTTCATTGATGTCTTTGCCACGGTAATCCCTCCTTATCTTGAGAACGGAGCGCCCATGAGAGTGAGAAGTTCACGAGCTTCTTCGTCAGTATTAGCTGTTGTAACAAAGCAGATGTCCATACCTCTTACTTTGTCAATCTTATCGTAATCGATTTCGGGGAAGATGAGCTGTTCCTTGATACCCATGGAATAGTTGCCTCTTCCGTCGAATGAGTTGGGGTTAATGCCTCTGAAGTCACGAACTCTGGGGAGAGCGAGGTTGAAGAGTCTGTCGATAAACTCATACATTCTGTCGCCTCTGAGTGTAACCTTTGCACCGATAATCATGCCTTCACGGAGCTTGAAGTTAGCAACTGACTTCTTTGCCTTGCACTTTACAGGAGTCTGACCTGTAATCTGCTTAAGGTCTGAAACAACAGCGTCAATTGCCTTTGAGTTGGTAATTGCTTCGCCGCAGCCAACGTTGATAACAATCTTCTCGAGCTTCGGGATCTGCATAACACTCTTATATTCAAACTTCTTCATAAGAGCAGGTGCAACATCATTGACATACATTTCTTTTAATCTTGCTGCCATTTGTTATGTCCTCCCTTATTATTCAAACTCTGCAAGGCAGCCGCTCTTCTTGCAAGTGCGAACCTTCTTGCCTTTTGCGTTGATCTTGTGGCCAACTCTTGTGGGCTGACCGCACTTGGGGCAGATGAGCTGAACCTTGTCAGCGTAAAGAGCACTTTCAGCCTTGATAAGGCCGCCGGGCTCACCCATCTTGCGGGGCTTAACGTGCTTGGTTACGATGTTAACGCCTTCAACGATAACCTTACCTTCTGAAGGGCTTACTTCCATAACCTTGCCTCTCTTGCCTCTGTACTTACCGTTGATTACTACTACTTCATCGCCTTTTTTAACATGCATCTTCATAGCACCTCCGATTAAAGTACTTCAGGAGCAAGTGAAAGAATCTTTGTGTAATCCTTTTCACGAAGCTCTCTTGCTACTGGTCCAAAGATACGTGTACCTCTGGGGTTCTTGTCTTCCTTAATGATGACGGCTGCATTCTCATCGAAGCGAATGTAAGTTCCGTCCTCACGGCGAAGGCCGCTTGCGGTGCGTACTACTACCGCTTTTACAACATCGCCTTTTTTTACTACGCCACCGGGTGTTGCCTTTTTAACAGAAGCAACAACGACGTCGCCAATATTGGCATACCTCCTGCCGGAACCGCCGAGAACGCGAATGCACATAATTTCCTTCGCGCCGGTGTTGTCGGCAACCTTGAGGTAACTCTGCTGCTGTATCACAGTGTTTTCCTCCTTACACTACGGCTAAATTATTTAGCCTTCTCAATGATTTCTACTACACGCCATCTCTTGTCCTTTGACAGGGGACGGGTTTCCATAACAAGGACACGGTCGCCCATGCCGCACTCGTTGTTTTCATCGTGTGCCTTAAGCTTGTATGTGTTGTTGATGATTTTCTTATAAAGAGGATGTCTGACCTTGTCCTTAACGGAAACAACTACGGTCTTATCCATCTTATCGCTGGTAACAATACCAACGCGAGTCTTTCTGAGGTTTCTTTCCATTGAACTTTAACCTCCCTTTCCTTACGCCTTGGTGCCGTGAAGTTCGATATCTCTCTGAACTGTCTTGATACGAGCGATATCCTTTTTAACGGCACTGATTCGCATGGGGTTATCGAGCTGGTTTACAGCCTGCTGAAAGCGAAGTTTGAACAGCTCATCTTTCAGCTCAACAAGCTTAGCATCCATCTCTGCGGCGGAAAGTTTTCTGATTTCACTGGCCTTCATTACTGCTCACCACCCATTTCTTCTTTAGTAACAAATTTGCACTTGATGGGAAGCTTCATAGCTGCAAGACGCATAGCTTCCTGTGCAAGCTCTCTGTCAACGCCGGCGATTTCGAACATTACTCTGCCGGGCTTAACTACTGCAACCCAGTACTCGGGAGAACCTTTACCTGAACCCATTCGAGTTTCAGCGGGCTTCTCTGTGATGGGCTTATCGGGGAAAATCTTGATCCAAACCTGACCGCCTCTCTTGATGTATCTTGTCATAGCGATACGGGCTGCTTCGATCTGGTTTGAGGTAATCCATGCGGGTTCTGTTGCTACAAGACCGAAATCACCGTAAGTAACGGTATTGCCTCTGGTAGCCTTACCCTTAAGTCTGCCTCTCTGTACTCTGCGGTACTTCACGCGCTTAGGTAAAAGCATTACTTATTACCTCCTTCTCTGCGTCTTCTGGGGCGAGAAGTGTTTCTGCTTTCGTGGAGAACCTCGCCTCTGTAAAGCCAAACCTTAACACCGATTCGGCCGTAGGTTGTTTTTGCTTCAGCAAAGCCGTAGTCGATGTCGGCTCTGATTGTCTGAAGGGGAATTGTACCTTCCTTGTAGGTTTCGGAACGTGCGATTTCTGCGCCGGCAAGACGGCCTGAAGCCTGAATCTTGATACCCTTTGCGCCGAACTTCATTGCACGGCCGATAGCCTGCTTAAGTGCACGACGGTATGAAACACGTCTTTCGAGCTGGGAAGCGATGCTTTCAGCAACAAGCTGTGCGTTAAGGTCGGGCTGCTTGATTTCGATGATGTTGAGGGAAACCTCTTTGCCGCCGAGCTTCTTTTCGCAAAGGCTCTTGAGCTTTTCGATTTCAGCGCCCTGTCTGCCGATAACCATACCGGGCTTTGCACAGTGGATGTTAACGTAAACACGCTTTGCATCTCTCTCGATTTCAACCTTGGGAACGCCTGCAGGAGCAAGCTTCTCGAGAAGGTACTCACGGAGTTCGTAATCCTCAACAAGAGTATCAGCGAACTTGTTGGGAGCTGCATACCAGCGAGATTCCCAGTTCTTAATAACACCGATTCTTAAACCGGTAGGATTAATTTTCTGTCCCATTGTTTAACCTCCTCCTTTGCTTATTCCATTTCCTTGAGCACAAGGGTGATATGAGATGTTTTCTTGTTAATACGGAATGCTCTGCCCTGTGCACGGGGTCTGATTCTCTTAAGAGTGGGGCCCTGGCTTACGCTGCATTCTGCAACATAGAGCTTTGAAACGTCCATATTATTATTGTTTTCAGCATTTGCGATTGCTGACTTTAAAAGCTTCATCAAGGGTTCACACGCGGCCTTGGGCGTGTACTTGAGAATAGCCATTGCCTTGTCTGCGGGCTGATTGCGGATGAGATCAAGCACAATCTGAACCTTACGAGGCGCAATACGGATATAAGTTGCTTTTGCTGTTGCAACTGCCATATCTGACATTGTTAATACACTCCTTTCGCCGATTATTTACCGTTATTTGATGTTTTTGAACCTGCATGACCTTTGAAGGTTCTTGTAGGTGCAAATTCACCGAGCTTGTGGCCTACCATATCTTCTGTTACATAAACAGGAACATGCTTGCGTCCGTCGTGAACGGCAAATGTATGGCCTACAAAGTCGGGGAAGATTGTTGAGGAACGGCTCCAGGTCTTGAGAACCTGCTTTTCACCGTTTGCATTCATCTTCTGAACTCTTTCGAGCAGTTTAGGCTGCACAAAGGGTCCTTTTTTAATGCTTCTGCCCATTATTATCTGCTCCTTTCACTTATTTGTCGTTATGACGCTTTATGATAAGCTTGTCTGATGCCTTCTTGGTATTTCTGGTCTTGTAACCGAGAGCGGGCTTGCCCCAGGGAGTAACAGGACCGGGTCTACCGATGGGTGACTTACCTTCACCACCGCCGTGGGGGTGATCGCAGGGGTTCATAACCGAACCGCGTACTGTAGGTCTCCAGCCCATGTGACGCTTACGGCCGGCCTTACCAACCTTAACGTTTTCGTGGTCTGTGTTGCCTACCTGGCCAACTGTAGCCATGCAGTTTGCGGGAACGTTACGAAGTTCGCCTGAGGGAAGTCTGAGGAGTGCGTAAGCGCCTTCCTTAGCCATGAGCTGTGCGGAGTTGCCTGCTGCTCTTGCGAGCTGGCCGCCTCTGCCGGGATAAAGCTCAACGTTGTGAACGATTGTACCAACGGGGATGTTGGTGAGGGGCAGTGCGTTACCTGACTTGATGTCAGCTGATGCGCCGGCAACAACGGTATCGCCAACCTTCAGACCTGCGGGCTGAAGGATGTATCTCTTTTCGCCGTCTTCATACTGGAGAAGAGCGATGAAAGCCGAACGGTTGGGATCGTATTCGATTGAAGCAACTGTTGCGGGAATATCGAACTTATCTCTCTTGAAGTCGATGATACGATACTTTCTTCTCTGACCGCCGCCGCGATGACGAACGGTAATTCTTCCGTAGCTGTTACGTCCGCTGTTCTTCTTGAGTGAAACAAGAAGGCTTCTTTCGGGAGCAACCTTTGAGAGCTCGGAATAATCTGTAGTCGACATATTACGTCTTGCGTTTGTTGTCGACTTGTAAATCTTGATAGACATTTTTCTACACTCTCCTTATAGCGGCTTTGCGGAGCAATGTCATACTCCATACCTTACCGCCGGATTTTGGGTTGTTCTTTATTTCAGATGATTACATCATACCGTCGAAGAATTCAATTGTTTTTGAATCTTCTGTAAGAGTTACGATTGCCTTCTTCTTTGAAGCTGTGAAGCCCTCGAAGCGGCCGTATCTTCTGAATTTACCGTCAACGTTGATGGTGTTTACCTTTGCAACCTTAACTTCAAAAAGCTCTTCAACTGCCTTTGCAATTTCGATCTTGTTTGCGTCTTTAGCTACTTCAAAGGTGTACTTGCGGTCTGCAATGCCGTCCATGCTGTTTTCGGTGATGATGGGGCGGAGGATGATATCCTGTGCTAATCTGCTCATGCGTAAACCTCCTCAATCTTGCTTACGGCATCCTTGAGAACTACAACTGTGTCACAGTTGAGGATATCGTAAACGTTAAGTGTTCCGACAAGAGTTGTCTTAACGCCGGCAATGTTGCGAGCCGAGCGGTAGATGATGTCGTTCTTCTCGGGAAGAACGAAGAGAACCTTCTTGCCTGTTTCAAGAGCGTTAACAACCTTAACCATTTCCTTTGTCTTGATTGCGTCAAGAGTAAGGGAGTCAAGAACGATAAGCTCATTGTCTGCAACCTTTGCAGAGAGTGCGGACTTCATAGCAAGTCTTCTGACTTTCTTGTTAACATCCTTGTGATAATCGCGGGGCTTGGGACCGTGAGCGATACCGCCGTGATACCACTGGGGAGCTCTTGTTGAGCCCTGTCTTGCGCGGCCTGTGCCCTTCTGTCTCCAGGGCTTCTTTCCGCCGCCGCTGACTTCTGCTCTGGTAAGAGTAGACTGTGTGCCCTGACGCTGATTTGCCAGGTAGCTGACTACGCAGAGGTGCATAGCAGGAATGCTGGGCTCGATACCGAAGATGCTGTCTGCAAGATCCATATCGGAGAGCTTCTTACCAGCCATGTCAAAAACTGATACTTTAGCCATTATTTTCTACTCCTTTCCTTATGCTTTAACCGAGTTGCGGATAACAACGATTCCGCCCTTGGGGCCGGGGATGGCACCCTTGATTGCGATAAGGTTGTTTTCTACGTCTACTTTAACTACATCAAGATTCTGGATTGTAACCTTTTCGCAGCCAAGGTGACCTGCAAGCTTCTTTCCCTTATATACTCTTGAGGGATCGGAGCAAGCGCCCAGTGAACCTGCATGTCTTGCAACAGGACCTGTACCGTGGGATTCCTTGAGTCTGGAGAAGTTCCATCTCTTGATTGCGCCGGCAGTACCCTTACCTTTGCTTGTGCCTGCAACGTCAACCTTGTCGCCTGCTGCAAAGACGTCTGCCTTGAGAATGTCGCCCACATTAAGCTCGCCTTCGAGCTTGAACTCCTTGAGAGTCTTTTTGGGAGCAACGTCAGCCTTCTTGAAATGGCCCATCATGGGCTTATTCACACGCTGAACCTTTACGTCGCCGAAACCAAGCTGAACTGCTTCGTAGCCGTCATTTTCGATTGTCTTCTTCATAACGACTGTGCAGGGGCCTGCTTCAACAACTGTTACGGGAACTACATTTCCCTTTTTGTCGAAGATCTGTGTCATACCGATCTTCTTGCCGATGAGTGCTTTCTGCATATTGCTTTCCTCCTGTTAGGTTATTGGTTGACTCTTTCAAGCCAACATGACCTGCATGGGTCAAAATCAAAGCTTGATTTCGATTTCAACGCCTGCGGGAAGCTCAAGACCTGTCAGAGCTTCAACTGTTTTAGCTGAGGGTCTGATAATGTCGATAAGCCTTTTGTGTGTTCTCTGTTCAAACTGTTCGCGGCTGTCCTTGTACTTGTGAACAGCACGAAGGATTGTAACAACTTCCTTTTCTGTGGGAAGGGGAACGGGACCCGAAACCTGAGCGCCTGTTCTCTTAGCTGTTTCTACAATCTTCTCTGCTGCCTTGTCAACAAGGCTGTGATCGTAGCCCTTAAGTCTGATTCTGATTTTTCCCTTAACTGCCATGTGAACGCCTCCTTAAAGAATTGGCGGGCTGTGAAATGCAAATTCGTGAAAACCGACCCGGGTGTTTCAACCCGTCCGATTTAAAAACCGGAAAAACATATTTCCGGGAAAGCTTTCGCTCATTTGCACATAGGTATCCCGCAACAAGGCTGCCCGGGAACGGCAGACCTTACGCAAGGACACAATTCGCCCGGTTTAAAATCGGACATACTCCGCAGAAATTTCCCGCTTCAACGAGCGGCCACCTCCTGCATCAACGCATATCTGCAAGAATTTTCTGATGCTTTCGGGCATACTTACCCCTTCTTCAGAAACTCGTGCTTATGTATAATACCACAGGCAATACAATAATGTCAATAGTTTTTTTCAAGTTTTTTAAAAATTTTTTGAGCTGAAATCCAATGATATCAACGGTTTTGGCACTTTAACGCGGTGAACCGAAATCCGCCGCAAAAGTACATATATTAAATGTATATATAATAATATTTAATACCTACTATATAATGTGGTCGGACAATAAATCAGACACAATTCACATCAGATATTGCAGATTTCAATGCCCACATTGACCCCGAAAATTCATCTGCAATCTCACTTATATTTCAAACGCAGTGCGGCGATTTGCTTCCCTCTTTAAAACCCCTCCGCTTCACTATGTTCAGCACCTCCCCTGAAGGGGAGGCAAATTGGCGGGTTTTGCAAAGCAAAAGACGGAGGGAGTTTCCAATCCGCCGTGGATTACGATTGTTTTTCGGCGGGATGAGGTCATCCCGCCCTACGCATTTTTTGTGTGAAATATTTTTATTCACCTGCGGTGCATCCGGGTTGTCGAGTCGCCAACCCCTACACGCTCAATTAAATATAATTGCGTCGCAGACCCTTAACTATTCACTATTAACTTTGCACTTTGAACTTTGCTCTTTGCACTAAAAAAGGACAGCCTTTGCTGGCTGTCCTTACTTCGGTTGTTTTATGATGCGGCTGCGGTTGACTCGGTTGTTGAAACCGTTGTCGATGCAGTTGTTGAGGTTGTTGTTTCAGATTTTGCGGTTGTTTCTGCCGACTTGTTGGGCACATACTCAAAGGTGAAGCAATGGGAACGAATCTTGTAGTCCAGAACATAGCATCTGAACGCATTGCCCCTCACCTCATAGTTGCCGACCCTCATTGTGGTGACGTAGCCGATGTTATCGTTATACGCCTTGTCGTGGGTCTTGATTGAGAGCCACTTTGCAGGGTCACTGTCAAGAGTAATCTGAACATCGTTGTCCTTTCCGTAGGACTCAATCAGCTTTTTCATATCCTCCGCACTGATTTCAACCGTTGTTGTGTCAACGGTTTCGGGGCTTTTCGCTCCGCCTACAAGATAGGGATACTGCGAATCCGCTCCGCCCCAAACGCTGGATGCCGATGCGGTTTTGCCCGCTGCACTTGCGAAATAGCAGGTGAACGCCGCCTTGCCGTTATAGTCAACATAGGGTGCTTTGGGAGTATCGGTATCCGACACCATTCCGAGCACAGCAAGACAAGCCTTGTGGATATTTGTGCCGATATATTCGTAGTTGGGGTCATATGCATGGCGTGACTTCGCAACATCAAAATCATACCACTTTGCATATGTATAAGCACAGACAATCTGTGCCTTAAGTGCCTCCGTGGGAGCACCCGCACCGATTTCGGGCTTCGTTGTGCGGCAGAGATACTCAACAAGGGGAATATCCTTTCCGCCGTATTTGACGGTTGCGGGAGTTGCGGAATCGGTTTTGACGGTTGTGCCGACGAAATAGTTTGTCAGAATTTCCTCGTAGCCGCTGCCGTTTTTCGCCATCTTGATTGCACCGTCCTGGCTCATGCCTACGCCGTGGCCGTAGCCGTAAACTCTGAAAATGAATGTACCGCTTGAGCCGTCACCGAAGGTTGCATCGCTTTTGGCGGTTGAGCCTGTTGTTCCTTGAGAAACATCGGCGGGAGCTTTTGTTGTTGAAGGCTTGGTGGTGGTCGTTGTTGTAACAGTAGTAGCTTTAGTTGTAGTTGTAGTTGTTGGTTTTGCAGTGGTGGTTACCGTTGTTTGTATCGTTGTTGTGATTTTTGCAACGGTTGTTGCAAGAGTTGTCAACGCCTTGGTAGCGGTGGTTGTTATTCTCTGCACCGTGGTTGCAAGGGTTGTGAATCGGGTTGAGGAGGTTGTTGTGTAGCCGCCGTAAATTGTTGACGGGTCGGTTATCTGTACGGGTGCATTGTCTATTCCCTCAAAGGGGTCAAGAGGACTGCCGCCGTAATTTATGAAGCGGTCATCAAAGGCGTTTTCCGTTACCGTTTCATTATTATATATGTCCTGAACGTATTCGTTGCCGCCCTCATAATTGACGGATGTGCCGCCGGAATCCCTGCTGCCGAGAACGAAGGCAAAAACAACGCAGGCAATAATCGCAGCCGCAAGCACGGCAATCGCAATTATCATGGGCGTTTTTGAGTTCTTGCCCCATTTTTTTGGCTGCTTTGCAGAGGCATCGGGATTAACAAGACCCGTTGCGGAGAGCTCGTCCAGCATTGAGCAGAGCTTGATTACCGCCGCAACGATGAGATGCTTTTTGTCCTCACCGGGGTTTGCATAAACCTTTGCCGCCTTTGCTCTTTGGGAATCGGCTACGCAGACGATGACAAAATCGCCGCTTCCGTTGTTTTCATTATATATATTGGATATGCCTATGCCCAGATCCGCACCCGAATTTTCCTTGGAAATCTTCGCACATTGGGCAACATATTCCTCTGTTGATTCGCCCTGAAGCTTGTCACGCAGAGCGGAGTCAACCACAAAGGCTTCCTCGCAGCCGTTGACGGTGGAAATTGCGGAAATGAGGGGCTTTGCACAGCCCGCAGGAGAAATTGCAACGGTTTTGCCGCTTGAAATAACCTTTTCAACATGGGATTTCAGCTTATTCACTCCCGATTTGGGAGCTTCGGGAGCTTTGGCGGGCTGCGGTGCGGCGGCTCTTGCAAAGAGCTTTGCGAAAACCGCTCCGAGACCGTTTGCAAACATGAAGCGAAGAATATTTTCTTCAAGAGGAATAAAAATCAAGGGATTTTCCGTGCCGCCGGCGATAAAGCCGGAAAAAATTCCGTCGGGCGACACAACAACCTCGGCTTTTTCGGGAATTGCCGCCTGCAAATCCTTTTCTCTTGGGTCTGCGGGAGCGTTTGCACCCATTGCAGCAAGGATTGAATTGTTTCTGACGATTTTTGAGGAAAGGGCTTTCATCAGACGGAGCTTTGCTTTAAGAAAAACGGAAACGGGAGCAGCGGCAATGACCGTACCGCCGTTTGCGGCACAGCTTTTTGCACCCTCGGCAAAGGATGCGGCATCGCTGAAATTATTGATTTCAGCAATTTCCGAATAAGCCGAAAGCTTATGTTTAAGATAGTTTGCAGACCCTTGTGCCAGCTCGGCATTGAGGGTACAGATACACACCTTTCTCATTATAAATCACCGTTCCTTAAAAATTTCAGCAGAAGAATAAATCCCTCCACCGCAAGCGGTCCCCCTCCCTTAAAAGGGAGGCTTTTCCGCCCTTACGATATCGCCGTTTACTATATTATACTTTTTGTAACAGTAATTAATATGGTTTTGAAAGGCATATTTCCGCCACAGCTTCGTTAAAAATCTTTGAAATAGCCTCGTATTCCTGCAGATTTTCGCCTTGCTGTGACGAAAATCTGCTCTTTCAAAACTGCTTCGCATCTGAAATGCAATAGGTTGCGTGCAGTCGGGCATTTCTTCGATGCAGGCATACG
>JAFUNA010000008.1 GCA_017473165.1 Clostridia bacterium | reverse complement strand
TAGCTAAAGAGCTTGGAATATCAACGGGCAATCTTACTTATTATTACCCCACAAAGGAACATCTTCTTGCGGTACTTACGGATTTGCTGTGCAAGTTTCAATGGAAACTTATGGAATATGAGGCAGGCGAAGGAATGAGTTTGCTGCTTTCAATCTGTCTTGAACTGATGACAATGGCGGCGGCTTGCGAAGAAAGCGAGGTTGCGAAAGACTTTTTCGTTTCGACTTATCAGAGTCCGAAGTGCCTTGAAATCATCCACAACAACGACACTGCCCGTGCAAAAGAAGTTTTTGCGGAATACTGCACCGATTGGATAGATGAGCAGTTCAGAGAAGCGGAAATTCTTGTTGCAGGTATTGAACACGCAACTCTGAATGCCATTGATAAAACCGTACCGCTTGAAATACGGATTTCGGGAGCACTGAATGCCATTATGACTATTTATAATGTGCCCGAAGAAATCCGCAGAATAAAAATTGATAAAGTTCTTGCAATGGATTACCGTTCAATCGGCAAACGCATTTTCAACGAGTTCAAAGAATACGTTGAAAAAGAAAATGCTTTTTAAGTGCAGAACGCATCAGTTTTTGAGGAGCAACATAGGCTCCTTTAGCAAAGGAGCTGTCGAGCAAAGCGAGACTGAGGATTGGAAAAGAGAAAACCGGCAAATCAATCCTCCGTCTTTTGACTTCGTCAAAATCCACCTCCTTTTCAAAGGAGGCTAACGAAGCGGCAACCGAGCCGAAAGGCTTTTATATACATAATAAATCCTCAAGGAGGTTAAACAAATGAAAAAAAACCAACAAACTCATAAGCATTCTGCTTGTATTGGCAATGCTTCTGTCAATGGCACCTTTGACGGTGCTTGCGGCGGACGGACACACTCATGCTCTTTCAGCAGACGGTGAGACTGTTGAATTCGCGGAGTTGCCTGCTGATACAACAAAAATCACAGCAGCAGGCAGCTACTATCTGACGCAGGATATTGAGCTTACTTCTGAATTTCGGATTGAGGTTGAGGGAGCAGTTAACCTTTGCCTCAACGGACACAGCATCACGGCAACTGCCGACAACAGCAACGATGTTGTCATCTTTATTGAATCCGGTACGCTTAATCTCTGTGACTGTCAGGGCGGCGGCTGCATCACAAGCGCCGAAGACTTAAGCTTCAGCGGTGTCACGGTGTGGTCGGGTGCAGTCTTTAATATGTACGGCGGCGAAATTAAAGATAACGCATATTATGCAGTTAAAGGCGCAAATTTCAATATGTACGGCGGCGAAATCAAAAATAACAAAGGTGAATATGCAGGCGGTATTTATATTGAGAATAACGGCGGTCTGAACATCAAGGCTGGTAAGATTATCGGAAACTCAGCCAGTATCGGAAATGTGAGCAGCACAGGCGGCGGTATCGGATTTTCAACCGGCAGTGTTGTTCTTTCCGGTGCTGATATCCAGATAAAGGATAATGTTAATACAGCAACAAGTCCTTCATCAAACCAGAATGTTGCAAAAAATGTTGTTTTTAAAGTGGCTGCACCTCTTGACCCCGCAAAAACACAAATTGCCTTCGATTTAGGTGAAGCGGTTTTTGCCCGTCCTGACGGCACAAACCTCACAACTCTCAGCGGTATGGAAAAATGCTTCATTTCGCCTTCGGAAGAGCTTTTTGTTGTATGCAACGAAGACGGTGAACTGGAAACAATTTATTGGTCATCATCAATAAAAGAAAAAGACGGAGATTTTGTTGTTACTGTAAGTGCCGACAGCGGTGTTACATATCAGTGGTATCAGGCAGACGGTGAGGAGCTTACAATGCTTGAAGGCGAAACCGCAGCAGAGCTTAAAATTGCCGAATTCGTCGAAAACTATGCCTGTGAAGTAACTTTTGCTGACGGAACAACCGAAATGTCCGATGTGTTTGAGAATATCGAGCTACCCGCCCCTGTTGTTGCCGCACCCACAGCAAACACTCTCACCTACAACGGCTCTGCACAGGAGCTTATCACGGCAGGCTCAGCCGACGGCGGTGAAATGCAGTATAGCCTTGACGGTGAAGCATATTCAGCAGATATTCCCACCGCAACAAACGCAGGCGAATATACCGTATATTATAAAGTTGTCGGCGATGCAAATCACAACGACACCGTGGCTGAAACGGTTACCGTTACAATCGGCAAGAAGAACGTTTCTGTTTCCGCAACCGTTCCCGACAGAATTTACGGTGAACATTACGAAGTTGATACATCAAAGGTTGTTATTACCTTTGACGGAATTGTTGAAGGCGATGATGTAGGCTATGTTGTAACCGATGCCTATTATCACGTACATACCGTTACCGATAATGCTCCCGTTCAGGTCGATTACAACGTAAACGGAGCGGACGCAGACAATTATCAGTTCCCCGAATTCGGTGATTATCTGGCTCCCGACTACGGTGTTGAAGCAACGGGCAGAGTTCTTCCGAGAGATATTGCAAACGCTGAAATCACTCTCGGCGATGCTCTTGTTTACAATGGCACAGAGCAGACACAGACAGTTGCAGCCGTAACCGTTGACGGTCTTGAAGTAACATATACCGTAAGCGGCAACAAGGCAACAAATGTCGGCATTTACGAACTCACAATCACAGGCAACGGCAACTTCACAGGCACAAAGACAGCTCTTTATAAAATCGCTCCCGATACAGCAGCCATTGATGACCTCACAGTTGATAATGTTAAGTCAAGCGATAAAGAAGCAATCGAAGCTGTTGCACAGCAGATTGAAAATGCGGTAACAGACCTTGCAGAGGATGAAACCAAGGCTGAATACAAGGCGATTGCTGATAAGTGTGACGAGCTTCTCAAGAAGATTGACGAAAATGAAAATCAAGTCGGAAAAGATGAAGCAGCAGAAAAGGCTGTTGCAGAAATCGGTGCAGAGCTTGAAATGTTTGATGAAAACCGTGTGACAAAGTTCTGGGAAGACGATATTGAAGCTCTCAAAGCAAAGATTGATGAACTCCTTGCAGACGAGAATATGGGCGAAACAGAAAAAGCAAAGCTTAACGAATACAAGGCTCAGGCTGAAAAGCTCATTGAAATCATCAACACTCCCAAAGAATATTTCTCACTCCGCTTCTTCTATCTCATCTGGGATTGACTCACCTGGAAATACAACGGCATTCTCTGGCTCTTCTCAAAGATTTTCGGTTGATGTAATCAACAAAGTAACAACCGTATAACACCAAAGCCGACGGACTAAACCCCGTCGGCTTTTTGCTATGTTATCAAATGAAACCGTTGATATGTAAGCGTTTCAGTCAAGGCGTTTCTCTAAATTGAGCATAGCGGAAATGTAGTTTTCTGACTGTGTCAATGATATATGTAACGGGTCGCCTTCACGGATACGCATGGTGCGGCGGATTTCCTTGGGAATAACGACCCTTCCGAGGTCGTCGATTCTTCTGACAATACCTGTGGCTTTCATATAATATCTTTCTCCTTAATTGCCGTAGGAAAAACCTGTGTTTTCTGCGGGCGAACACAGTTCGCCCCTACGATTACTCCGAAATCCGTTTCCTACGTTAAATTTTTGTTGCCCTGTTATTGTTTGTCAGAATTTGCGGTTTATACTAAAATAAATTTCAATTTAAATAATGTTTGTTATAGTTTGATATTCGGATTTATTCAAAAAGTGAGATTATGCGAGAAAAACGGAGAAAACGCGAGTTTGTTATATCGCACGGCGATATTTTAAATTTTATTTTCAGCGTTTTGCATAAGAAAACTCCCTCGGTGAATACCGAAGGAGTCCGACAAATTGGGATTTACGGAAATATTAATTAATCCCATTCGCTTCCGGTTACTTCTTCAAGATTAACAGCCTTTGTTTCTTTAACCTTAAACAGGATTATTGCAAGTGAAGCGGCAAGGCTCGGCAATGCAAGACCGAGAGACACTGCAGGTATTGATGAATTTCCGAAATAAGTAATAAGGGGTATTCCGACAAGATATGTTACTACATACCCGATACCAAGCGCAAACATCTGCAATGATACGATTGAGGAACGAAGATTTGTGGGAGATGATTCGCTGACCATAAGACTGTTGATATCCGTGCCTGCCCAGAAGCTTCCGATGCAAACACCGCTGAAAAATCCAACAAGATACGGATTCCACGCTCTTTCCGCACCTGCAGAAAAAACAACGAGAGATATAAGGGTTGCTGCTGCCATTGAAACAAGAGATGCTTTTCTGCCGAATTTATCCGAAATAAAACCGTGGCTGAGCTGTATGAGTCCGCTGCCTACAGGGAACATAAACAGAGCCGATGTAACTGCACCGACCGAAACCGCATCGAGAGCAGCTTCAAGCGTTGCAAAAAGTCCCTGCTCAAGATATGCCTGAGCGTAGCCGTATGATATAATTGCCTGATACTGCATAGTGATAAGCACTCCGACAGTACAGAATGCCACGGAGCCGTAAAGCCAGCGGAGCTGTTTATGCTTTGCAACAAATCTGAATGCCGCAACAATTCCGCCCTGCGCAGAAGATGAATTCTTTGAATTCTTTTCGGCTTCTCTTTCTTCGTCTGTCATTCGAAGATATTTAAGGCGTGATTCAATAAATGCATCCGTTTCACGAAGCAACATAAGAGCAGTAAATGATACAACTATACCGAGAAGAGCCGGAACAAGATAAACATTTCTCCATTCGGAGGCATCTGCCATGAGTGTTCTTCTCAAAAGAGGAATAAGCATTAATCCGAGAGTAGAAACACATTTAACAAGCGAAAAGATTTTTGCTCTGTGTTTGGGAGGTGAAGATTCCGTAACGTAAACAACCTGCATATCGTGAGGAACGAAAAATGCAATTATCGTTGAGCCGATAACATAAAGCGCAATGTTGTTTGAAAGGAACACAAAAAATAATCCGATGCCCATTCCCAATGTGTTTATAATAAGAAAAAGCTTTCTGCCGTATCTGTCGGAAAGAGGTTTGTAAAGGAGTGAAAGTCCCTGAAACGGGAATGCAACTATTCCGAGAATATCAAGAATTCCTATAGAGCTTTCACCGTATTTTGCGAGCAAATCCGTTGCGATTTCTGTTTTCATCAGTGTGCTTATCTGTGAAGCAATTTCATCGGTTACATAAACAATGCAAATTATCAGAATAAGATAAAGCAAGTAGCCGCTTCTTTTAGGCTTTGACCTTTCTTTTTCAAGTTTTGCGATTTCTTTTTGAATCTTTGCTTGCTTTTTTTGCAAAGCTTCAGGTGTAACAGTTTTTGTTTTCATTTTTAATCTCCATTCCGTTATTTTAATTCAACAGACAGCAAGTCCGCATAATCTTCTCCCGAATATTTTAAGTAAATTGCTTTTTTGCCTGAAAATTGAAGCGGTGCGGAACATTCGGCAAAGTCTGTCGATTCATTGATGTTTAATGAGGTTATTATATCACCGTTCAAATCAAAATACAAATCAATTCTGCCTTTGCCTCCCCTGACGGTAAGCGTGATTTCTTTGCAATCGCATTCAAAGTATTTGAAGCCTGCAATGCACCCGTCACGCATATTATGAATATACTGGCAAGGTTCATTTTCTCTGTCGGTACCCGTCTGCATAATGCACGGATGTATTTGAGTTTTCTTTTTGTTTTTGAAGAATACGCTTTTCTCTGCTCCTTCTTTTGCAAAAAGGTTGCAGACGATTCCGGCTTCATATCTGCCGAGTCCCAACGGTTTACCGTTAAGACCGCAGGAGGTCATTTCTGCGGATGTGAACAATCCGTTTTCATATCCGAGTTTTTCGGCAACACCTTGTCTGCTGCACTCACGCCAATATGTATGCCTGTGACCGAAAACATAATATTCACCGTTGATATACTCAACAGAACCGTGATTGTTACCCCAATAATTCATAGGATTTTTATTGCCGTTTATACCAATGTCTCCGTTTGAATGAAGCGTACCCGCAAATTTAAAATCTCTGTCGGGATAATCGCTTACGGCATAGGCAAGCTCGTGCGAGAGAACCGAGGAATAAATAAAATAATATTTGTCACCGAATTTTCTGATTGAGCTTGCTTCATAAAACTCGTGACCTTCAAAACCTGTTCCTTTGCTGTTATGAGTTCCGGGAATGAGCTGTTTTACTGTTTTTACCGTCAGCATATCGTTTTCAAGTTCAAGAACCTGATTGCCTTTTGCGCCTTTGACAGGGCTGATTAAATCAATACCAAGCCTCAGGAACCATACATCGGGGCTGAAACCCGAATAAAGATAAATTTTACCGTTATCGTTTATTACTCCGGGGTCAAACGGAAAAAAGTCACCTTTTTCAGTACCGTATAACTTACCGTTCGGATGTTTTACATAACCGTAAAATTCGTATTTCCCCGCGGGCTCATCACAAACCGCAACGCTGATTGACGGCAAAAAACTCAGCCCGTAAAAAAGATAATATCTTCCGTCATTACCTTTACAAACATCGGGCGCAAACATCCTCATTTTTCCGCTTTTGTTTTTCAGATCCTGATTTTTACGGTAAATAACGCCTTCGTATTTCCAATCCGACAAATCATCAACAGGTGCAGACCAGCACACATAGTCCTTCTCACAAAAATTCTTACCGCCGAATGAATCGTGAGAGCCGAAAATATAGAGTCTGTTTCCGAAAACGTGAGGTTCTCCGTCGGCAATATATTCAAATGATGGCAGGTAAGGATTTGATAATTGATTTTTTATTATAACCATCTCCGAAATATTATCTTGTTCG
>JAFUNA010000007.1 GCA_017473165.1 Clostridia bacterium | reverse complement strand
GTTAAGGGTCTGCGACGCAATTATATTAAAATGTGCGTGTAGGGGTTGGCGACTCGACAACCCGTGCAAGCTGAAAGCTTGCAATAAATTTTGTTATACACCTGACGGTGCATTCGGGACGTCGAGGACGCCGTCCCCTACAGCTGAAATAATATTTCACTATTAAAATCGGTCATAGGCGGAGCCTATCCGACACTTTGCACTTACCACTTTGAACTTTGCACTAAACAACAAGGAGATGTTTTTTTTGACACAGCAGGAAATTACACTTCTGAATCTCGGCAGCAGTCTTGACGACATTGCAAACATCGACCCCAGAGGCTACGGTGTCTGCAAGCTGCTTTATAATGCCGCAAGAGAATATACAGGCTCTCCGCTATGCCTCAATGCGGCGAAAAAGCTTGTTGAAACAGTCAAAGAAAATGACACGGTTTTCATCATGACAGGCTTTGTTCTTATGCCGTTTAACAAGGCGGAAACCGACGGCGTTATCAGCTCCTTTTTGCTTGCGAAGGCACTCAAATCCGCCTTCGGTGCAAAACCCGTTATCATCTGCCCCGAGGACTGCATTTCCGCCGTGCCATACCTTGCGGAATGCGTGGGGCTTGAAGATATCAAAGCCGAAGTTTTCACAAAAGACAAGGCAAAAACTGCCGAAAATGCCGACAGATTAATTGCGGAATACAGACCGAAAGCCGTCATCAGCATCGAGTGTCCCGGCGAAAACGAAAACGGAGCTTACCACTCCGCAAGAGGAATTGACGTTACCGAGGTTGAAGCAAAGCAGGATATTCTTTTTGATAAGCTGAAAGAAAAAGGCATCCTCAACATCGCAATCGGCGATTTGGGCAACGAAATCGGCATGGGTGCAATCGAAAACACCGTCAAAGAAAAAATCCCGCTCGGTGATAAAATCTGCGTGCGTACCGGAGCGGATAACATAATCACCGCAACGGTTTCCGACTGGGGCTGCTACGCACTTATCGCAATGCTCGCATATCTTCTCGGGAGCATCGGTTTGATGCACGGTGCAGAGCTTCAGAAAAAAACAATGGAAGCAGCGGCAAAGGGCGGATTGATTGACATGACGGGCAAGGCAATCCCTGCAATCGACGGCTTCGGCACGGAGCTCATCTGTGCGCAGGTTACGGTTATGAAGGAGCTTGTAAAAAATACACTTGCTCTAAAGGAAACCTGCAAGCCCCATTTTGATGAAATCATTAAATTGAAATCCTTTGAATAAAATTTACGGGTGATTGAAAAATCATCCGTTTTTTTGTTGTTTTATATATGATGGGAGTGTTTTCCGCTCCGCAGACGAATATTAATATAAAGTTATATTATTTTTAACTTTTTTGTAATTGTTTTTATCTATAATAAGTGGTATAATTACGGTTGGTATAATTTACCTTTAATCAGGAGAAGAAAAATGAAAAAATGTATTATCATCGGCGGCGGTCCCGCAGGTCTGACCGCAGGATACGAATTGCTGAAAAAATCAAATGAATACGAAGTCATAATTCTTGAACAAAGCGACGTTCTTGGCGGCATTTCAAGAACCGTTAAGTACAACGGTCACCGCATGGATATCGGCGGACACAGATTTTTCTCAAAGGACAAAGCCGTCAACGATTTCTGGGCGGAGCTTATGCCTGTGCAGGGCAAGCCATCCTTTGACGACAATATCCTCGGCAGAGAAAAAAAGCTTTCCGCAGGCGGTCCCGACCCCGAAACCGAGGACAGAGTTATGCTTCTTCGCCGCAGAATTTCAAGAATATATTATCTCCGCAAATTCTTTGACTACCCTATTTCAATGAAGCCGCAGACATTCATCAATATGGGTGCGGTCAAAACCGTTAAGGCGGGCTTCAGCTATCTTAAGTCAACGGTTTCAAAAAAAGAGGAAACCTCTCTTGAAAACTTCTATATCAACCGTTTCGGCAAGGTGCTCTACTCCATGTTCTTTGAGGGCTACACCGAAAAACTCTGGGGCAGACATCCGAGAGAAATCTCTGCCGACTGGGGCGCACAGCGTGTTAAGGGGCTTTCGATTCTTGCAGTCATAAAGGATATGCTTTCAAAGCTTGTGCCCGATAAAAACCGCAAGGTTGAAACCTCGCTCATCGAAGAATTTCTTTATCCCAAATACGGTCCCGGTCAGCTCTGGGAAGCCGTCGGCGAGGAATTCACAAAACTCGGCGGTAAAATTCTTTACGGCAAAAAAGTTACGGGCATCGATATCTCTGACGGCAGAATAAACAGCATTAAATGCGAAAACGGCGAAAGCTTTGACGGCGATATTTTTGTTTCATCAATGCCCGTCAAGGATTTGGTCTGCGGCATGGGCGAAAGCGTTCCCGCCGAAGAAAAAGAAATTGCATCCGGTCTGCCCTACCGTGATTTCGTAACCGTAGGTCTGCTTGTTGATAAGCTCAACCTCAAAAACGAAACAGGCATAAAAACGCTGGGCAACATTGTTCCCGACTGCTGGATTTATGTTCAGGATGTCGGCGTTAAGCTCGGCAGAATTCAGATTTTCAACAACTGGTCACCCTATCTTGTCAAAGACCCGCAGAATACCGTCTGGGTCGGTCTTGAATATTTCTGCGATGAGGGTGACTCATTCTGGAATATGAGCGAAAAAGACTGCGTTGAATTTGCGGTCAAAGAGCTTGTTTCAATGGGCGTTATCGACGAAAAAACCAAAATTCTCGACAGCCACCGTGAGAAGGTGCAAAAGGCTTATCCCGCCTATTTCGACACCTACAGCAGAATGGATAAGCTTGTTGAATTTCTAAACACCTTCGAAAATCTTTACTGTGTCGGCAGAAACGGTCAGCACAGATATAACAATATGGACCACTCAATGGTCACATCATTTGAGGCGGTTTCAAACATCTTAAGCGGCAAAAAGACAAAAGAGAACATCTGGAATGTTAACACAGAGGCCGAATACCATGAAGAAAAAAGCGAAACCTGAACCGAATAAGCTTCTGCCGCTCGCAATAATTCTTGTAATCTGCGTTGCGGCGGAGATGCTTATGTCCAATTTCGTTTGGTTTTCCTATGTTGCGGGCAACACGGATTTCACGGATTTTGTTCCCGAAAACGTAAAAAACGAAATCGTGACAAAAGACAACGATACCCTGCAGGTCAGAGAGGTCGGCTTTCCTCTGAACTCTGTCAGCATGACCGTTCAAATCAAAAACGCATCGGTTGCCGACCATCTTGCAAAGGCGGTTTTCAACGTTGCCGACGAGGGCAACGGCGGAGTGCTTTCCGCAGCATTCACGGACAAAATTCCCGTTGACACAGAGCCGAAAAGGCACACGGTTTATCTCAATTCACGGGGCGATGCCTATGGCTTTGACGTTAAATTTTCGGCGTTCAACGGCGACATTGCCGTTACGGACATCGTAATAAATCCCACCTATGAATTTTCATTCAATGCTCTGCGTTTTGCTGCTCTGTTTTTGGGAATTTCAATTCTTCTGCTGCTCACCAAAACCGAAACGGGCAAAACTCTCCGGAGGGAATTCGGCTACAGAGAAGCGGCAATCAACGCCGCCGCAGTCTGCATATCCTTTTCCGTTGTTATGTGGGCACTCTGCTCAACAAGCGAAACGGGAGCCTATTACTCATATCCTCTTGAAAACGGAATCAATATGTATTCGCCTTATATTCAGCAGTTTGACGCATTCCTCAAAGGTCAGCTTCACCTTGACGTTGAGCCCTCCGAGGGGCTGATGTCAATTGAAAACCCGTATAATCCCGCTTCAAGAACGGGCATAGAATGCCTGTTTGACCGTGCATATTTTGAAGGAAAATATTATTCCTATTTCGGCGTTGCTCCCCTTCTGACAGTCTATCTGCCATATTATCTCTTTACGGGCAATCTGCCCTCCGACAGCACGGTTTCGGGAGTTTTCTCGGTTATAATCGCCCTGTTTCTTCCGCTTGCCGTTGTCGAATGGGCAAAATACAGAAACAAAATCCGCCCGTGGCTTTCCGCCGTTGCGGCGGTTGCGGCTTATTTTGCAACCTCCGTTTTGCTTATTCAGCGGGGCAGAGCACAGTTTTATTACATCGCCTGCATTGCGGGAATGGCATTCGCTTCGGCTTATCTTTATTTTGTTGCAAAATATCTCAACACATCAAAATCCGCTGCAAAATATATACTTCTGTTTCTGGCGGGCACAAGCTTCGCACTCGGATTTCTTTCACGGCTCAACTCGATTGTTCCCGTCGGAATTGCAACGGTGACCTTTGTTGCGATTTACGGCATAAAAAGCATCAAAAGCAAAAAAATCGGAAAATATATTTCCGAAATGGCAGTGCTTGCCCTGCCCGTTGCGGCATCAATTGTTTTCTCGCTGTGGTATAACAACGCAAGATTCGGCGACCCGCTTCAATTCGGCACCGACTATCAGCTGACAGTTGCCGACACATCATATTACAAGCTTTCAACCGTGGGAATTTTCCCGTCTGTAATCCACTATTTTCTTCAGCCCTTCTCATTCTCGGAATTCTTCCCCTATTTCGGAATAACCCGCACGGTTATTTCCGACTACGGAAAATATGTTTATATCGACGCAAACTTCGGCATCATGGTCTATCCTTTAATGCTCTCGCTGTTTTTTGTGCCGTATCTTCTCAAAGGCAAACGGCTTTCCCGTGAAGGCAAGGCTCTGCTTTCGGTTTCAACACTCTCGCTTTTTCTAACGGCATTTATAAACTTTTGCCTTGGCGGCGTAATTTTCCGCTACACGGCTGACATAGCCCTTTTTGCGGCATTCATTTCCGCCGCAGTCATGGGTGAGCTTTGCGGAATATCCGAGGAGAATCACGGCGGAGCAATCGCCAAAACAACAAAAAAGACGGTGCTTGCCGTCTGCATTCTGACAGTTATTGTCGGATTTTTCTCGATGTTCATAATGACGGGAAATATGGTAACCTACTCCCCCGATTTTTATGAGGCAGCGGAAGAATTCTTCGTATTCTGGAATTAGGTGAATTTATGCTCGATATCAAGAAACTGACAAACAAAATACCGCTGATGCTTGCTGCCCTTTTCTCGGCGGCATCGGTTGCAACTGTTATATACTATATATTATATCCGTCAGCGGCTTTCTTTCATTCAGACTGTGCCGACACCATCCTCTGGGCACAGGCAAGCTATGACGCAAAAGCCCTGTTCAACCCCGACTTCGGCTATGCGGCAATGCTGCCCTTCGGCGGAGCAATGCTTATGGCTCCTTTTATCGGGATTTTCGGCGTTTCAATGACAACCCATCACATCGGCATGGTAATTTTTGCTCTGCTTATGTTTGCGGCTGTATGGTTTCTTTTCAGAAGCCTTAAATTCAGCCACTCCGCTTCTCTTGCCGCCGTGGGCTTCACGGCAATGATACTTTGCTCGGGCACAAAGCTGCGTGAAATGTTTTTTGAGCATTCGATTTATTACAGCATAAGCGTTGTTATTATCTGCGTGCTCCTCTCCCTGTTATTAAGGCTCAAGGAAAGCTATGACAATGACAGCATCAAAAAATTCGTTTTTCTCGCCGCCTGTATTATTGTCTTTTCCGCCTGCTCCGCCCTTGACGGAATGCAGGTCATCTCAATGAGCATTGTTCCCGTCATTTTTGCCGCTGCGGCAGAGGTTATTCTTAACAAAGAGGACAAAATTTTTTCCGACAGAAACAAGTTTCCGCTCTATTTCTGCTTTATCTGCGGAGGCTCGGCGATAATCGGACTGTGGATTCTTCTGCTTTGCAGCAAGGATGTTTCCGCAGGCTATGCCAACGCATACACAAGCTATTCAAACATGGACCAATGGCTCGAAAATCTCGGCAAATTCCCCGCACACTGGTTCTCGCTTTTCGGAGTTGATGCGGAATACGGCAAATCGATTTTCTCGCTGCACTCAATAATAAACCTTATCCGCATCGCTTCCGCCGCAATTATCGCCGTTGTTCCGCTCATTGCACTTTTCTTTTACAAGAAATTCGATTTCGGCTCAAAAATCCTGATTCTGACCCATTTCGGCACAAGTGCCGTTATCATGTTCGGCTATATTTTCGGGCTTCTCTCCGCCGCAGGCTGGCGGTTGAGCCCCATGGTATGCACGGGACTTTTCGTCTGCCTTGCCGCATTCAGAACGGCAAAGAACTATATTCTGCCCATGCGTTTTTCCGTTATTGCTCTCTGCGTGCTTTTCCTCATGAGCGGAATTTCCTTTGTGAGCATTGCAAAAATGGAGAAAAACGGAATTGCCGAAAACCCGAAATATCAGCTTGCCGTTCTTCTTGAAGAAAGAGGGCTCAAAAACGGCTTTGCCTCATTCTGGAATGCTCATGCAATAACCGTTCTCTCGGATTCGGAAATCACGGTCAGAAATATTGATATCAAAGAAGAAGAAGGCATAATCAAAGCAAAATATCAGACAAACAAAAGCTGGTACGAAAACGACGGGGAAACCGAAGAATACTTTGTTCTTCTGACAAGCGAAGAGGTTGATACCTTCCAAAAATCCGATGAATGGGAATTCTTTGAAGCAATGGCAAAAGACCGTTTTGAAATCGCAGAGGGGTATCACATATTCACATTCGATTCAACGTTCTTTCTTGACTGAATACACCAATAGATATTGTTAACGGGCGGCGGCGCAAAGGCTGCCGCCTTTTCTGCTGCCTTTTTCAGCTTTTCGAGCAGCGGCAGCGGGTTCACGCTGTCCTCATAGAGCTTTTCGTCTGTGCTGTTAAGCACAACAACCGCCGTTTCCTCTCCCATGCTCACCATTCTTGCCGTTTCATCGGCTATGAAGATGCAGCCTGCCATAACCGTTATGCTGATGCACACAACTGCCGCAATTATATATGCCCTGAACAGTTTCACTCTTTCTCATCCTTCACATATTCATCCATGAGCGAAGCCAATGCAGCGGCAAGCATCCTTCCCGAATAGCAAGCCTCTTCAAGAGTATTTGCCTCGCTTCCCATTTCAATCAGCAAGCTGAATCGGGTCATATCCATGTTGTATTTTCTCTGCGAGAAAAGCACGGGACGCATAAGCCCCGGAAACATCGTTTCGCATTTTTTCTGAAGCTGCAAGGCAAAACGCAGGTTATATTCCCAATCGGGGAAATTCTCAACCTTCCCCTCTTCCGCACCCGTTATTATCATCAGCTGTGCCGCTTTTTTGCCCTTAATTGTGTTGACAGGCTTTATTTTGTCGCCGTTACTCTGTGTCATGGAGTCACGGTGAATGTCAAGCACAATCTGAATTTCAGGATGCTCCTCCAGATGCTTTGCAACGGTTTTTCGTGATTTTGAATAGGAGTCGCTGTAGCTTTTGTCATGGATTGTTTTGTCGTGGATAACAGTATACCCCAATTCCGTCAGATAATTCGCAATCTCCGTACCGACTCTCACTACATTCCTGTTTTCATCGTTGCTGCGTGCGTTATAGCCCTGTGCAAACCAATCCCGCTCAATCATTTCGTAGCCCTCGGATGTATGACTGTGAAAGATGAGCACGGCGGGCTTTGACTTGTCAACGGAAAGCTCAAGCGGCTTTGAAAGCACCTTTTCAATGTCAAGTGACTTCGTTTCGGTTGTATTTTTTACCCTCACATTTTCAAAGATATGCGTCGCTCCCGCTTTTTCGTATGTAACGGACTGTATTTCGCCGCCTTTTTTATCGTCGGCAAGCAACTCCGTATATTTTTTTATAAGAGCCAGAATGTCTGCGGCAGTTTCGGTGATGTCAGAAGGTTTTTCGGCTTCTTCAGCCGTCAGTTGTGTCGGCTTCTGCGTTGTAATAACCGTGACGGGCTCGGTTTGCGTGACGGTTGTTTCAGACACAGCGGTTGTTTCGGGCTTGACGGGATAAAACATGAACGATGCCATCGCAACGGACAGCTTCTCCGCAGAGCCGCCTATGCAGACCGCCGCAATCAATGCCGCAGAAATAAGATAGCTGAAAATTTCAAGATGCTTGTCTTTTAGTGTTCCGTTTTTCATTGTGATGCTCCTTTAGTGGCAGGAAATTTATTGATATACTATATATATGTAAAGGAGCTTCATTTAATGGTTACAATTTGTAACATTTTAAGCGAATTTTGTAACCATTTTGTATTAATATTGTAATTTAAAAAGGTAGTAATGAACCCGAAGATGTAATATAATAAAGCCATAGCAAGAGAGAAACAAAATTATGCCGTCTGCAGAAGTGCGACTGCGAGCGGCAATCCCATCCATCCTTTCAATTGATAATCAAAGTCGTTTAAGGGCGTTTTCCGTTTGGAAAACGCCCTCGGCTTTTGTTATTTTTATTAATTTGGGCAATGGCTTAAAAATAATTTGAATTTTTTCTTAAATAACTATTGATTTTTTTGAACAGATGTGATAATATACTTTGGCAGTCGGAAGTAACGCCGATCAAAGTGAATATGCGCTGCTAGCTCAGTTGGATAGAGTGTTTGGCTACGAACCAAAAGGTCAGGGGTTCGAATCCCTTGCAGCGCGCCATACCGAAACTCCTTGTATATCAAGGAGTTTCGGCTTTTTTATGTCCTTTATGAAAAGTGTGAAAAACGCTGTTTTTCTAACAAAATTCTAACAAGAGGTGCTTCGACCTCAAGCTACACAACGTTTTTGAAGCCTATGGAATTTCCGATAGTGTTGCCGAGATCCTTTTTTCTTTTCATATCAAGGTGACCGTAAAACTTGGCGGTGATGTTCACATCGGAATGTCCAAGCCATTCCTTAACATCATAAAGTTCACGACCCTCAGACAAAAGCAAGGCTGCGCAGCTGTGACGCAAATCGTGAAATCTGATACGTTTCAAATCATTCTTTTTTAAAAGCTTCTTGAAATGTTTTGAAATATAGTCAGGGTCATACAGTTTGCCGTTCGGCCATTTGAATATATAATCGTTTTCAATATAGTCTTTACCGCAAGCGGCTCTTTCCTCTTCCTCACGGGATTTGAGCCATTTGAAGAATTCAATCATATCATCTGACAGAGGGTATGTTCTGTTGCTTGCATCGGTTTTGGTTGAATCCTTTGCAACAACCTTGTTGTTATACATAACAACCGTGTGTCTGACGATAAGCATTTTGTTTTCGAAATCTATCGCATCCCAGCGAAGTCCGAGCACTTCGCTTCTGCGCATTCCGAAATAAATTGTCGCATAAATCAGATGAAAGATTCTGTCATCTTTAATAGCTTCCCAAACCTTCTGAACTTCTTCCGCACTGTAGAAATTAACCTTTTCGTGAGAAAGTGTAGGAAGTTTCACGAACTCCAGACAATCGTCATAAATTATTTTTTGTTTTCTTGCTAAATTAAATATAAGTTTAAAAACAGTCATATGACTTTTGAGAGTTTTGGGAGAAAGTCCCTCGCCGGTTATTTTGTTTCCGGACACCTTCTTCTCATCAATATATTTCTGTATTGCTTCAAATGTAACCTCGTTCACCGTAATTTTGTGTTCTTCAAAATAAGGAATGATATGAACTCTTACAATTCCTGTGTAGTGGCAAAGCCTTTTGAAAAATCGGCCTTTTCAAGCACACCTTCAAGTCTTTTTATATTTGATTCGCCCATATTCTCACTCTTTCAATTAGAATCGCTTCTTTAAATTTTCTGTATTTTTAATGTAAACTATAAAGCTTTGATAGATAAACTCATTAGACTAACCTCCGCTTGTTTAATGTTTATAATATACGCTACTCACAAAAACTTTACAAGACAAAATCGCAATAATTTGCGATTTTATCTTGTAATTGTAGTATTAATACGCTTTGTGCGCTTTCACCGGCCGCAGAGCCGAATCTTTGTACGTTTCACGCGTTGACGTTACCCGTTGACTCCTGGTACAATTATTCTTCAGAGGAAATATATCTTCTGTAATAAAAACACAAGGAGTTGTTTCATTTGAAAAATCATCTTCAAGAAATTATTGCCGAAAACATTTCAAAGAAATATGGATTTGAGAAAGAAAAAATCCTGTGTTTCTTTGACAAGAATCCGTATGTCAACCGCATTTTCCCCTATGCCGTAATGACGGCAATCCAAAAAAGCCTTGGTGCATCATCTTTGAGCGATATTCTCACCGAGTATGAACGCGATTACTATTTACTCGATGATGAACTTGAACCCGTGGCACTTCGCAAGAATGAGTTTGTTATTAGGGACAGCAGCTTTGCTAATCACGGAATTGAAGAGGGTTATATAATCAAATATGATCCCGATGAAGTTTATTTCGGTGATTATCAGGCAATTGAACTGGACGGAGTTATTATTCCGGCTTTTGTTACAAACGAAAGAGAAGGAAAGTGCGAACTGTATTTTGAGGATGACGCATATCAATCTGTAACAGTTTTTACAGATAAAATCAGATTTCTCGGCAAGCTTGTCGGATATCGTAATCCCGATGAATTCTATTTTCGTGATTTTATTGAGGATGAATACGAGGATGAAGATTACGATGAAACCGAGTATTAAACAACAAGCCCGCAGGCAAAAACCTGCGGGCTTGAGTTTTGTATTATTGTAATTTTGCACTAAGACAATCGGCACGTTTTGTGCAAAACGTAGAAAGCGGTGATTTTACAAAAATTTTTGCGTAACATTTTGCAAAAACCGTCATATATAGTTTAAATCAAATCGTTATTTATGATATCGTCATATGTTTCCCTTTTGACTATAATCTTCTTTTCCTCACCTCTTATTGCAACAATAGGCGGGCGAGGATTTCTGTTATAATTGCTCGCCATAGAATAGTTATAAGCACCCGTTGCAAGAACAGCAAGCGTATCTCCCACTTTGATTTCGGGCATAAGTATGTTTTCCTGAATCAAATCTCCCGATTCACAGCACTTACCTGCAACCGTAACGGGAGCCACCGGCTTTGCCGTAGCATTGTTTGCCAAAACAACGGAATATTTTGACCCATAAAGAATGTATCGCGGGTTATCTCCCATCCCGCCGTCAACCGACACATAAGTTCTCACATTCTCGATTTCTTTTATACTGCCGACTGTATACAATGTTATTCCGGCAGGAGCAACAATGGAGCGACCGGGTTCAAAGACCAGAAACGGGAGTTCAACATTCTTTTCCATTGCAAGTGATTTTACGGTTTCCGCGACTTTACCGATATATTCCGAAGGAGTAAGTGGGTCATCGTCAGATGTATATTCTATACCAAACCCGCCGCCGAGATTAAGAATATTAACCTTCAGCGAAAGCTTATCTTGTAATTCAACAATAAAATTCATCATTACGCTTGCGGCTTCACAGAAGGGTTCAACATCAAATATCTGCGAGCCGATATGACAATGAACTCCGTCAACTTTAACGTTGCTGAGAGTAGTTGCATATTCATAAATTTTGAAAGCTTCTCCGTTTTCAAGAGCTACACCGAATTTTGAATCAATCTGCCCCGTTTTTATAAAATCATGGGTATGGGCATCAATACCGGGCTTTATTCTGAACAGTATCTTTTGAACGAAATTTTTCTCTCTTGCAATTTCATTAATCAGTTCAAGCTCTTCCTTATTATCGACAACAAAATGTCCGACACCGAAGCTAATTGCAAGCTCGATTTCATCATGGGTTTTGTTGTTACCGTGAAAAAACACTTTTTCCATAGGGAATCCCGCTTTGAAGAGAGTATAAATTTCTCCTCCCGAAACAGCATCAGCCCCCAGCCCTTCATCGGCAACAAGTTTTGAAGTATACATTGTGCATAAAGCCTTGCTTGCAAAAAGGATAAGTCCGTTTCCGTCATAATGATATTCAAGAGCAGTTTTATATTCACGGCAATTTCTTCTCATTAAATCCTCATCAAGAACATAGAGCGGTGTTCCGAATTCTTTCGCAAGCTCAACGGTATCGTGACATCCTACGGTCAAATGGTTATTTGCGTTAACAGACAAATTATCTGAATTAAACATTTCGGCAATCCTTCTCTTTCATTTCTTAAATGTAATTATCCCTTTTCTCTTATGCTCGCTTAGCTTATGCATATGCTCAATTATTTTTCGTTTATCCTCTGCAATATTTTCACCTGAGAGAAAAGAGTCAAGTTCTGCATAGGTTACTCCCATTTCTTCTTCATCTGTCTGACCGTCAAACAGTGCTGCTGAAGGAGCTTTTTCTATTATGCGTTTGGGTGCATCAAGAAAACGGAGAAAATCATATATTTCGGTAACAGTCAGGTCTGCAATGGGGTTAAAATCGTGAGCACCGTCACCCCATTTTGTGAAATATCCGACATAGGCTTCACTCTTGTTTCCCGTTCCTGCAACAAGCCTGTTTTCAGCGGCTGCGACGGCATACAAGGTCAGCATACGGATTCGGGGTGCCATATTCGCAAGAGCTGATTCATTTAATTCCGTTACATCCGTAATACTCGCAATTTCCGCTTCCTTCACGGGAGTCAAGTCAACCGTTCTGGTTTCGATTTCGTATTTCTCTGCAACGGTTTCGGCATCGACGGTATCTTCATCATAATTTCTTTTTGAGGTGCACGGCATAATAATGCCTACCGTGTTATCACAGGCAGCTTTACAAAGAATACCGACCAAGGCAGAATCTTTGCCACCGCTGTTTCCGTAAACAATTCCCTTTGCGCCGCTTTGAGACAAAACGGATTTTATGAATTCAACTCTGTTTTCAAATTCTTTTTTATAATCACGCATTTCCAATTACTTCTTTCCGAGCAGCTTCACCAGACGGCGGGCTGCTTCTTTTGTATCTTCGGGGCTTCCGAAGGTTGAAAATCTGAAATATCCTTCGCCGCAGGCACCAAAGCCTTCACCCGGAGTACCGACAACCTGAACCTCATTGAGAAGATAATCAAAGAACTCCCAACTGCCCATACCGTTCGGGCACTTAAGCCAGATATACGGCGCATTTTTGCCGCCCGTATACCAAATACCAAGCTCGTCAAGAGCTTCTGTCAGCACCTTTGCATTGTTCTTATATATTTGAATATTGTTGTGGATTTGCTCCTGTCCTTCGGGAGTGAATACTGCTGCTCCGCCTTTTTGAATAATGTAGGATACACCGTTTGTTTTGGTTGTACGGTTTCTTACCCACATCCCATTAAGGCTCATACCATTTCTTATAAGCCGTTTCGGAATAACTGTATAACCAAGCCTTGTTCCCGTAAAACCTGCTGTTTTTGAAAGTGAGCATATTTCTATTGCACAGGTTTCAGCACCGTCAAGTTCAAAGATACTGTGAGGCAGTGATTCGTCCTCAATAAAAGCTTCGTAGGCCGCATCAAAAAGAATTATCGAGCCTTTTTCATTCGCAAAATCAACCCATGCCTGAAGCTGATTTCGGCTGAACACCGCTCCGGTAGGATTATTGGGAGAGCAGATATAAATAATGTCGGCAACTGTGCTTTCATCGGGTTCGGGAAGAAATCCGTTTTCTTCACCCGATGCAAGATGAATTATGTTTCTGCCTGCCATAATATTTGCATCAACATAGGCAGGATATGCAGGCTCAATCACAAGAGCCGAGCTGTCCTTGTCAAAAAGATCAAGGATATCACCAAGTTCGTCGCTTGCTCCGCTTGAAACAAACACCTCATCAGCAGAAACATTTACTCCGTTTACGGCATAATAATCTGCAATCGCTTTACGCAGAAACGGTGCACCGCATTCAGGCATATAGCCATGAAAATTTTCTTTTACCGCCTGATCGTCAACAGCTTCGTGTAAAGCATTTATAACCGCATCGCAAAGCGGGAGAGAAACATCGCCGATACCCATTCGGTAAAGATGCTTATCGGGATTTGCTTCAAGATATGCCTTCGTTTTTTGAGCTATGTTATAGAAAAGATAAGAATCCTTCAAGTTGGCATAATTTGTATTCGGTGTCATCACATATCAACCTCACATTCACAAACTGTTTTTGCAGGACCTGTCATCATAACGGTTTTATCGGGCAGCATTTTTACACTAAGATCACCGCCGTCAAGCTTAACGGTCACCAACTCATTTTCACGGCAATATCCCATTGCAACTGCCGCCGCAACACTTGCGCAGGAGCCTGTGCCGCAAGCCATTGTTATGCCGCTGCCACGCTCCCACACTCTCATTCTCAATGTCAGGCTGTCAATCACCTGAACGAATTCAACATTAACTCCGTCGGGAAAAAATTCGTGATGTTCAAGAGCTGCACCGAGAGTTGTGAGCGGTGCATTTTCCGCATCCTTAACAAAAATAACGGCATGCGGATTTCCCATGGATACCGGAAGAAGTGTAACTTCCCGATTAAGTGCTTCAAGAGTAACAGCCTTGTTTACTTTGCACTTACCCATATCAACGGTTGCATATACTGCCTTACCTCCAACCGTTTTTAAATCCAGCGTTTTGATGCCGGAAAGAGTTTCAACAGTCAGGTGAGTTTTGTCGGTATACCCTTTATCAAAAACGTATTTACCGACACAGCGTATACCGTTGCCGCACATTTTTGCTTCGCTGCCGTCAGCATTGAAAATACGCATTTTAAAATCCGCACAATCTGACGGAGTAATAAGAATAATACCGTCAGAACCGATTCCGAAATGACGCTCCGAAAGTTTTATTGACACATCGGCAGGTTTTTCTATTTCTCCGTAATGATACAGATAATCGTTGCCTAAGCCGTGCATTTTGGTAAAACGCATAATAATTCCTCCTTAAGAGTCTATTGTTGATATGCTGAATGTTGTTTCTTCAAGAACATCGAGAAGGACCTTAACCGTATCAAGAGAAGTAAGCATTGTGATGTTGTTTTGGCTTGCACAGCGTCGGATTGCCACACCGTCCTCATAGTGAACGCCCGAAAACACGGCACGGGTGTTTATAACATAGCTGACATATCCCGCCTTAATAGAGTCAAGAATTTCTGAACTTCCCTCACTCGGCTTGCCTCTTGAGCGTGTTCTTATTCCGTTTGATTTAAGAAATTCCGCCGTCATGCTCGTTGCTTCAATATTAAAGCCCATATCGTAAAATCTTCTTACAAGAGGCAAAGCTTCTTCCTTATCTTCATCGGCAAGTGTTACAATAACCGTTCCGTAATTCTGAAGCTTCATTCCCGATGCGGTCATTGCTTTATACATCGCACGGTGGAGCTTTTTATCGTAGCCGATTGCTTCACCTGTTGATTTCATTTCGGGCGAAAGATAAGCATCCATGCCGTTAAGCTTTGAGAATGAAAAAGCAGGAGCTTTAACATAAAAACATTCTTTTTCTTTTGGATAGATTTCCGTAATTCTCTGCTCTTCAAGGCTTTTACCGAGAATTGCATAGGTTGCAATATCCGCAAGGCTGAAACCCGTTGCTTTTGAAAGAAACGGAACTGTTCTTGACGAACGCGGGTTAACTTCGATGATATAAACATTCTCGTTTTCATCAACAATAAACTGAATGTTGAATAGGCCGATAATTCCGATGCCTAATCCAAGTTTTTCAGTATATTCAAGAATAGTGTCTTTAACCCTTTGAGAAATGCTGAAAGAGGGATAAACACTTATTGAGTCACCGGAATGGATGCCTGTTCTTTCAACAAGCTCCATTATTCCCGGAACAAAAACTTTTTTTCCGTCGCAGACAGCATCAATCTCAACCTCTTTGCCTCTGATATATCTATCAACAAGCACGGGCTTATCCTCATCAATCTCAACGGCGGTTTTCAAGTAATGGCGCAGATGCTCTTCCTTCGCCACAATCTGCATAGCTCTGCCACCAAGAACAAAGCTGGGTCTTACAAGCACGGGATAGCCGATTTCTTCAGCCGCTCGTATGCCCGCTTCGATGTTTGTGACTGCCCGGCCCTTGGGCTGAGGAATCTCAAGCTCCGAAAGCAATTTTTCAAATGCATCTCTGTTTTCCGCTTTTTCAATGGCCTCGCAGTTTGTTCCGATAATATTCACACCTCTGTCACGGAGAGGCTGAGCAAGGTTGATTGCTGTCTGACCGCCGAGAGTTGCGATAATGCCCATCGGCTTTTCAAGCTCGATGACATTCATAACATCTTCAACGCAAAGCGGTTCAAAATAGAGCTTATCGGAGCAGGTGTAATCGGTTGAAACGGTTTCAGGGTTGTTGTTAATGATTATTGCTTCATAGCCGGCCGCTTTTATGGTTTTGACTGCGTGAACGGTTGAATAATCAAACTCAACACCCTGACCTATTCGGATAGGTCCCGAGCCGAGAACAATAACCTTTTTATTGTCGGATACGACCGACTCATTTTCTTCCTCGTAGGTTGAATAAAAATAAGGAACATAGCTGTCAAATTCCGAAGCACAGGTATCAATCATCTTATAGACAGGAATTATCCCTGCATATTTTCTGATTTTAAATATTTCAGTTTCGCTCAAATTCCACAGTTTTGCGATTTCTCTGTCAGAAAAGCCCGTTTTCTTTGCAACACGTAAAACATCCGTGTTTAAAGGGTTGGTTTTGATTTCGGTTTCTTTATCAATAATGTTTTTTAACTTGTTGATAAAGAGAACATCAATTCCCGATGCCTGTGCAATTTTTTCTTTGCTGCAGCCGATACGCAAAAGCTCGGCAATGGCATAGATTCTGTCATCCGTTCCGACTTTAATATATTCGGTAAGCTCATCTTCGCTCATTCCGTCAAACCTTTTGTTTTCAAGGTGATACAAACCGATTTCAAGCGAGCGTATTGCTTTTAACAAGCTTTCCTCTATTGTTCTGCCTATGCTCATAACCTCACCCGTTGCCTTCATCTGAGTACCGAGAGAATTGTTGGCATCTGCAAACTTATCAAACGGAAAACGGGGCATTTTTGTTACAACATAGTCAAGAGTCGGTTCAAATGACGCCGGTGTGTTTGCAATTCTTATTTCATCAAGCGTCATTCCTATTCCGATTTTGGCAGACACCCTTGCAATCGGATATCCGCTTGCCTTTGAAGCAAGAGCTGATGAGCGTGAAACTCTGGGGTTGACCTCAATCAAATAATATTGAAACGATTTGGGGTCAAGTGCAAACTGAACATTACAGCCTCCCTCAATTTCAAGTGCACGGATTATTTTGAGAGCACTGTCGCGCAGCATATGATATTCTTTGTTTGTAAGTGTTTGTGACGGACATACAACGATTGAGTCTCCTGTGTGAATTCCGACGGGGTCAATATTTTCCATATTACAGATGGTTATTGCCGTGTCGTTGCTGTCACGCATAACTTCATATTCGATTTCTTTATAGCCTTTGATGCTCTTTTCAATCAGCACCTGACTGACAGGAGAAAGAGAAAGAGCATGTTTCATAAGAGGAATAAATTCATCCTCATTATCGGCAAATCCGCCACCTGTACCGCCCAAAGTGAATGCAGGACGAAGAACAACCGGATAACCGATTTCTTCTGCGACCTTCAGACCTTCTTCAACCGAATTTGCAATATCTGACGGAAGCACGGGTTCACCCAGATTTTCGCAGAGTTTTTTGAACATTTCACGGTCTTCAGCTCTTTCAATGCTTTCGCTCTTTGTACCGAGAAGCTCAACACGGCACTCAGCAAGAACTCCTTTTTTTTCAAGCTGCATTGCAATGTTAAGACCTGTCTGACCGCCTATTCCGGGAAGAACGGCATCGGGTCTTTCGTAGCGGATAATTTTAGCAACATACTCAAGTGTCAGCGGCTCCATATAGACCTTGTCCGCAACTGTTGTGTCGGTCATAATGGTTGCGGGATTGGAATTGCAAAGAATAACCTCATAGCCTTCTTCTTTAAGTGCAAGGCAAGCCTGAGTGCCTGCATAGTCAAATTCTGCCGCCTGCCCGATAACAATAGGTCCTGAACCGATTACAAGAACCTTTTTAATATCCGTTCTTTTAGGCATTGCTCTTTTCCTCCTCCATCATCCTTATGAAGCGGTCAAACAGATATGCACTGTCCTGCGGACCGGGTGCACTCTCGGGATGATATTGCACACTGAATATTCTATCTTTATCGCATTTCACTCCTTCAACCGTGCTATCAAGCAAATTGATATGGGTAACTTCAAGCTCCGTTGACTTAACACTTTCGTAGTCAACCGCATAGGAATGATTCTGCGAGGTGATTTCAATTTTATTAGTTTCAAGATTACGAACGGGATGATTCCCGCCCCTGTGACCGAATTTGAGCTTATAGGTTTTTGCACCGTAGGCAAGAGAAATAATCTGATGACCCAAACAAATTCCAAAAATCGGATATCTGCCCTTAAGAGCTTTGATAGTTTCTGCTACAGGCTGAACATCAGTCGGGTCGCCGGGCCCGTTTGAAATAAACACACCGTCGGGGCAAAGCTTTTCAATTTCATCAGAAGAGGTATTCCAAGGTACAATTGTTACCTTGCAATTTCTTTTGTTGAGTGAACGTACGATGTTCATTTTCATTCCGCAGTCAATGGCAACAACATGATACTTTTCGTTTTTGCACGGTGAAACCCATATTTTATCACAGCTCACGGTTGAAACCGCATTAGTCGGGATATCCGCTTTTTTCAGTATGTCCATACAATATTCATGGGAAACATTGGCATCTGTTATTATTACCTTACAGCTTCCGTTATCTCTGATAGAACGGGTAAGCTTACGAGTATCAATGCTGTAAATGCCCGGTATTCCGTGCTTTTTCATAACTTCGGAAAGAGTTGCCGTGCTTCTGAAATTTGAAGGCAAATCGTTGTATTCACGAACAATGAGTGCACCTATAGTCGGTGTTTTTGTTTCAAAGTCATCATCTGTCATCCCGTAATTTCCGATAAGCGGATAAGTCATAACAACCGCCTGATACGTATAAGAAGGATCGGAAATTATTTCCTGATAACCGACCATTGAAGTGTTAAAAACAATTTCGCATACCTTGTCGGATGTATCGCCGAAAGCATAGCCGTAGTATTCACTTCCGTCCTCTAAAACAATTTTTCTGTTATATTGTGTAACCATACCGTTACCTCTCTTTTTTAGCCTCTGAAAGCTTTTGTTCAAATCTGTTTTTGCATATATCGGTCGGAATTTCTGTCGGATAATCACCGTTAAAACAGGCAGAGCAATAATCACAGTTGCCCGTCAGTAAAGAAAGCTGAGAAACAGGCAGATATCCCAAGGTATCAGCACCTATTATTTTCGCAATATCTTCAACTGAATGATTGCAGGCAATCAGATTCTCTCTTGTATCAATATCCGTGCCGTAATAACACGGATTCAGAAACGGAGGTGAAGAAATACGCATATGAATTTCTTCAGCTCCCGCTTCACGCAGAAGAGTTACTATTCTGCCGCAGGTTGTACCTCTTACAATTGAATCGTCAATAAGAACAACCTTTTTACCTTTAACGCTTTCTTCAACTGCACTGAGCTTTATTTTTACCTGATCAAGCCTCGTGCTTTGACCGGGCGAAATAAAGGTCCTTCCGATATATTTGTTTTTTATAAGACCTATTCCGTAAGGAATGCCGGACTGACGGCTGAATCCGAGTGCCGCATCAAGCCCCGAATCAGGAACACCTACCACAATATCGGCATCCGCAGGATGCTCCCTCGCAAGTATTCTGCCTGCTTCGATTCTTGATAAATGAACGGAAACACCGTCAATCTCGGAATCGGGGCGTGCAAAATAAATATATTCAAAAATGCAGAGTTTTTTCTTTTTAGAATCACAGTGTTCCTTTCGGCTGACAATTCCGTTTTTGCTAAAAACTATTATTTCGCCGGGTTCAACATCACGGATAAATTCCGCACCCACAGCCTTTAACGCACAGCTTTCAGATGCTATAACATACATTCCGTCTTGTGTTTTGCCGTAGCAAAGTGGTCTGAAGCCGTAAGGGTCTCGGGCACAAATAAGCTTTTGCGGCGACATCAGAACAAGCGAATAGGCTCCTTCAAGAATATTCATTGCCGAGCTTAAAGCATCTTCTATCGAGGGCAGTTTCAGGCGCTCTCTTGTTACGATATATGCAATGGTTTCGGTATCACTTGTTGTGTGAAAAATAGCTCCGGATAATTCGAGTTCATTGCGGAGTTTTGCGGCATTGCTCAGATTTCCGTTATGAGCAAGTGCCATTCTGCCTTTCTGATGATTAACTTCAATGGGCTGACAGTTGGTGCGGTTTGTACCGCCCGTTGTGCCGTATCGGACATGCCCCACAGCCATTGTGCCTTTCGGAAATCTTGACAGAACTTCGGAATGAAAAACCTCGCTGACAAGTCCCAAATCCTTGTGAGAACTGAAAAGTCCGTCATCATTAACAACTATTCCGCAGCTTTCCTGTCCTCTGTGCTGCAGGGCATATAAGCCGTAATATACAACACCCGCTACATCGGCAGGCTCGGCTGAAATCACTCCGAAAACTCCGCATTCTTCATGTATGCTCATTCTTTTCCTCCGTTTGAACGCTTAAGTGCCGCACCTACAAATCCCTTGAACAGCGGATGCGGCTTGTTGGGTCTGCTTTTGAATTCGGGATGATACTGAACGCCTACATAGAAGGGTCTTTCTGTCAGCTCAACGGTTTCAACAAGTCTTTCATCAGGAGAAAGTCCGCTTAAAGTAAGTCCGTGTTGTGTAAGCAAATCACGGTAATGGTTGTTGAATTCATAGCGATGTCTGTGGCGTTCGCTGATATGATTTGTTTCATAGCAACGCTCCATTGTTGTGTCGGGTTTTATTTTGCAAGGATAAGCACCCAAACGAAGCGTACCGCCCTTGTCAATATCATCACTCTGACCGGGCATAAAGTTGATTACTTTGTGCTTGCAAAGTTCGTCAAACTCACCCGAATCAGCATCTGAAATACCGCATACATTCCGTGCGTATTCGATAACGGCGATTTGCATACCCAAACAAATTCCGAAATAAGGAAGGTGGTTTTCTCTTGCGTATTTTGCTGCAAGAATCATGCCTTCGATACCACGGCTTCCGAAACCGCCGGGAACAATAATACCGTCGAGATCTGAAAGAAATTCCGAACAATTTTCAGCGGTCAGCTTTTCGGAATCAATCCAACTGATTTTTATATGGGTGTTATGGTAATATCCTGCGTGCTGAAGAGCTTCCGCAACCGAAAGATATGCATCGTGAAGTTCAACATATTTGCCGACAAGACCAATGTTTACGGTATAAGGTATCGCCTTGATGCGCTCCACCATCTGCGTCCATTCCGCAAGGTCAGGCTCGGGAGCATTTATGCCGAGCTCACGGCAGACAACGGATGAAAAATCAGATTTTTCGAGCATTAAAGGGGCTTCGTAAAGGTTTGGGAGAGTGATGTTTTCAATAACACAATCGGGTTTGACATTACAAAAAAGAGATATCTTTTTAAATATGGATTCTTCCAACGGCTCATCACAGCGAAGTACAACAATGTTCGGGTTGATGCCCATGCCTTGAAGCTCCTTAACGGAATGCTGCGTCGGCTTTGATTTGTGTTCATCGGAACCGCGAAGAAACGGAACAAGGGTCACATGGATAAAAAGGCTGTTTTCTCTGCCGACTTCAAGCGAAATCTGACGTACCGCTTCAATAAAAGGCTGTGATTCAATATCGCCGATTGTTCCGCCGATTTCAGTTATAACAACATCTGCATTTGTCTTTTTGCCTACGCTGTAAACAAACTCTTTGATTTCATTTGTAATATGAGGAATCACTTGAACGGTTGAACCGAGATATTCTCCTCTGCGTTCCTTATTCAAAACATTCCAATAAACCTTGCCCGTAGTCAGGTTTGAATATTTATTCAGATTTTCGTCTATAAATCTCTCGTAGTGCCCCAAATCAAGGTCGGTTTCCGCACCGTCTTCGGTAACATAAACCTCGCCGTGCTGATAAGGACTCATCGTTCCGGGATCAACATTTATATACGGGTCAAGCTTCTGTGCAGCAACCTTTAAGCCTCTTGCTTTGAGAAGTCTTCCGAGCGAAGCGGCGGTTATTCCCTTACCGAGACCCGAAACAACGCCTCCGGTTACAAAGATATATTTGGTCATATTATCACTCCCATTCAACTGTGGCAGGAGGCTTCGAGGTGATATCATAAACAACCCTTGATATGCCTTTAACCTCGTTTGTTATTCTGCTGCTTGCTTTTTCAAGAACCTCATACGGCAGCCTTGTCCACTCAGCAGTCATAAAATCATCGGTTGTAACCGCACGCAAAGCAACGGTATAGCCATAGGTTCTCGCATCACCCATAACACCGACGGTCCTTGAATCGGTCAGCACTGCAAAATACTGGCTTGCCGATTTTTCGAGACCTGCTTTTGATATTTCGTCACGGAATATTGCATCCGCTTCGCGGAGAATATCAAGCTTTTCTTTTGTAATTTCTCCGATTACTCTGACTGCAAGACCCGGACCCGGAAACGGCTGACGCCATACGAGCTCACAAGGTATGCCGAGCTTTGTTCCTGCCTCACGCACCTCATCCTTAAAAAGGTCACGAAGAGGCTCTGCTATTTCGTCAAAGGATATAACATCGGGCAGACCGCCCACGTTATGGTGACTTTTAATAACCGCTGAATCACCTTTGCCGCTTTCAATTACATCAGGATAAATTGTGCCCTGAACAAGCACATTGATTTTTCCGAGTTTTTTTGCTTCATCTTCAAACACACGGATAAATTCTTCGCCGATTATTTTTCTTTTTTCTTCGGGATCGGCAACTCCCGAAAGCTTATTCAAAAATCTTTCTTTGGCATTTACCCTTATGAGATTCAGTCCGAATTTTTTCCTGAAAGTTTGCTCAACAAAATCACCTTCATCTTTACGCAAAAGACCGTGATCAACAAAAACGCAGGTCAGATTTTTGCCTATTGCCTTGTGAAGAAGAACAGCGGCAACCGATGAATCAACTCCTCCCGAAAGAGCGAGAAGAACCTTTTTATCTTTAAGCTTCACACGGTATTTTTCAACGGATTGTTCAACAAAATCATCCATTTTCCATTCACCTTTACAACCGCAGATTTCAAAAAGAAAATTGCTCAGCATTTCTTTTCCGTATTCGGTGTGGGTAACTTCGGGATGAAACTGAACTCCGTAAAGCTTTCTTTTTTCATCACACATTGCAGCACAAGGACATTTCGCTGTATTTGCAATGATTTTGAAGTTTTCGGGAGGAGTTTTCACATAATCCGTATGGCTCATCCAACAAATACTTTCGTACGGAACATTTTTAAACAACGGGTTTTCCTTTGTGAACACAGCGGTTTTTCCGTATTCGCTGCTGTTTTCAGCACTGCGTATTTCTCCGCCTGCCATATATGCCATAAGCTGACAGCCGTAGCAGATACCGAGAATCGGAATACCTGCATTGAGAATATCCGCAGAATAATGGGGCGACAATTCATCATATACACTGTTGGGTCCTCCCGTAAAAATTATGCCCTTATATCCGATCCCTTTTATCTCATCAACAGATATTTTGTTATACGGCTTTATTTCGGTATAGACATGCTGTTCACGCACACGCCTTGCAATCAGCTGATTATACTGACCGCCGAAATCAAGCACAAGTATTTTTTCACTCACCGTGTTCACCTCCGTTTTTATAAATCTATTTCCGTATTTTCGTGCGAAACACCGACAAGCAGCGGTTTTATCTTGCCGAGAAATGCATCAACCTGTTCGGGACATCTGCCTATATATGCAGACGGGGTGAGAAGTGTATTCATCTCTTCTTCGGTTAAACCGAATTCTTTTTCTGCCGCCAGACGTGAAAGTAAGTCGCATTCTTCACCGTTTTTCATTTTTGCAGTAGCCTCCATAGAGCATTTGCGGATTGTTTCGTGAAGCTGCTGACGGTTTCCTCCTTTTTTGACCGCTTCCATCATCAGATTTTCTGTTGCAATAAACGGCAGATATTCTTTAACTGTTTTTTCAACAATTTTTTCGTTTACATGAAGTCCGTCGGTAACATTCTGTGCAAGACGGAGAATCGCATCGGCGCAGAGGAAGCCTTCGGGCATTGATATACGGCGGTTTGCGGAATCATCAAGAGTTCGTTCAAGCCATTGGGTTGAAGCGGTCATCGGTGCATTCATTGCATCCGCCATAAGATATCGTGTAAGCGAGCATATTCTCTCGCTTCTCATAGGGTTGCGCTTATATGCCATGGCAGATGACCCAATCTGATTCTTTTCAAACGGTTCTTCAAGCTGTCTGTCGTGCTGGAGAAGCCTTATATCATTTGCCATTCTGTAACAGCTCTGTGCAACCGAAGAAAGAGCGTTAAGAATCCTGCTGTCAACCTTGCGGGGATATGTCTGACCGCAAACATCAAAGCATTCATCAAAGCCGAAATCCGATGCAATCATTCGGTTCATTTCATCGATTTTTGACGTGTTACCCTCAAACAAGTCAACAAAGCTTGCTTCTGTTCCTGTTGTACCTCTGCATCCGAGAAATTTGATGTTTTCAATTGCGAAATCAATCTCGTTGAGATCGGAGAGATAATCCTGCATCCAGAGTGTTGCTCTTTTGCCGACAGTCACAAGCTGTGCGGGCTGATAGTGGGTATAGCCGAGTGTTGGTAATGTCTTGTATTTTTCCGCAAAATCTGCAAGATTTGCAATAACCTTTAAAAGCTCCTTGCGAAGATAAAGCAAGCCGTCACGGTAAATAATCAAATCCGCATTATCGGTTACATAGCAGCTTGTTGCACCGAGATGAATGATGCCTGCCGCAGAGGGTGCAACCTTGCCGTAAGCATAAACATGAGCCATAACATCGTGGCGCACTTCTTTTTCTCTTTTGCTTACGCATTCATAATCTATGTTTTCGATATTATTTTCCAAATCCGAAACCTGCTCTGCCGTTAGGGGAAGACCAAGCTTCATTTCCGCCTTTGCAAGTGATACCCAGAGTCTGCGCCATGTACGATAACGCATATCCGACGAAAAAAGCTCAAGCATATATTTTGATGCGTAGCGAGATGATAAGGGGGATTCGTATTGATTTGTCATTTTTGAGTTCTCCTTATTTTCTTATTATTATGCTGTCTCTTTCCGGACCAACGGAAACATAGGTTATCGGACAGCCGATGGCTTTTTCAATGAATGTTACATAATTCTGTGCCTGCTCGGGCAGGTCATCCCATGAACGGATATCGGAAATATCGCATTTCCAGCCGTCAAGGTATTCTACAACTGGCTTTGCGGAATTTAAGGCAATAGGGAAAGGGAAACGGTCTGTTTTTTCGCCACTGACAAGGTAATGTGTGCAAACGGGAATTTTATCCATATAGCTCAGAACATCAAGCTTGGTAAGTGCAATCTCGGTTGCACCCTGTACCTGAACACCGTATTTTGTTGCAGGTAAATCAATGGGGCCGACTCTTCTCGGTCTGCCGGTTTTGGCACCGTATTCAAACCCTGCTTTGCGAAGCTCTTCCGCTTCATCGCCAAACATCTCGCAGACAAACGGACCTTCACCAACACAGGTTGAGTATGCCTTTACAACGCCCACAACATCGTTGATTTTTGCCGACGGCAAGCCAGAACCGATGGGTGCGTATGCCGCCGTAGTGTTTGACGATGTTGTGTAGGGGTAAATTCCGTAATCAAGGTCTCGCAGAGAACCGAGCTGAGCTTCAAAAAGAATGCTTTTACCGCTTGCCTGTGCTTCTTTCAGAAATGCACCTGTATCACACACAAAAGGCTTGATTTTCTTGCAATAGTCAGAAAGCCACTCATCAAGCATTCCTTCCGTATAAGGCTTTGCACCGTATACTTCGGTTAAGGTGAGATTTTTCCATTCTGCCAAATCTGAGAGATGTGCTTTAAGCTCTTCGGGATAGAAAAGCTCACCCGCAAGAATTGTTTTCTTTTGGTATTTATCGGAATAAAACGGAGCTATTCCTTGTTTTGTTGAACCGTATTTTTTATCCTTGAGTCTCATTTCCTCAAGCTCATCCAAATCACGGTGCCAAGGGAGCAGGAGCGATGCACGGTCGCTTATTTTGAGATTTTCGGGGGTAAGCGAAACTCCCTTTTCCATAACATCCTGCATTTCGTTCCAAAGATTTTCGGGGTCAAGAGCAACGCCGTTTCCGAGAATATTCACGACACCTTCTCTGAAGATACCCGATGGAAGAAGGTGCAAGGCAAATTTTCCGTGCTCATTGATAACGGTGTGTCCTGCATTTCCGCCTCCCTGATAGCGGACTACTACATCATAGTTTTCAGTCAGCAAGTCAACCATTCTGCCTTTTCCTTCATCTCCCCAGTTGATTCCGACTATTGCACAGTTTGACATTTCAAAACCTCCCTTATATATGCTGCTCAAGGCGTTTCATGACCTCTGCATAAGCATTCTCAACGCCACCCAAATCACGGCGGAATCTGTCCTTATCAAGCTTTTCTCCCGTTTTGGTATCCCATAAGCGGCAGGTATCGGGGCTGATTTCGTCGGCAAGAACTATTGTTCCGTCAGCAAGTCTGCCGAATTCAAGCTTGAAATCAACAAGGGTTACACCGCATTCACTCCAGAAAGCTTTCAACTGTTCATTAACTCCAAAGGCATATTTTTTGATTGTTTCAATTTCTTCTTTGGTTGCAAGCTTCATTGCAATTGCATGATACTCGTCCATCAACGGGTCGCCCAAATCATCGTTTTTATAAGAAAATTCAATGGTAGGAGTTTCAAACACAAAGCCTTCCTCAACTCCGTAGCGTTTGGAGAATGAGCCTGCTGCAATATTTCTTACAATCACTTCAAGGGGTACAATGGAAACCTTTTTAACCAGAGTTTCCCTTTCTGAAAGTTCTTTGACAAAATGAGTGGGAATACCAACTCGCTCAAGCTTCTGCATAAGAAGGTTGCTCATTTTGTTATTGATAATGCCTTTGCCTGCGATTGTTCCTTTTTTCAAACCGTTGAATGCAGTTGCATCATCCTTATAGGAAACAATCAAAAGCTCGGGGCTATCAGTCTTAAAAACTTTTTTCGCCTTTCCTTCGTAAAGCTGTTCTTTTTTTGTCATTTCAGTGTACCTCCGTTCAAAATTAAAAAAAGGCAATGACAACTTAATGAATAAACATCAAGACGCCATTGCCTATATCCGCTTGTTTAATTTTCGATAAAAAAGAAGGCAGAGACACTTCAAGAATCAAACTCAAAGACGCCTTTGCCTTTAATGCAGATATTATACTCCAACAGACGGCAATTTGTCAACCTCTGATAAAAGATTATTTTTAATACTCACAGCTTCCGGGTGTTCTGTGGAATGGAATAACATCACGGATATTCTCCATACCTGTTACATACATAAGCAACCGTTCAAATCCCATGCCGAATCCTGAATGGTCGCAGCCGCCGTATTTGCGCAGATTCAGATACCACCAAAGACTTTCTTCGGATATGCCGAGCTCATCCATTCTGTTTTTAAGTAAATCATAGCGCACTTCTCTTTGACTGCCGCCCATAAGCTCTCCCGCACCGGGAACAAGAAGGTCAACTGCAGCAACGGTTTTGCCGTCATCATTCTGATACATATAAAAAGCCTTAATATCCTTTGGCCAATCATAAACAAATACAGGTGCTTTGAAATACTTTTCCGTAAGATACTTTTCGTGTTCCTTGGCAATATCCTGACCGTATTCGGGCTCAAATTCAAAATTTTCTCCAGATTCTTTAAGGATACGAACCACTTCTTCGTGACGAACTCTCACAATTTCTGACTCGGTAACAGCTTTCATTCTTTCACGAAGCGGAAGATTTGTATATTTTTCAAGAAACGCAAGCTCATCGTCACACTGCTCCATGATATATGACAGCACACTTTTCAGAAAATCCTCTTCAGCATCCATCAGCTGCTCCAAATCGCAGAACGCCATTTCAGGCTCAATCATCCAGAACTCAGCCATATGAGTTTTGGTGTTGGAGTTTTCTGCACGGAATGTGGGACCGAATGTATATACATTTCCGAATGCCATTGCAAACACTTCTGCTTCCAACTGACCCGTTACCGCTAATGAAGTATGGAGTCCGAAGAAATCGTTTTTATAGTCGGGCTTGTTACCGTTTGCTTCGAGCGTAGTAACCGTAAAGGTGTTTCCAGCACCTTCGGCATCGTTTGCCGTTATCAACGGTGTTTGCACATAGAGAAATCCCTGCTCGGTGAAATATCGGTGAACTGCCTGTGCCGCCACGCTTCGTATTCTGAATACTGCCTGAAAAAGTCTCGTTCTCGGTCTGAGATAAGCATTTTCTCTCAAAAATTCAACCGAATGGCGTTTCGGCTGCATAGGATAATCTTCGGGGCAGTCGCCGAGAAGATCTATTTGCGAAACATTAAGCTCAACCGTCTCATTCTGAAAGCCTTGTCTTACGGTTCCTGACGCTTCAACGCAGGAGCCGTTGCGAATTGACTTGATTTTTCCGTCGACATCACTCTCGGCAGAATATACAAGCTGCAGGGATTTGAAGCAGCTGCCGTCATACAGCTCAATAAAGCCCATATTTTTCTGCTTGCGGTGGTTTCTTACCCAGCCTCTTACGGTGACTTCTTTTCCGATTTGCTCTTCGAATTTTTGAAATAAATCTTTGATTTTTATTCTTTTTTCAATACTCATTATAAAAGCACCTCTTATTTACCGCTGTCGCCGTAGTTTGAGAGAACTCTGGCTGACGGGTCGTTTACATTGCATCCTTCCCACTCTTTGTTGGGCATCCAGAAATCTGCAATCATTTCTGCCTGACCGGGATAATATTTTTCAAAAAGCTCTCTGTAAAGAAGAGATTCCTTCGTAAACGGCTGTGCGTGAGAATATTTTGATTTTTTCACTTCATATTCCTCATCTGTGTAACATGTTTCGGCGTATTCTTTAAGATAATCCACCATTGAATGACCTACAGCATCCGAAAATGCAGCCTTTTCACGCCACAGAATTTCATCGGGAAGATAATCTCTTTCAAAAGCATGACGGAGAAGGTATTTTCCCTTTCCGTATTTATTAAGCTTTTTATCGGGGTCAACAGACATAACATACTCAACAAAATCAAGGTCACCGAAGGGTACTCTTGCTTCAAGAGAGTTTGATGAAATACACCTGTCTGCACGAAGAACATCATACATATGAAGCTCACGGATTCTTTTTTGCGCTTCTTTTTGGAAAGCACGAGCATCGGGGGCAAAATCGGTATATTTATACCCGAAAAGCTCATCCGAAATTTCTCCCGTAAGCAAAACTCTTATATCGGTCTGTTCATGAATTGCCTTACAGATAAGATACATTCCCATGCTTGCTCTGATTGTCGTTATATCGTAAGTTCCGAGAATATAAATGACCTCTTCAAGAGCATCAAGAACATCATCCTTTGTTATGATGATTTCCTTATGCTCGCTGCCGATATAATCCGCAACCTGCTTTGCATATTTAAGGTCAATTGCATCCTCGCTCATACCGATTGCAAATGTTTTAATGGGCTCGCTGCTTTTCTTTGCAGCTACAGCGCATACAAGAGAGGAGTCCAGTCCGCCCGAAAGAAGAAAGCCTACCTTTGCATCGGCAACAAGTCGCTTTTCAATGCCCGCAACAAGCTTATCGTGAATGTTCCTACAAACGGTTTCAAGATCATCGTTGCATACCTTTTTGACCGCCGCTATATCTCGGTAACAGATAAATTCTTCATTTTTATAATAGCATCCCGGAGGAAACGGCATTATTTTATCCGCAATGCCGACAAGGTTTTTCGCTTCGCTGGCAAAAAGAATATCTCCGTTTTTATCGTATCCGTAGTAAAGCGGTCTGATTCCGATAGGGTCTCTTGCCGCTATGTATTCCTGTTTTACCCCATCAAATATAACACAAGCAAACTCAGCATCGAGCATCGCAAACATATCTGTGCCGTATTCTTTATAAAGCGGAAGCAGTATTTCGCAGTCGCTCTCGCTTTTAAATGAATATCCTTTTTTTATTAAACGGTCTTTCAGCTTTTCAAAGCCGTAGATTTCACCGTTACAAACAACATAGCTTCCGTCAAGCTCAAACGGCTGCATTCCTTCGGGGTGCAAGCCCATAATTGCAAGCCTGTGGAAACCTACAATCCCCTTACCGGTATCGATTATTTTAGTATCATCAGGCCCTCTTGAAATGGTTTTGTCAAATCCTTTTTTAAATTCATCGGCAGCTGCCTTACTGCTGCACCAGCTCATAATTGAACACATAATATCACTATCCTTATATAAACAATAAATCACTACGAGCCAAGGCAGTTTTTTCAACTGCCTTGGCTGCAATCAAGCGGGGTCAATCCCAAGTTGTAGTGTTTTGAGAATATTCGCTGCAAACTTCATCTTTTATCGAAAGAAAAGCCTTTTCGTACATCGAATCGATTTGTTTTCTTTCAAGAAGCATATCCGGAGTCTGCTCTGTGAATGTTATGTGAGAAATAAATTGAACTTCTGTTTTTTGCATAAGATTATGCTCCTTTCACAAATTTATATTTATCATTCAACATCCTGAAGAGCATCATATCCTTCTTCGCCGGTACGAACCTTTACAACATTTTCAACATCGTAAACGAAGATCTTACCGTCGCCGATATGTCCGGTGTAAAGCACCTTCTTCGCAGTTTCAATGACACTGCGGACAGGAACCGCGCTTACAACGATATCGACCTGTACCTTTGGCAGCAGATTGGCTTCAACCTGAACGCCACGGTAATACTCCGGTTTACCTTTCTGTACGCCGCATCCAAGAACATGGGAAACAGTCATACCGGTAATACCTATGTTCATCATTGCGGTTTTAAGAGCTTCAAACCTTGATTCTTTGCATATAATTTCCACTTTCGTCATTTTAGGCATACTGTCATCAAAGGTTGGAATCTTTTTTACGGGTATCGCCTCTGCAACGGGGACATCGCCTGTAACCTCAATCGGCTTATCTTCATCAGCAACCGTCGTGTCAGGAAGCATTGCAAAGCCGGCATAAGCGGTGAGTAAACCATGTTCCGAAACATCAAGACCTGCAAGCTCGTCTTCAGGCTCTGCACGAAGTCCTATCGTATGCTTGATAGCAAGAAAAACAACGGTAATCACAACCGCAACGTAAACTGCAACCGAAGCCACGCCTAAAGACTGAACTCCGAGAAAATGAAGACCGCCGCCATAAAACAAGCCTTTTTCGGTTGAAACACCGGTTGCGAAAAATCCGGTAAGAATTGTTCCGAGTGCACCGCAAACACAGTGCACGGAAACCGCTCCGACGGGGTCATCAATTTTTGCGATTTTATCAAAAAATTCAACCGCAAAAACAACTGTAACACCACAGATAAGTCCGATTATCGCTGCACCTACGGGACTTACCGCATCACATCCGGCCGTTATTCCGACAAGACCGGCAAGAGCTGCATTGTAAGTCATAGAAACATCAGGTTTTTTATATCGAATCCAGGTTACTATCAAGGTCGTGCAACAAGCAACCGCAGCCGCTAAATTTGTATTGAAGAACACACGACCGGCAGTTTCC